>NZ_JAAXYC010000309.1 GCF_018619185.1 Streptomyces sp. McG3 | reverse complement strand
CATCACGGTCTCGGGGGCAGGAGTGTCGTGCGTGCCGGTCGGGACGGGTGCGGCGGGTGGCCGCCACCCGTGGGGAGTGCAGGACCGGCGGTCAGGGCAGGACCGGCGGTCAGCGCAGGGGCGGGAGGCTCGGATCGCGGACCTGGGGAGACAGCGAGTCGCCGACCTGGTTGATCAGTTCGGACATCATGTAGCTGACCTCGCCGATGTCCGCGTCCCTGGTCGTGGTGACGAGGAGCGAGGCACCGCTGGAGACGGCCATCGAGAACATGTAGCCGCCCTCCATCGCGGTGAGGCTGTGCTCCACGGGATCGGTGTTGGTCAACTGGGCTGCCGCGGAGAGCAGGTTGACGACGCCGGACGCGATCGCGGCCAGCCGCTCGGCGTCGTCGCGTTCCACACCGGTGTACGCCAGCGCGAGTCCGTCCACGGACACGGCTATCGCCTGGGTGACTTCCGGAAGACGCCCGGCGAAATCGCTCAGGATCCAGCTCAGGTCGGAGGAGGTGGTCATTTCTCGGTCCGTTCGGTGTTGTCGTCCGGGGCGGAACGCCCCCGGTGGTTCGTGCTCCGGTTGATCCCCTGGGCGTAGGCCGCCAGCACGTCGGAGACCTGTCGGGAGTCCCTGCGACGGGGCGACGGCCGTGGCGCACCGGCCCCGGGGCGCTGTTCTGCGCCCTCCCGCTTCCCCGCGGCGGGCCACTGCTGAGGCGCCCTGCGCTGCCGCAGGGGCAGCCCCGAGGAGCTGACACCGGCGACACGTGACACCGGCTCGTCGTGCACGGGGTGCGCCGCGGGCCTGGTGTCGTGGTCCCGCTCACGGCTGGAGCCGCGGGGCCCGTCGTGGCCGGGCGGGGTCTCCCGCTCGCCGCCGGCCGGGGCGCCGGCCCCGGCGGTGCCGACGCCCGCCCCGACCGGGGCGCTGCCGTGGCCGGGTCGTGTCCTCGCCGCGGCCGGCTGCCGGCGGCCCCCCGGCCCCGGCGGTGTGATCGGCCGGGGCGCTTCGTAGCCGACATCGTTGCCGAGCGTGCCCGGCGTCGGAGCCTGGTCTTCCTTGAGGTCCAGGGCCAGCACCTTCGCGGGCAGCGTGACCTCGGCGATGGTGCCGGGGCCGGACGAGTCGCGCAGTTCCACGACGATGCCGTGGCGCGCGGCGAGCCGTGCCACCACGTGCAGCCCCATGGACCGTACGTCGCCGATGCCGGCCTGCGGTTCGAGCAGCGCTGCGTTGTGGACCGCGCGGCGCTCCGCGGTGATGCCCACGCCCTCGTCGACGATCTGCACGACGGCCCGGTCCCACAGCCGCCAGACGGCGACCCCGACCTGCTTGTCCGGGGGCGAGTAGCGGGTCGCGTTGTCGAGCAGCTCCGCCAGGATGTGCGCCACGTCGTGCACGGCGCGGGCGGTGACTCCGATCCCCGACTCGATCACCCCGAGGGAGACGCGGTCGAACCGCTCGATCTGCTGGGCGGCGGCCACGATGACGGTGGAGCAGCCCACATCGGCCGACCGCACCCGGGCGTTCCCGTAACCGCCCAGCACCAGGAGGTTGTTGGTGTTGCGCTCCATGCGGATGGCGAGGTGGTCGAGAGCGAAGAGGGTCTTCATCCGCACGGGGTCGGCCTCGTCGCGCTGCACCGTGTCCAGCTCGGACACCATGACAGCGGTCAACCGTGCTCCCCGGCGTGCGACACCGACCAGCGTCTCTGCCAACTGCTCATGCACATAAGCCTGCTGGGCGGCGAGGCGGACGGCCTCGTGGTGGACGGCGTTGAACGCCTCACCGACCTCGCCGATCTCGTCCTCGCCCGTGGTCCCGACCGGGTCACCGGTCCGCCGGGCCACCTCCTCGGGCGTCGCGCCACGCAGCGCGCCGGGCTGGGACAGCTCGCTCATCACGGCGGGCAGCCCGGAGTGGGCGACCTCGTGCGCGGCGTTGCGCAGATCGCGCAGCCGCCGGACCATGACGCGGCCCAGGCGGATCGCGACGACGACGACGCCGACCAGGGTCAGCACCACCAGCGCGACCTCCGCGCCGGCCGTCCAGATGAGGGTGGTACGCACGTCGGAGACCTGGGCGAGGACGGCCGCGTCGACCCGCTTCTCCACCGAACGGAGCAGCTCCTGACGGTCGTTGGCCGCCTTCTGCCATTCCTTCGGGGTGACCGTGATGTCCTTGCCGGTGCCCGTCCGCCCGATCTGGTCCTCAAGGCGCCGGGCCTCCAGGGCCTTCGCCCCGGAGAGGGTGCGCTCCAGCCAGGTCCGCCATTCGCCCGGCCCGAGGTCGAACATGGCGCCGGTCGACTCGGTGTAGCCCAACCGCCCGGCGTCGAAGGTCCGCTGCGAGGCGATGGTGAAGCCGCCCGCGGCCTGCGCCCTCATGACGGTGACCTGCTGCTGGGCCGTGTGCTCGGCGGCCTCGGAGAGGGCCGCGGCGGCGCGGATCCGGTCCGCGATATCGGCGTCCACGCCGTCCGCCTGCGCGATGCCGTCGCGGTAGCTGTTGAGGTCGGCGATCACGATGCGATAGCCGAAGGCGAGGGCGGAGACGGTGCTGCTTCCCGAGCGCACCTGGGCGCGGAGGCCGGGCATCTCCTCGACGAAGCGCTCGATACGGTCCAGGGCGCCCCGGGCGCTGCCCGGTACCGCGGAGAGCCCCTTGGTCCGGCTGCGGAATCCGGCGATGCTCTCGTCGGTCGCGTTCGCACGTAACCGGAATGCTTCCGCGTCTCCCTGTTCGGAGATCAGGGCGGTGGCCGCCGCCCGCTCACGCTGTAACCGGTTGGCCAACTCGCTTGCTCCGTCAGCGGCTTCGACCATCGAGGCCAGCCGGTCGGCCTGTAGCGCCTGGTTGGTCGCGGGTGCGAGTGCCAGGACCGAGAAAGCGACGGCCACGGTGAGCGGTGCGGTGACGAGGAGTACGAGGCGACGATTGATTTTCACTGCGCGGCTCCGTCGCCGGAACCGGGCTTGAGTATCGGTGACACGCGGATACCTGTACCTGTTTACGGATGGTGGGGGGTGTCGGTGAGGGCGTGCTGGTGGGGGAACGATGACGGTGGGGGGAGCGATGCCGGTGGGGCAGCAGAGGCCCCAGGGGCGCGCGGCATGATCCTATGCCGTAGTACGCGCCTCCGGATGGGTGAATGAGCGAAAAATCTGCGCACCGAGTGCACAGAGGTGTTTGGACTTCGCTCACAAGTAAGCACAAAACAAAGGTTCTTGACCATGTCCGCCGTGAGTCGCGGCCCGGGCGGGCTGTGTATCGCCGAGACGGGCCGACGGACCGGTCAGGTTGAGGCGGTCGGCTTCGCCGAGCAGGTAGCGGCGCTCCACCTGGTTGTCGGTCAGGGTGGCCGCCTCGCGGTACAGCGTCGCGGCTCCGGCCGTGTCGCCGGTCATCCGCACCAGGTGGGCGCGCACCGCACGCTCCCGCCGCCGGGTGAGAGGGTCCCGGTCCAGTCCGTGGCGCCGGTTGAGGCCGTCGAGCAGTGCCAGCCCCCGGACCGGTCCGAAGGCCTGTGCCACCGCGACCACCCGGCTCAGTCGCACCGTGGCGGTCGGGCTGAGGCGTTCCAGCCAGAGATACAGCAGGGCGATCTGCGGCCAGTCCGTACGTTGGGGAGCCGCGGCGGCGGCGTGCAGGGCCGCGATCGCGGCCTGGAACCGGTACGGCCCCGGCTCGCCCCGTTTCCAGACCCTGTCGATCAACTCGGTTCCTTCGCGAATGAGTTCGCGATTCCATCGGGTCCGGTCCTGCTCGTCCAGCAGCAGCAATCGGCCGTCATCGCCGGTGCGGGCGGCACGCCGCGACTCGGTGAGCAGCATGAGCGCCAGAAGGCCGGTCGCCTCCGCCTCGTCCGGCATGGCGTCGACGAGAGTCCGGGTCAGCCGGATCGCCTCACCGGTCAGATCGAGGCGCGCGAGTTCGCCGCCGGCGGACGCCGCGTAGCCCTCGTTGAAGACGAGATAGAGCACCTTCATGACGGCGCTCACGCGGCCGGGCCGGTCGGCGGCGGTGGGGGCGGTGAAGCGTGCCCCGGCACGGGTGAGTTGCTGTTTCGCGCGACTGATCCGCGTCCCCATGGTGGCTTCGGACGTTCCGTACGCATGCGCGATCTCGGCGGTCGTCAGGCCGCCGACCGCGCGCAGGGTGAGCGCCACCTGGGAGGTGTGGCTCAGCGCCGGGTGACAGCAGAGGAGCAACAGCGTGAGGCTGTCGTCGGCCTCCTGCTGAGGACCCGCCCTGCGATGCGTCTCCTGCATGGCCAGTTCGGCCAGGCCGACTTCCCGCTCGCGTCGGCGCCGCGCCTGGTCCGAGCGGAGCAGGTCGACCATACGCCGGTAGCCGATGCGGATGAGCCAGCCGCGTGGATCCTCCGGTACGCCCTGGGCCGGCCATGTCCGGCTCGCCGCCAGCAGCGCTTCCTGCACCGCGTCCTCGGCCGTGTCGAAGCGGCCGAAGCGTCGCGCCAACGCGCCGAGCACCTGCGGTGCTTCGGCGCGCAGCAGCATCTCGACGTCGATGTCGAGGGTCGTGTCCAGCCCGCCGTTCACCGCCCCGGCGCGGTGTGTCGCCCGGGTCGGGCCCGGTGGGGATCCGCCGGTCACGCCGTGAAGTCCTCGCCCATGACCGGCCGGATCTCGATCGGCTCGCCCAGCACCTGAACGATCCGCGAGGCGATCTCCACAGCCCGTTCCCGGTCGGCCACGTCGATCACCGCGAAGCTGGCCAGAACTTCCTTCAACTCGGCGAACGGTCCGTCGGTCGCCATCGTGCCGTCCGGTGTCCGGTGGACCGTGGTGCTGACCGCCGGATGCCCCAGGCCCTCGGTGCTGACGAGCTCACCGGTGTCGAGCAGTTCCCGCTCGAACCTCTGGTAGACGGTGAACGCGGCCAGCGCCTCCGGGGACGGGGACTCGGCGGTCGCGGCGTCCCAGGCGGCGGCCGATGTGTAGCCGAGCAGCAGGTACTTCATCGCGGTTGCCCCCTCATATCTGGTCCGGATGATGGTAGAGGAGGTCACGGGGTACGCCGCAGGGACACCGCGACAACGGTCGTCCACGTGAAGGCGACCAGGCCGTTCACGGCGATCTGGATGCTCATGCGGTCCGGTGACATGGGCAGGAGCAGGATGAACGCGACCACGCCGTTCAGCACGGCCGGAAGCACAGCACCGCGGCGGACGCACCGTACGGCAAGGGCGACGGCGGCGACGGCCAGTGCCAGGAAGGCGATGGCCGCCGAGGCCGAGTGCGCGATGCTGTGCCAGGACATCTGGGCGACCGGCCGGTCCGGGGTGCCCACCGGAAAGCCGTTCTCCGGATCCATGGTGAACACGCCGGCGGCGATCAGCCCGACGCCGAAGACACCGACGCAGACCGGCAGCACCCGCCGTCCCGGTCCGTCGCGGAAAGTGCGCCTGATACCGGCGGCCAGCGCAAGGCTGCCGAGACCCGCGAGCACGAACGTCATGATCTGGATCCAGCCGGGGCCACCGGTGGCGAGCTGGCTGATGGGGTGCCGGGTGATGTCGAACCCCGTACGGGTGAGCATCTGGACGACGGCCGAGGCGGCGAAGACCGGACCGGCGAGGGCTCCGGCGGCCAGCAGGCGGTCCGGGGTGCGAGCGGTAGCGACAGCGTGGGTGGTCATGGCTTCCTCCTTGGCAGGTTCTCGCGGCTACCTCGTTGCCGGTCCCGGAATCTCGACCCGTTGGTGAAGTGACCCACGGCACATCCGGTCGGTGTCGAGATCGGGCGGGCAGCTCCGAGGTAGCCGCGAGAACCCATCAAGGAGGACGACATGTCTGAGACCAACGCGCCGAGCGCCGAGCTGAAAGCCCTGGACCGTCTGGTCGGCACCTGGACGGTGACCGGCGGAGCCGAGGGAACCGTGCGGTACGAGTGGATGCCCGGCCGGTTCTTCCTCATCCAGCACGTCGAACTCAGCCAGTTCGGCGAGCCGGTCACCGGCATGGAACTGATCGGAAACCTCCGCCCGTTCGGCGAGCCGGTCGGTGCGGACGTGGTGTCGCGGTACTACGACTCGAACGGCAACACCTTCGACTACGTCTACGAGCTGGTCGGCGACAAGCTGACCATCTGGGCCGGCGCGAAGGGCAGCCCGGCCTACTACGAAGGCACGTTCAGCGCGGACGGCACCACGGCGACCGGTGACTGGGTCTACCCGGGCGGAGGCGGCTACACCTCGACCATGACCCGAATCTGACACGCGGCCGCTACGGAGATGCCGCCGCCCCCGCTTGACCGGCCACGTATCAGGGCAGGCGGGGACGACGGCATCCGCCGCTCAGATGTCCCGGAAGATCTCGATCTGCGCGCCCACCGAGTTGAGGCGCTCGGCCAGCTCCTCGTAGCCGCGGTTGATCACGTAGACGTTGCGGAGTACGGAGGTGCCTTCCGCCGCCATCATCGCCAGCAGCACCACCACGGCGGGCCGCAGGGCGGGCGGGCACATCATCTCGGCGGCGCGCCAGCGGGTCGGGCCCTCGACCAGGACCCGGTGGGGGTCGAGGAGTTGGAGACGGCCGCCCAGGCGGTTGAGGTCGGTGAGGTAGATCGCGCGGTTGTCGTAGACCCAGTCGTGGATCAGGGTCTGGCCGTGCGCGGCGGCGGCGATCGCCGCGAAGAACGGGACGTTGTCGATGTTCAGGCCGGGGAACGGCATCGGGTGGATCTTGTCGATCGGGGCCTCCAGCTTGGAGGGCCGCACCGTCAGGTCCACCAGGCGGGTGCGCGCGTTGTCGGCGGCGTACTCCGGGGTGCGGTCGCAGTCGACGCCCATCTCCTCCAGGACCGCGAGCTCGATCTCCAGGAACTCGATCGGCACCCGGCGGATGGTGAGTTCGGACTCGGTCACCACCGCGGCGGCCAGCAGGCTCATCGCCTCGACCGGGTCCTCGGAGGGGGAGTAGTCCACGTCCACGTCGATCTGCGGGACCCCGTGCACGGTGAGCGTCGTCGTGCCGACGCCGTCGACCCGTACGCCCAGGGCCTCCAGGAAGAAGCACAGGTCCTGGACCATGTAGTTGGAGGAGGCGTTGCGGATGACGGTCGTGCCGTCGTGGCGGGCTGCCGCCAGCAGGGCGTTCTCGGTCACGGTGTCGCCGCGCTCGGTCAGCACGATGGGCCGGTCCGGGGAGACGGAGCGGTCGACCTGTGCGTGGTAGAGGCCCTCCGTGGCGGCGATCTCCAGGCCGAACCGGCGCAGCGCGATCATGTGCGGCTCGATCGTGCGGGTGCCGAGGTCGCAGCCGCCCGCGTACGGCAGGGTGAACTGCTCCGTCCGGTGCAGCAGCGGACCCAGGAACATGATGATCGAGCGGGTGCGGCGCGCGGCGTCGGCGTCGATCGCCTCCAGGTCCAGCTGCGCGGGCGGCACGATCTCCAGGTCCACGCCGTCGTTGACCCAGCGGGTGCGGACCCCGATGGAGTTCAGCACCTCCAGGAGCCGGAACACCTCCTCGATCCGGGCCACCCGGCGCAGGACCGTCCGACCCTTGTTGAGCAGCGAGGCGCACAGCAGCGCGACGCAGGCGTTCTTGCTGGTCTTGACGTCGATGGCCCCGGAGAGCCGGCGGCCGCCGACGACCCGCAGATGCATGGGCCCGGCGTAACCGAGCGACACGATCTCGCTGTCGAGGGCTTCACCGATGCGGGCGATCATCTCAAGGCTGATGTTCTGGTTGCCGCGCTCGATGCGGTTGACGGCGCTCTGGCTGGTGGCGAGCGCCTCAGCCAGCTGCGTCTGTGTCCAGCCCCGGTGCTGACGGGCGTCACGGATGAGCTTGCCGATGCGTACGAGGTAGTCGTCTGACATGACGGCAGGTTATCTCAGATATGAGATGAGGCTGCTGTGGGGGTGTGCCGTTCGAGTGACGGGTGTGTACCGGCTCCGCGTGTGCGGCCTCTCCTCATCGTGACCCGCGCCCGAGCGAAGGGCGCGGTCCGCGCGTCCGTACGGGGTGATCCGCCATGCCGACAGCGCCCCCTCGCACGCTTCGGTGCGAGGGGGCGCGGGTTCACACCGCCACTACGCCGACGGGGGGCCGGCCGGGCCGTCGGGCGTCGGGGTGTCGAGGACGGCGGCCACGGCTTCGATCTCGACGAGCTGGTCCGCGTAGCCGAGCACGGTGACGCCCATCAGCGTGCTGGGCACGTCGTGGTCGCCGAACGAGTCCCGGACCACTGCCCACGCGGCCACGAGATCCTCCTGCCGGGCCGAGGCCACGAGGACCCGGGTGTTGATGACGTCCTCGACCGAGGCGCCCGCGTCGGCGAGCGCCGTCCGCAGGTTTTCCACGGCCTTCGCCGCCTGTCCCGCGTAGTCGCCCACGGCCACGGTCTCGCCGTGCTCGTCGAGCGGACACGAACCGGCGAGGAAGATCAGGCGGGACCCGGCGGGCGCGGTGGCCGCATAGGCGTACTCGGCCACGTCGGAGAGGGAGAGGGAACGGATCAGTGAAACGGCGCTGGTGCGGGTCACGATGGGTGCGTCTCCTGGTGCTGGGGTCGGCCCTGGAGTACCTCATCCTTTCAGCGCGCTTCGCGTTCCGCTTCCTCATTTCTTCCGGGCCGAACGCAGCCCTCGCGCCGTCCACTTGGGTGGAGCGCGTGTCGAAGGGGCATCCGTGGCTCGGTGATCCGCCGGGGGCGACCCGTACCGCGACTCGACCCGCGGCGAAATTCGGAGGCTCCGCGAACGGTGCGCCACTAGGGTGGCCCGATGGCTCCGATCAGGCAGGTACAGATCACCTTCGACTGCGCGTCGCCCTCGCGCGTCGCACATTTCTGGTGCGAGGTGTTGGGGTACGTCCTTCCGTCGCCGCCGGAGGGGTTCGCCACGTGGGGCGAATACGACCTCTCCCTGCCGCCCGAGAAGCGGGACGCGGGATTCGCCTGCCAGGACCCCTCGGGCGTGGGGCCGCGGCTGTACTTCCAGCGCGTTCCCGAAGGAAAGGTCGTCAAGAACCGGGTGCATCTCGACGTGCGCGTCGGCACCGGGCTCGTGGGCGAGGAGCGCCTGGCCGCGCTGGAGGCCGAATGCGCACGGCTGATCCCGCTCGGCGCGGTGCGCGGACAACTGCTGCTCGCCGACGAGGAGAACGAGTCCTGCCTCAACATGCAGGACATCGAGGGCAACGAGTTCTGTCTCGACTGACGCCTCCCCCGAGCCCTGTCCGCTTCTCTCTCGACTGTCGCGC
>NZ_JAAXYC010000308.1 GCF_018619185.1 Streptomyces sp. McG3 | reverse complement strand
TAAGAGACAGGGGGAGAGCGGGGGCGGCGGCGTGCCGGACGCGGGCGAACAGCGGCGGCTGCTCCGCCGGATCGGCGCCGACGGCCTGCTCGGTCTCGGCTGGCCCGAGGAGTACGGCGGCCGGGGCAGGGGCCCCGACGAGCAGTTCGTCTTCTTCGACGAGGCGTACCGGGCCGGCGCACCGGTCTCCATGGTCACGCTCAACACCGTCGGCCCGACCCTGATGGCGCACGGGACCGAGGAGCAGAAGGCGCAACTCCTGCCCCGCGTCCTCGGCGGCGACCTCGTCTTCGCGATCGGCTACAGCGAGCCCGATGCCGGTACGGACCTGGCGGCGCTGCGGACCCGTGCCGTGCGGGACGGCGACGACTGGGTCATCGACGGCCAGAAGATCTTCACCAGCAACGCCCAGCAGGCGGACTGGATCTGGCTCGCCTGCCGTACGGACCCCGAGGCCCCCAAGCACCGCGGCATCTCGATCATCCTGGTGCCCACGGACTGTCCCGGCTTCTCCTGGACGCCGATCCGGACGGTGGGCGGGGTCACCACCACCGCCACCTACTACGACGGCGTACGCGTCCCGGCCACGAACCTCGTCGGCGAGGAGAACGGCGGCTGGAAGCTCATCACCAGCCAGCTCAACCACGAACGTGTCGCGCTGGCCGCGATCGGCATGCAGGCCGAGGACTTCTACGAGGAGGCACTCGCCCACGCCCGCACCCCCGATCCCGTGACCGGGCGCCGCCGGATCGACGAGCCGTGGGTGCGCGCCCGGCTCGCGGAGGCGTACGCCCGGCTCACGGCGACGCGCCTGCTGAACTGGCGGCTGGTCGACGCCGTCGGCGCCGGAGCGCCCGCCCCCGGAGAGGCCAGCGGCGTGAAGTTCGCGGGCACCGAGAGCGCGGTCGAGGTCTACCGGATGTGCCAGGAGGCCGTCGGGGAAGCCGCCCTGCTCCGGGCTGGTTCTCCCGGCTGTTCCGGGCCCGGCGGCGAGCTGGAGCGGATGAACCGCGCGGCGCAGATCAACACCTTCGGTGGCGGTGTCGGCGAGGTGCAGCGCGAGATCGTCGCCACGGCCCGGCTCGGGATGACCCGGAGCAAGCGATGAGCGAACGGGAGGCCGACGGCAGCCGGGAGCCCGACGACCGGGACCAGCTGTACGAGCGGCTCGCGGCCTACGAGGGCCGCGCCGCCGCCACCGGGGGCACGGGCAAGGACCCGGTCAACGAGCCCATGATCCGGCACTGGTGCGAGGCGATGGGCGACGCCTCGGCCGCCTACCGGGGCCCGGACGCCGTCGCCCCGCCCACGATGCTCCAGGCGTGGACGATGGGCGGGCTCTCCGGGCACACGGACAGCGCGGGGCGCTCCGCGGCGTACGACGAGATGTTCGCCCTGCTCGACGGCGGCGGCTACACCTCCGTCGTCGCGACCGACTGCGAGCAGGAGTACGCGCGCCCGCTGCGCCCCGGCGACCGGATCACCTTCGACACGGTCATCGAGTCCGTCTCCCGGCGCAAGACGACCAAGCTCGGCACCGGCTACTTCGTCACCACCCGCACGGACGTCCGCGCCGAGGGCGAGCCCGCCGGAACACACCGCTTCCGCATCCTCAAGTACCGCCCCGCACAACGGGAGAAGCCCGTTGCCCCTCCTCCGCGCCCCCGGCCCGTGATCAATCGCGACAACGCCGGCTTCTGGGCCGGAGTCGCCGACCACCGGCTCCTCATCCAGCGCTGCACCGACTGCGCGACCCTGCGCCTCCCCTGGCTGCCCGGCTGCAACGCCTGCGGCGGCGCGGAGTGGGACACGGTCGAGGCGGGCGGCCGGGGCACGGTCTTCAGCCATGTCGTGATGCATCACCCGCCGTTCCCCGCCTTCAGCCCGTCCGGCGAGGGCGGACCGTACGCCGTCGCGCTCATCGAGCTGGCCGAGGGTGTCCGCATCGTCAGCAACGTGATCGGTGTGCCGTACGACAAGGTCCGCGTCGGCATGCCCGTACACCTGGAGTTCCTCGTCACGGACCCCGATCTGGAACTGCCGGTCTTCCGGGCGAGCGAAGGCGGTTGAGATGGACTTCACCCCGAGCGAGGAACAGTCCGCCGCACAGGGACTGGCCGCGCGCATCTTCGGCGACCTGTCCACCCACGAGCGGCTGGCGGCGGCCGGCACGGGCACCGACGCGGAACTGTGGAAGGAGCTGTGCGCTGCCGGACTGCCCGGCGCGGTCGAGGACATCGGGCTGCTCGGCCTCGTCCTGCTCCTGGAGGAACAGGGCCGGACCACCGCCCAGGTCCCGTTCGCGGCCACCGGTGTGTACGGGCTCCTCGCGATCGCCGAGTACGGCACGGCCGAGCAGCGCGAGCGCCTGCTCCCCGGGCTGCGCGACGGTACGGCGGTGGCGACGGGCGCCTTCCCGGCGCGGGGCGGCGTACACACGTCGGACGGTGCGCTGCACGGGGCCGTCCCCTGGGTGCTCTGGCTGCGCGACGCCACCCAGGTGCTGGTGGCGGACGCCGACCGGGCCCTGTGGATCGTCGGGGCGGGCGCACCGGGCGTGGCCGTGGTGCCGGTGGAGACGACCGCGCCCTGGGCGGCGGGACGGCTGGTTCTCGACGGCGTACGCGGGGAGCGTCTGGGGAACGGCCCGGAGGCGTACGCGGCCGTCCTCGCCGCCGCACGTACCGCGTTCGCCGGACTCCAGGCCGGGGTGTGCGCGGGATCGCTCGCCCGCGCGGTCCACCACACCGTCACCCGCGAGCAGTTCGGGCGCCCGCTCTCCACCAACCAGGGCGTCCTGCTCCGCGCCGCCGACGCCCACATGGACACCGAGGCGATCCGGGTCACCGCGTACGAGGCGGCCTGGCGGCGGGACGACGGACGGGAGTACGGGACAGCGGCGCTGACCGCCGCCTGGTGGGCCTCGGAGGCGGGCAAACGGGTCGTCCACGCGGGCCAGCATCTGCACGGCGGCACCGGCGCCGACCTCGACCACCCGGTCCACCGGCACTTCCTCTGGGGCCGTCAGCTCGACGCGTATCTCGGCTGCGGCAGCGAAGTCCTGGAGGAGCTGGGCCTGTTGTTGGCCGCCGGCCGTCAGGAGGACGCGTCGTGACACCCACGTACCGCGTCGGCGATGAGCTGCCGCCCCTGGAGATCCCGCTGACCCGGACCCTGATCGTCGCCGGGGCCATCGCCTCGCGCGACTACCAGGACGTGCACCACGACGCGGAGCTGGCCCGGGAGAAGGGCTCCCCCGACATCTTCATGAACATCCTCACCACCAACGGGCTCGTCGGCCGCTACATCACCGACCACTTCGGCCCGAACGCCGTCCTCCGTAAGGTCGCGATCCGCCTCGGCGCTCCCAACTACCCGGGAGACGTCCTGCGGTTGGCCGGACGCGTCACGGAGCTGGCCGGGCCGGCCGGCGAAGAGCCCGTGCGCGCGACGATCGCCGTCACCGGCGACAACGGCATCGGCCGCCACGTCACCGGCACGGTCATCGTGACCCTGCCGGCCCCGAGCGACGAAAGGGCCGGAGCATGAGCATCCGCAGGGCCGACTCGCTCGGCGGGAAGGCGGCGATCGTCGGCATCGGGGCCACCGAGTTCTCCAAGGACTCAGGACGCAGCGAGCTGAGGCTGGCCGTCGAGGCCGTCCGTGCCGCCCTCGACGACGCTGGCCTCACCCCCGCCGACGTGGACGGGCTCGTCACCTTCACCATGGACACCAGCCCCGAGATCACCGTCGCCCAGGCGACCGGGATCGGCGAGCTGTCGTTCTTCTCCCGGATCCACTACGGCGGGGGCGCGGCCTGCGCCACCGTGCAGCAGGCCGCCCTCGCGGTGGCGAGCGGGATCGCGGACGTCGTCGTCTGCTACCGGGCCTTCAACGAGCGCTCCGGCCGCCGCTTCGGCTCCGGCGTCCAGCGGCGCGAGCCCACCGCCGAGGGCGCGGCGCTCGGCTGGAACCTGCCGTACGGGCTGCTCACCCCGGCCTCCTGGGTGGCGATGGCGGCCCAGCGCTACCTCCACGCGTACGGCCTCGACCCGGAGGTCTTCGGGCAGGTGGCGGTGGTCGACCGGCGGCACGCGGCGCGGAACCCGGCGGCGTACTTCCACGGGAAGCCGATCACGCTCGCCGACCACGCCGCGTCCCGCTGGATCGTGGAGCCGCTGCGGCTGCTGGACTGCTGCCAGGAGACGGACGGCGGCCAGGCCCTCGTCGTCACCAGCGTGGAGCGCGCCCGCGACCTGCCCCGACCGCCCGCCGTCGTCGTCGCGGCGGCCCAGGGCGCGGGCCGGTCGCAGGAGCAGATGACGAGCTTCTACCGGGACGGGCTGACGGGCCTGCCGGAGACCGCCGTGGTCGCACGGCAGCTCTGGCGCAGCTCCGGACTGTCGCCGGCCGACATCGACGTGGGCATCCTCTACGACCACTTCACCCCGTTCGTCCTGATGCAGCTGGAGGAGTTCGGTTTCTGCGGACCCGGGGAGGCCGGGGCGTTCGTCGCCGCGGACGCGCTGCCCCTGAACACCCATGGGGGTCAGCTGGGGGAGGCGTACCTCCATGGGATGAACGGCATCGCGGAGGCCGTCCGGCAGATCCGGGGGACGTCGGTGAACCAGGTGGCGGGGGCGGCGAGGTCGCTGGTCACGGCAGGTACGGGGGTTCCGACGTCGGGCCTGGTCATCGGTGCGGACGGCTGAGCGGCGACGCCCGGCCCCCGGGGGCTCTCGGGGGCGGACCCCTACGGCCGGGCGGAGGCCCGTCCACCTTCAGGAGGTGCAGGGTGCACACCCCCTACAACCTGAGGCGGACGAGCCTTCGGGACCTGGGGGCGATCCCCTCGGCGGCGCCCGCTCCTAGCGTTGAGTACATGACCACGCCAGTCTGCACGGGCGCCTCCAGGGCGGCCTCTGCCACCGCCGCCGGCCACCCCCACGCGCCCTACGCGTCGTTCTCCTCGTACGTACGGGCCCGTGGACCGGTCCTGCTGCGTACCGCGCGCTCGCTCACCGCGAACCCGTGCGACGCGGAGGACCTGCTGCAGACCGCGCTCGCCAAGACGTACGTCGCGTGGGAGCGGATCGAGGACCACCGGGCGCTGGACGGCTACGTCCGGCGGGCGCTGCTCAACACCCGCACCTCGCAGTGGCGCAAGCGCAAGGTCGACGAGTTCGCGTGCGAGGAGCTGCCCGAGCGGGAGGCCTTTCCGGCGCCTGACCCGGCCGAGCAGCAGTCGTTGCACGACGCGATGTGGCGGGCGGTGCTCAAGCTCCCGGACCGCCAGCGCGCGATGGTCGTCCTGCGCTATTACGAGGACCTGAGCGAGGCCCAGACGGCGGAGGTGCTCGGCGTGTCGATCGGTACGGTCAAGAGCGCCGTCTCCCGTGCCCTCGGCAAGCTCCGCGAGGACCCGGAGCTGACGCCGGTCCGCTGATCCGGACGGCTCGGCCCGCTCCGTCAGGGGGTCCTGACCCGGCTCTCCAGCGGGGGGCCCGGCAGATATTTTCCCGCGAGTAGTGACATACCGCTTGGTATGTGCGCAGAATCAGCGGAACCTTACTGCCGCGTAGCGCCTACCGGGAGGACGCCGTGCTGAGCACCATGCAGGACGTACCGCTGACTGTCACCCGCATCCTGCACCACGGGATGACGATTCATGGGAAGTCGCAGGTCACGACCTGGACCGGCGAACCCGAGCCGCACCGTGCCACCTTCGCCGAGATCGGCGCACGCGCCACCCGGCTGGCCAACGCGCTGCGCGACGAGCTGGGCGTCGACGGCGACCAGAGGGTCGCGACGCTCATGTGGAACAACGCCGTCCACGTCGAGGCGTACCTCGCCATTCCCTCCATGGGGGCCGTGCTCCACACCCTCAACCTCCGGCTGCCCCCCGAGCAGCTCGCCTGGATCGTCAACCACGCGGACGACAGGGTGGTGATCGTCAACGGCTCGCTGCTGCCGCTCCTCGTGCCGCTGCTGCCTCACCTGCCGAGCATCGAGCACGTGGTCGTGTCCGGCCCCGGCGACCGCTCCGCCCTCGCCGGCGTCGCGCCGCGCGTGCACGAGTACGAGGAACTGATCGCGGGCCGCCCCACCACGTACGACTGGCCGGAGCTGGACGAACGCCAGGCCGCGGCCATGTGCTACACCTCCGGCACCACGGGCGACCCCAAGGGCGTCGTCTACTCGCACCGCTCGATCTACCTGCACTCGATGCAGGTCAACATGACCGAGTCGATGGGGCTGACCGACAAGGACACCACGCTCGTCGTCGTGCCCCAGTTCCATGTGAACGCCTGGGGCCTGCCGCACTCCACGTTCATGAGCGGCGTCAACATGCTCATGCCGGACCGCTTCCTCCAGCCCGCTCCGCTCGCCGACATGATCGAGAGCGAGCGCCCGACGCACGCCGCCGCCGTTCCGACCATCTGGCAGGGCCTGCTCGCCGAGGTCACCGCCAACCCGCGCGACCTCACCTCCATGGCCAACGTGACCATCGGCGGCGCGGCCTGTCCGCCCTCGCTGATGGAGGCGTACGACAAGCTCGGCGTCCGGCTCTGCCACGCCTGGGGCATGACGGAGACCTCGCCGCTCGGCACCATGGCCCACCCGCCCGCCGGTCTGAGCGCCGACGAGGAGTGGCCGTACCGGGTCACCCAGGGCCGCTTCCCCGCCGGGGTCGAGGCGCGGCTGGTCGGCCCCGGCGGCGAACACCTTCCGTGGGACGGCGAGTCGGCCGGTGAGCTGGAGGTCAGGGGCCCCTGGATCGCCGCCGCCTACTACGGCGGCGCCGACGGCGAGCACCTGCGCCCCGAGGACAAGTTCAGCGAGGACGGCTGGCTGAAGACCGGCGACGTCGGTGTGATCAGCACCGACGGCTACCTCACCCTCACCGACCGGGCCAAGGACGTCATCAAGTCGGGCGGCGAGTGGATCTCCAGCGTCGAGCTGGAGAACGCGCTGATGGCCCACCCGGACGTGGCGGAGGCGGCCGTCGTGGCCGTGCCGGACGAGAAGTGGGGCGAGCGGCCGCTCGCGACGGTGGTCCTCAAGGAGGGCGTCACCGGGACCGACTACGAGGCGCTGAAGGAGTTCCTCGCCGAGTCGGGCATCGCCAAGTGGCAGCTGCCGGAGCGCTGGTCGGTGATCGCCGCCGTGCCGAAGACGAGCGTCGGCAAGTTCGACAAGAAGGTGATCCGCAAGCAGTACGCGGAAGGCGAGCTGGACGTCACCCGGCTCTGAGGCCTCGGTTCCTCTTCTGTTTCACGTGAAACAGGGTGGGGCGGTACGGGATACCCGTACCGCCCCACCCTGTTCTGGGCCCCGCGTCCGTCTAGTTGGTGCCGATCTTCGCCAGCAGGTCGACGATCCGCGACTGGACCTCGTCGCTCGTCGACCGCTCCGCCAGGAAGAGGACGGTTTCACCCGATGCGAGTCGCGGCAGCTCCGCCCGGTCCATCCCGGCCGAGGTGTAGACGACCAGCGGGGTGCGGTTCAGCTGCCCATTGGCCCGCAGCCAGTCGATGATCCCCGCGCGGCGGCGGCGTACCTGCATCAGGTCCATCACCACGAGGTTCGGCCGCATCCGGCCCGCCAGGTCGACGGCCTCGCTGTCCGTCGCGGCCCGCGCCACCTGCATCCCGCGCCGCTCCAGGGTCTGCGTCAGCGCCACAGCGATCTCCTCGTGCTCCTCGATCAGGAGCACCCGCGAGGGATGCTGTTCGCTGTCGCGGGGGGCCAGCGCCTTGAGCAGGACGGCCGGGTCGGCGCCGTACGCCGCTTCCCGGGTCGCCTGCCCCAGACCGGCGGTGACCAGCACCGGGACCTCGGCCGCGACGGCCGCCTGACGCAGCGACTGCAACGCGGTACGGGTGATGGGGCCGGTCAGCGGATCGACGAAGAGCGCTGCGGGGAACGCGGCGATCTGGGCGTCGACCTCCTCGCGGGAGTTCACGATCACCGGACGGTAGCCCCGGTCGCTGAGCGCCTGCTGGGTCGGCACGTCGGGCGCGGGCCAGACCAGCAGCCGACGCGGGTTGTCCAGCGGCTCGGGCGGCAGCTCGTCGTCGACCGGGTGCGGGTGCGGCCGGTTGGCGACCTCGACGGCGCCTCCGGGCCCGTCCAGCGGCTCGGGACCCTCCGCCCCCTCGTCGGGCGCCCCTATGGCGTAGGCGCGTCCCTCCGCGACGGGCTGCGCGAGGAGTTGCCCCTCGCCGTAGGCGGCGCCGGGCCCGCCCTGCGCCGGCTGACCGGGCCGGCCGGGCTCCTGCGCCTGGTCCGGCCCCTGGTCCTGGCCCTGGTCCTGGGGATGGGTGCGGGGCTGGTGCTGCTGCGGTCCGGGAGCCTGCGCGGGGCCCGTGGGCTGTGCCGGCCCCGGCCGGTCGGCGGCGGTCCGGGCCGGGGAGCGGTCGCCCTCCGGCGGGGCGGCGAGCTTGCGGCGCCGGCCGGCGCCGCCGAGGCTCTGATGCGGCTGGTTCTGCTGATGCGCGAGGTGCTGGGCGAACGGCACGCCCTGGCCCAGCGTGCGCACGCTGAAGGCCCTCCCCTGCGTCGAATCGGGGTTGCTGCCGTCCGGCATCGGCTCCTCGGCGGGCAGCGGCTGCCGCCGCGCGTCCGGGGCCGGGACGCCCGCGTCACCGTCGGCCGGGTGCGCCACCGGATCGGCGACGGCCGCGTCGCCGGTGGTGTGGGTGGTCCGCCCGGCGCCGGTCTGCCCGGTGCCCGAGGGGACGTTCTGCCCGGTGTCGGCGTTCTGCCCGGTGTCGCCCCACGGCGCGAGGTCCGGCGCCGGGTTCGGAGCCTCCGGTACGCCGCCGTCGTGCGGGCCGGGCGCGTGCGGTGCCGCCCCGGGGAGATGGGGCGCTCCGGGCGTGGCCGGGAAGCCCTGCCCGGAGGTTCCGTCCGTCTGCGGGCCGGGGTGCGCCGGGGCGACGGGGTGCGCCTGCGGAGGTGTGTGACCGGCCTCCGGTGCGGTGCGCGCGTGGTGCGCGCTCGCCCCGTCGCCGGGGGCCACCGGGGCGTCGGGGGCGAGCGGCGCCCGGTCCGCGTCGGCGGGCGGCAGGGCGAAGGCGGTACGCGGTCCGGCGTCGGCCGCGGTGCGCTCCTGGGCGGCGGCCAGCGCGCGCCGGGCACGCCGCCCTCCGGGCTGCTGGGACTGCTCCGGCCCGGGGTGACCGCCGTTGCTCCCGGTTCCGCTGTTGCCGCTGTTTCCGGAGGCGAGGGCGGGCAGGGC
>NZ_JAAXYC010000307.1 GCF_018619185.1 Streptomyces sp. McG3 | reverse complement strand
GAGTTGGAGCACCCATGCCCCAGCACGTCCCTCCCCCACTGCTTGACGCGGTCGCGCGTCCGGGTCAGGGCCCGGCGCCCGCGACGATCCCCGCGACCCCCCGACGCATCGTCTTCCTCGCCCACCGCGACCTGGGCAATCCGGCCGCCGGCGGCTCCGAGCTGCTGGTCGACCAGCTCGCCCTGGGTCTCACCGAGCAGGGCCACGACGTCACCCTGCTGTGCGGCGGACCGGCCGCCCGTCGGCCCTACCGGGTCGTCTCGGCAGGCTCCGCGCTCGGGCACTACGTCGGCGCGCGATCCGCGTTCGCCCGGCGGATCGGCACGTGCGACCTGCTCGTCGAGGTCTGCAACGGCATGCCGTACCTGGCCCCGCTGTGGCACCGCGGACCCACGGTCTGCCTGGTCAACCATGTGCACACCGACCTGTGGGACATGCGCTTCCCGACCCCGGTGGCCCGTGCCGGGCGCAAGCTCGAACACTGGGCCCTGTCCCGGGCCTACCGCGACCACCTGATGATCGCGGTATCTCCGTCCACGGCGGGCGCGCTGCGCGAACTGGGCGTGCCCGACCGGCGGATCCGGGTGGTGCACAACGGAGTCCAGGAGCCGAGCCCACAGGGCGAGCGGTCCGCCGCACCGCTGTTCGTGGCGCTGGGCCGGCTCGTCGACTACAAGCGCATCGATCTGCTGCTCCAGCTCTGGGAGCGGGTCCGGCCGGTCACCGGCGGGCGGCTCGTCATCGTCGGCGACGGCCCCGAACGGGCCCGGCTGGAACAGCTCGCCGGTCCCGGTGTGGAGTTCGCCGGTCATGTGACCGAGGCGGAGAAGCACCGGCTGCTCTGCGCCGCGTGGATGCTGCTGCACCCGGCGGCCGTGGAGGGGTGGGGTCTCGTCGTCACGGAGGCCGCGGCCCGGTCCACCCCGACCCTGGGCTTCGACGTGCCGGGGCTGCGCGACTCCGTCGAGGACGGGGTCACCGGGATCCTCGCCCCGGGCGCGTCCTCCTTCGCCGCCGCCTGGTGTGCGCTGGCGCTGGACGACGAGCGGCGCGAGGCGATGGGCAAGGCGGCCCGCGAACGGGCCGCCGACTACCGGTGGACCGCCAGTGTGCGCCGGTTCGCCGCGGTCGCCGCCGAGGCGACCGCCGGCGCCGTAGGCGGCCCGGGCGCCCCGGTGATCGGCGCGAGCGCGTGAAGGACCCCTCGTTCCGGCGGTCGGCCGCCCTGTTCCGCGCCTTCCTGCGCGAACAGGGCGACCCCGCCGCGGCGTACACCCTGCTGGCCCGTGACGCGGCCGACCAGGTCGAGCGGCACGGCCCGCTCCGCGACAAGGTCGTCGTGGACATCGGCGGCGGCGACGGCTACTTCACCCGTGAGTTCCGGCGCCGCGGTGCGCACAGCTACCTCTTCGAACCGGATCCGGCGGAGATCGGCCCCGGGCAGCGCGCGGACACCGTCGTCGCCGACGGTTATCTGCTGCCGCTCGCCGACGGCGCGGCCGACGTCTGCTTCTCCTCCAACGTGCTGGAGCACGTCGCCGACCCGCACACCTTCCTCAGCGAGATGGCGCGGGTGACCCGCCCCGGCGGGCTCATCTACGTCTCCTACACCAACTGGCTCTCCCCGTGGGGCGGCCATGAGTGGGCGCCCTGGCACTACCTCGGCGCCGAACGCGCCCGGAGCCGCTACGAGCGGCGCACCGGCGGCCCGGCCAAGCACCGGCTCGGCGAGAACCTCTTCAAGATCGGCGTCGGGGAGACCCTGAGCCACGTCCGGAGCCGCTCCGACGTGACTGTCGTCTCAGCACGCTCGCGCTACTGGCCCGTCCTTCCCCAGCTCGTGCCGCGCATCCCCGTACTGCGGGAATTCGCCACCTGGAACCTCCTCCTCATCCTCCGGCGGTGTTCATGACCAGCGCTGTCCACCCACCCCGGTCCACGGCCCCGGAGGGCGCGGGTCCCGCGCCCTCCGGTCCCGCCGACGGGCCGCCCACGCCCCGCTCACGGCGCTGGCTGCTGGGCTTCTGGGCCGCCGTGTTCGCGGCGTTCCTCGCGGTGTCGCCCGGCCGGATGACGTTCGACACCAAGCTCGGCGTCGTCGCGGACCCCTGGCGCTTCCTGGGCGACCTGGGCGAGCTGTGGCACAGCCGGGCCGGGTTCGGCGGGATAGCCGACCAGTACGTCGGCTACGCCATCCCGATGCTGCCGTACTACGGGGCCGCCGACCTGCTGCACGTACCGGTCTGGCTCGCGGAACGGCTGTGGCTGTCGCTGATCGTGGCGACCGCCTTCTGGGGTGCGCTCCGGCTGGCGGAGCGGCTGGCCGTGGGTTCCCCGGCCACCCGGCTGCCGGCCGCGGTCGCGTACGCGCTGTGGCCGACGTACACCATCGTCGTGGGCTCGACCTCGGCGGCGGCCCTGCCGGGCGCCCTGCTGCCGTGGGTGCTGCTGCCGCTGACGAACCCGCGCCTCGCGCCGAGGATCGCGGCGGCCCGGTCCGCACTGCTGATCCCGCTGATGGGTGGCGTCAACGCCGCGTCCACGCTGGCCTCGCTGCTGCCGGTGGGGCTGTACCTGCTGTCCCGTCCCGGCGGTCCGCGCAAGCGCGCGCTGCTGGCCTGGTGGATCCCGGGCGTGATCCTGGCGACCGCCTGGTGGATCGTTCCGCTGCTGCTGCTGGGGACCTTCGGCGAGAACTTCATGCCGTACGTGGAGTCCTCGTACACCACCACGACGACCATGTCGGCGACCGAGGTGCTGCGCGGCGGCGGGAACTGGGTCGGCTATCTGAACTTCGGCGAGGCCTGGCTGCCGGCCGGCTGGACCGTCGCCACCGCGACCGTCACCATCCTGGGCTCGGCGCTCGCCGCCGCCCTGGGCCTGGCGGGTCTGGCGCGCCGTGATCTGCCCGAGCGGCGCTGGCTGGTGCTGACCGTGCTGAGCGTCGCGCTCATCACGCTCGCCGGTTACGGCGGTGCGCTGGGCGGGCTGTTCCACGAGACCGTGCAGGACTGGCTGGACAGCTGGCTGGTGCCGTTCCGCAACATCTACAAGTTCCAGACGGGTCTGGCGCTGGCCCTGGCCCTTGGCCTCGCGCACCTCACCGCGGTGGCTTCCGTCGCCGCCGCGGCGCGGGGCGGCGGCAACGCGGTGCGCGCCCGCCGGCTCGTGCCGGTGATCGCCGCCGCGCTCGTGCTGCCGGGTCTCGCCTGGCCGTACGTCAACGGCTCGATCCTGCAGAAGGGTTCGTTCCAGCAGCTGCCCACGTACTGGGAGACGACCGGGAGCTGGCTGAAGAAGAACTCGGCCGACGACCGCGCCCTGGTGGTCCCCGCGACCGCGCACGGCATCTACACCTGGGGTTCCCCGATCGACCAGCCGCTGGACGTGCTGGCGAACTCGCCCTGGGCCCAACGGGACTACGTGCCGTTCGGCACGCCGGGCAACCGGCGGGCGATGGACGCCGTCGAGCAGGCGCTGACCACCGGCGGCGAGGTTCCCGGACTGAGCGAGTACCTCAACCGGGCGGGGCTGCACTATGTGGTGGTCCGCAACGACCTGGATCCCGACCAGTTGGGGTACGTCCCCACGGCCACGGTGAAGCGCACCCTGGAGGCGTCCGGGTACCAGCGCGTGACCGGTTTCGGTCCGGTGATGACCGGCGGCCGGATCGCGGCGGACACCCCCGTGCAGGTCGAGGGCCTCTATCCGCGGCAGCGGGCCGTGGAGATCTACGAGCCGCCCGCCGGAACGGAGCGTCCGGGGCGGGCGACCACGTCCCCGGTGGCCTCGACGGCCGTCGTGAGCGGTGGGCCCGAGTCCCTGCTGCCGCTGTCGGCGAGCGGCGCTGTGAACGGCCGGCCGGCCGTGCTGGCCGGTGACGCGCACCCGGGTCTGGGACGGCCGTCGCTGTACGCGGCGGGCGACGGGCTGCGGCGTGCCGACACCCGGTTCGGGCTGGTCAACTCCAACACCTCGTACACGTACACCGCCGACGAGCGCAACGCGGTGGAGGCCGCGCAGGATCCGGACCGGAGCCCCCGGCAGATCCTGCCGACGTCGGGCGCGGAGCACCAGACGACGGCCGTGCTGCGGGGCGCCAAGAAGGTCAGCGCCTCGTCGGTGGGCAACTGGCTGTTCCACCTGCCGCAGTACGACCCGGTCAACGCCTTCGACGGCAACCCGGACACCGGCTGGGCGGAGGGATCCCCGGGCTCTCCCGAGGACGAGTGGGTACGGATCGACTTCACCACTCCGACGGAGCTTCCGGCCTCGCTCCAGGTGACGCCGCTGCCCAGCGCGAACGTGCGGGCCGCACCGACCGTCGTCCGGGTCGAGACCGAGCGGGGCTTCAAGGACAGCCCGCTGAGGACGGACGGATCGGCGCAGACGGTGGCCGCGCCCACCGGGCAGGCGTCCTGGCTGAAGGTGACGATCCTGGAGTCCCAGCAGGGGCGTCCCGGGCTCACCGGCGCCGGCTTCACCGACATCGCGGTCCCCGGGGTGCAGGTGACCCGGATGCTGGAGCTGCCCGCCGACGCGCCCCGTGAGGGCGCGGACTCCACGGTCTACTCGCTGCGGCGGGGCAGCGACCCCGGCGGTCTGTCGTCGGTGGCGGCCGAGGTCGGCCTGCACCGGCAGTTCACCGCCCAGGAGGCGGGCCCGTACCAGGTGTCCGCGAGCGCGGTGCCGGTGCCCGGCGAGGAGCTGGACAAGCTGCTCTTCGAGCTGACGGGCGAGCGGGACAAGATCGAGGTGAGCGCCGACTCCACGGCACGGCTGGGCACCAGCCTCAGTCCGCGCAATCTGACCGACGGTGATCTGACCACGGCGTGGATCGCGGGCGAACGCCCCGTACTGCATCTGTCCTGGCCGGAGAAGAAGGAGGTCGGGGAGATCGTCTTCGCGGCGGCCGGCGGTCTGTCCACCCGCCCCGAGCAGGTGCAGATCAGCTCCCCCGACGGCACAGCGGTGGCCTCCGTGGACGAGAACGGCATGGCCCGCTTCTCGCCCATCAGGACCGACCGGATGGACATCACCATCTCGCGTCAGGCGCCGCTGACCGTCCACAACCCGGTCGCCGACGACCAGTTGCAGTTGCCGGTAGGGCTGAGCGAGGTCTATGTCCCGGCCCTGGAGGAGTACCGCTCGCCGCAGCCGAAGCCGGACAAGAAGTTCAGCCTGGCCTGCGGCAAGGGTCCGGTCCTGTCCGTCGGCGGTACGTTCCTGGAGACCCGCGCCGAGGGCCTGGTGCGGGACCTGACGCAGCGCCGCCCCATCGAGGTCACGCCGTGCACCGAGGGCGGCACGGTGGAGCTGGCGGCCTCGTCCACCACCGTCGAGGCGGGTGACGCGGGACCGCTCGCCATCACGGACGTCACGCTGAGCAACGGAGTCTCCGAGGCCCCGGCGAGCACGCCGCGTTCGGTGGACGTCGAGCGGGGCGACGGCGACCGTCGCACGATCGCCGTCGGCGCGGGCGAGGCCTCCTACCTCCAGATCCACGAGAACCACAACAAGGGCTGGAAGGCCACCCTGGACGGCGAGGAGCTGACGCCGCTGCGGATCGACGGCTGGCAGCAGGCCTGGCTGATCCCGGAGGGCGAGGGCGGCAAGGTCACCCTGGAGTACGAGCCGGCCAGGATCTACCAGGTGGGTCTGATCGGCGCGGGGGTCCTGCTCCTGGCGCTCGTGGGGCTCGCCTTCGTGCGGCGGCGGGGAGCCGAGCCGTACGCGGCCGAGGAGCAGCCCGTCGCACCCGGTCCGGGTCTGGTCCTGGGCACGGTGGCGCTCACCCTGGTGGGGGTGGTGATCGCGGGGCCGCTCGCCCTGGCGGTGCCGGTCCTCGCCGTACTCGCCCACTTCCGGCCGAAGCTGCTCGCACCGGTCGCGTTCGCGGCGATGGCCGCCGCGGGTGTCGTCGCGGCGCTGGGCACCGGGGACACCACGGCGGCGGGCGAGGGCGCGTTCGGCGCGACGGCCCAGTTCCTGGCGCTGGTCGGTCTGTTCGCCGCCCTGGTCACGGTCGGGCGCGAGCCGCTCGGCAGGCGGGCCGCCGGGGGCCGGGGCACGGCGGGCGGCGAGGCGCCCGCGGTGCCGGCGCAGGCCGCCGCCGCTTCGGGCCGGACGCTGTCCACCGACCCGAAGCGTCCGCAGGGAACTCCGCCTCCCGCACCCGGATTCGGGTACGGATCCGGCTCGGGCGAAGGCTCGGGCGAAGGCGGCAGCCACGGCGACCGCCATGGCCATGGCGGTGACGGCCCGACGCAGCAGCCCGGCGGTCAGCAGCCGCCGCCGTCCCGTCCCGGAGGGGGCACCTGATGGCGACCACGCAGCAACCCCGGGCGCGGGGCGGTATGCCCCGGCCCGGGGCCCCGGCCCGGGTGCCGTTCCCCGTGGTCGACGAGGTGGCCCGGCACTGTGCGCAGGACGCCGAGCCGAACACGGTGCACATCGAGATCCATCTGCCCGGCCGGGTGGACGAGGGGCGGCTGCGTGCCGCGTTCGCCGAGGCGCTCGTCCGGCACCCCCGGGCGCTGATGCGGGAGCGCCCCCGGCCCCCGTTCGCCCGGCGCTACGAGTGGGAGCTGACCGGGAGTCCCGACGCGGATCCGGTCTCCTTCCCGCCGTCCGCGCCCGGGGCGCTCGCCCGGGCCCGGGCGCGGGCGCTGGACGAGGCCCCTCCGCTGACGGCGTCGCCGCCGCTGCGGCTCACGGTGGTCGAGGAGCCGGGCACCGAGGGGTGTGTGCTGCTCTTCACCGTGCACCACACCGCCCTCGACGGCCCGGCCTGCATGCGGCTGGCGGCGACGGCCGCCGAGGTCTACGGTGCGCACCGCACCCCGCCGGCCCCCGCACCGGCGCGGCCGGCGTCCGATCCGCTCGTCGGGGAGTCCCCGGCGGCGCCGCTGGCCCGGCCCGCCCGGATCGCGGCGGGCTCGCCGGGACCCTCGCCGGTACCGGGCAACGCCATGCTCTTGGTCGAGCTGCCGGTCCCGAAGCGGGAGTCCGGCGCGCCCTACACGGTGAACGACCAGCTGATGGTGGCCACCGCGCTCACGGTGGCCGACTGGAACCGGGCGCAGGGCGCGCCGGGGGCCGACCGCCGGCCGCTGCGGATCACCATGCCGGTCGACGACCGCACCCGGGGCCCCGAGATGCCGATCGGGAACGGCACCCGACTGGTGGAGGTCGGTTTCGCCGCGTCCGAACTGGCGCCCGGGGCCGACATCCCCGCACTGCTCCGGGCGACCGCTGAGCGCACCCGGGCGCTCAAGGCGCGCCCCCGTCCCCCGTTGGGCCGTTCCGCTTCCCTGCTCACCGCGCCGCTGCTGCCGGTGGCCGCCCGCGCCGCCCTCACCCGGGGGCTGCGGGTGCTGGCGGGACCGTGGACCTCGACGACGCTGCTGAGCAACATCGGCCGGGTCCCTTACCCGTTGGACTTCGGGGAGGCGGGCCGGGCCACCGCCGTGTGGTTCTCCGCGCCCGCCCGGATGCCCCGGGGGCTGACGTTCACCACGGCGTCCACGGGCGGCCGGCTGCATCTGGCGCTGCGCTGGTCGCGCACCCTGCTGGGCGACGAGGACGGCGTACGCCTGCGCGAGCTGTTCACCCGTCACCTGGCCTCGACGTCCTCGGAGACCGTATGACCGGCACCACCTCTCCCCCGCCCGGGCTGCGGGACTTCTACGAGAACCCGGCCGTTCCCGTCGCCTCGGGCGACGGGCGCACCCTGCGGCAGGCCCGGCTGCTGGCCGACGCGCTGGGCGCGCCGGGGCAGGTGATCCTCGACATCGGGTGCGGTGACGGCACGGCGGCGGCCACGGCGGCCCCGGTCCTCGCCGGTCACCGGCTGATCGGCGTCGACTGGTCGCAGGACGCGCTGCGCAGGGCCCGGCCCCGGATGGGTCTCGTGGTGCGCGGCGAGCTGGAGCACGGTGGGCTGCCGCTGGCCGACGGGTGCGCGGACGCGGTGCTGTTCAGCGAGATCCTGGAGCATCTGGTCGACCCGGACCAGGCGCTGGACGAGCTGCGGCGGGTCCTGCGGCCCGGCGGCCATCTGATGCTGTCCACCCCGAACCTGGCGGCCTGGTACAACCGGGCGCTGCTGCTCGCCGGGGTGCAGCCGGTGTTCTCGGAGGTCAGTCTGCGCGGCATCCACGGCCGCCCCGGCTCCGAGGTGGTCGGGCATCTGCGGCTGTACACGGCCCGTGCGCTGCGCTCGTTCCTGGCGGCGTCCGGCTTCGACGACGTGCGGATCACGGGCGCCCCCTTCCACGGGGTGCCGCGTCCGCTGCGGCTGCTGGACCGGGCGGCGTGCTCGGTGCCCGGGGCCGCGTCCATCCTGCTGGCCCACGCGCGGCGGAGGTAGCGCGCATGTGGTGGGGTGTCGGCGCCGCGCTGGTCGCCAACGCGCTGTACAGCGTGGGGTTCGTGGTGGAGAAGCGGGCCCTGGGCTCGCTGCCCGCGCTCTCGGCGGGCCGGCCGCTGCGGGTGGTCCGGGTGCTGCTGACCAGTCCGCTGTGGATCGTCGGCGCGCTGGCGCTGGCGGCCGGGTTCGGGGCCCAGCTGATCGTCTACCGGGCGCTGCCGATAGCGGCGGCGCAGGGCATCTTCGTCTCCGGTCTGGTGCTGCTCCTGCTGTTGTCGTCGGCCGTGCTCGGCGAGGAGTCGACGGGCCGCGAACGCTACGCGCTGGGCGGGGTGCTGGTCGCCCTGCTGATGGTCGTCGCCTCGGTGCGCGAGGGCGAGGACGTGGTGAGCGGCGGGGCCCCCTGGGCGTTGGTCCTCCTGGTCTGTCTGCCGGCACTGGGGGCGGGCGTCTGGCTGTACGTACGGGTCGAGAGCCGGGCGGCCAAACGGCACCGGGTCCCGACCAGCGGCATCGGGTACGGAGTGGCGGTGGGCCTGCTGTACGGGGTCAGCTCGCTGGCCATCAAGGGCACGTCCAGCCGCCTGACCGGCACCGATCTCAGCGAGGCCGCGCTGTCGCTGCTGGCGTCCCCGTATCCGTATCTGCTGCTGTTCACCGCGGGGGCCGGTCTGGTGATGTCGCAGACGGCGTTGCAGCGCTGCCGGGCCTCCCTCATCGTGCCGGTGTGCACCACGGTGACCAGCCTGTTCACCGCGGTCCTCGGGACGCTCGCCTTCGGCGAGACGCTTCCCGACGATCCGCTGCTGCTGGTCCTGCGGGTGGGCGGCACGGCGCTCGCCCTCTCCGTCCTGCTGGCCATGCCGCGCCACGACCCCCAGCC
>NZ_JAAXYC010000306.1 GCF_018619185.1 Streptomyces sp. McG3 | reverse complement strand
CCGGTACAGCCAGCCGGCCCGCCCCTCCCCCATCACCGTCGCGTAGTCGTCGCCGAAGTAGCGCAGGAAGCCGGGCTGGACCACAGCGCTCACGCCGAGCCCGGCGAACCGGGGCAGCTGGTCCGGGCGGATCAGCCCGGCGTGCTCGATGCGGTGGCGCGCGTCCGGGCGGGGGCGCAGCTTCTGGGCCCGCTCCAGGGCGTCCAGGGCGAGGTCGGCGGCGCGGTCGCCGATGGCGTGGACGGCGAGCTGCCAGCCCGCGAGGTGGCCGTCGACGATGAGATCGGCGAGAGCGCCGGGGTCGTCCTGGAGGCGGCCGATGTTGTCGGTCGTGCCCTCGTACGGGGAGGTGAGCGCCGCCGTGCGCGCCATCATCCCGCCGTCGGTGTAGATCTTCAGGGCGCCCAGGGACAGCCAGTCGTCGCCGAACCCGGTGCGCAGGCCGAGGTCCAGGGCCCGGGGGAACCCGTCGTCGGCATGGGTGGCGCGGGGGCGCAGGGTGTCGCCGGACGCCATGACCTGGACCCGCAGGGGCAGTCGGCCGCGGTCCCGGAGCAGTTGATAGGCGCCGAGTTCGACGGGGCTGTGACCGAGGAGCCCGCCGCCTATGCCCGCCTCGGCGCAGGCCGTGATCCCCTCGTCGAGGCAGCCGCGGGCGGCGAGCTCGATCGCGTCGGCCAGTTCTTCCTGGGAGTAGGGCAGTCGCAGCCGGCGGGCAGTGGTCATGGCGCTCTCGGCGAGGAAGCCGTCCTCGTGCGGCGTTCCGTCCGGCAGGAGCTCCAGCACCGCGGTGTTGACGACGCACGCGTGCCCGGAGTCGTGCATCAGGAGGACCTTGCGGCCGTGACTGACCCGGTCCAGTTCGGCGGCGGTCAAATGCCGGCCCAGGGCCCGCTGGTCGTACCCGGCGACATCCACCCAGGCACCGCGAGGGGCCGGCCGACGGGCCGCCGCGTCCACGACGGCGAGGATGTCCTCGACCCGCTCGCACGGGGCGACACTCGGCGTGCCGGCCTTCAACCCTGCCCAGGCCAGGTGGACATGGCTGTCGATGAAACCGGGCAGCACCGTGGCGCCGTCCAGGTCGACGACCTCGCGGGCGGGCAGGGACGTCACGGCCTCGTCGACACCGACGACCCGCCCCCGCCAGATACCCAGGTCGTGGGCGACGGGGTGCCGGGGGTCCATCGTGAGGATGCGCGCGTTGGTCAGTCGCGTACAGAGCATGTGGGCAGTCCTTCCGTCGGAGTTCGGCGTGCTGTGCGGGCACGGGGTTCCTCGGAGCCGTACGGCTGGGGGCATCGCCCGCCGAGAGCTCCCGGCCGTCCGCCGGAATGTAGCGCCGGGGCGCGGCGGGCACCATCAGTCCCCCGAATCGGGCCCGGGCGCGGCCTGCCACGTGCGACCTCCAACACCCCTGCCGTCAGAGGGATTTACGGACAGCCGCCACGCCCGGCGGGCTCAACCGGCCGACGGAGAGGCACCGTTGCATTTTTAGGTAAGCCTTGCTTTACTTACGCGCCGGTTGATCGTTCTCCCCAGAAACATCGGATCCGCCGTTGCACCCGTGGTCGCCGCGAGCCGCTTCTCCCATCACGAGGGGCGACCACCTCGTGATCGTCACCGGAGCCGACGCCCGCTCAGGCCGCGACCACGCCCCGGCGATCACGCGCGTACGGACCACGGACGGCCACGAGCCGCCCGGGACCGAGCACTTCACCTCGATGGGCGGCCGTCCCACCGGCCGCCCCTGACGATCGGGACCCCACCCATGCGTACCGCACGTGCCCGGCACTACCTCATGTGCCGGCCCACCCACTTCGACGTGGTCTACTCCATCAACCCGTGGATGGACCCGACGAAGCCTGTCGACACTCCGCTGGCCATCGCCCAGTGGGAGCGACTGCGCGAGGTCTACCTGCACCTCGGGCACACCGTCGACACGATCGACCCCGTCCCCGGTCTTCCCGACATGGTCTTCGCGGCCAACGGCGCGACCGTCGTCGACGGGCGGGCCCTCGTGGCCCGGTTCCGCGACGCCGAGCGCATCGCCGAGGGCCCGGCCTACCGCGGCTGGCTGCGCGACAACGGATACCCGGAACCGCGCACGGCCGCGTTCGTCAACGAGGGGGAGGGCGACTATCTCCTGGCCGGCGACTGGCTGCTGGCGGGCACCGGGTTCCGCAGCGACCCCCGCTCCCACGACGAGGCGCAGGAGTTCTTCGGCCGCCCGGTGATCGGGCTGACCCTCGTCGACCCCGACTACTACCACCTGGACACCGCCCTCACCGTGCTCGACGAGACGACGATCGCCTACTATCCGGCAGCCTTCTCCCCCGGCAGCCTGGCCGTACTGCGGCGGCTCTTCCCGGACGCCCTCCTCGCCTCCGCCGCCGACGCCGCCGCGTTCGGGCTGAACGCGACGTCGGACGGGTACAACGTGGTCCTGCCGCAGAACGCGACGGATCTCGCCGGACAGCTGCGCGAGCGTGGGTTCCGCCCGGTCGGCGTGGACCTGTCGGAACTCCTCAAGGCCGGCGGCAGCGTGAAGTGCTGCACCCTGGAGCTGCGCGGGAACGGCTGAGCGGACGGCCTCCTCGCGGAAATTCCGCGGGGAGGCCGCCGGTGCGCCGATACCGTGACCGCATGACCACCGAGCCCAGGACCTTCCCTCCGCGACCCCTGCGCGCGGTCAAGGCCGTGTACGTCCGCCAGGCCGGCTGCCCGTCCTCCTTCGCCCTGGCGGTGGCGGACTTCGAACCCTGGGAGGAGGGAGTCAAGTTCGAGACGGCGGACACGAGCACGGTGCCGGGCTGGCCGGACGGCGAGGTGGCCGAACTGCACGAGGCCTTCGGCTGCGGCGTACGCGAGGAGCTGGCGGAACTCGCGACACTGAACCCCGGGACCACGGTGGCGGTCGCGGTCGTCCTGCGGTCCATCAAGGTGCACGAAGTGGACACGCATCCCGGCGCGTTCCGGCACGCGGGGCGACAAGCCGTCCGAAACGCCTTGCTGGAGGCGTACGGCCCGCCGCCGCGACCACGTCCGAAACAGCCCTGAAGCCGGACTCCGCCGCTGGACCGCCCAGGGCCGCCCCCACAGCCGTCGAGAGAAGTTAGGGTAACCTAACTTCATGCCGATCGCCGCCTCCCGCCACCCGGACGCCGGGGCCACCTCGACGGCCTCGCCGGCCTGGGCCGAACCCCCGGCCGGCGGGGCCGAGGTGGCCGAGCCTTATCTGCTCACCACCGCGGTGTTCGACGACTCGGAACCGACGGGACCGGTGACCTCGGGCGTGCACACGCACACCGACGCCCTCCTGGTCTGGCCCCACACCGGCTCGATCACCCTGCGCACCCGGAACACCGTGCGCCGACTGCTCCCGGGACAGGGCGCCTGGCTCCCTCCCGGCACCCCGCACGCGGCGTCCCACGAAGCCGGCGGCATCAGCTGCTACACCTATGTGGCGCGACGGGCCGTCCCGCCGGGGTGGTCCGCCGCCCGCCCGATGCGCGTGGGCCGCGCGCTCCAGGAGATGCTGCTGCACCTCGACGCGACCGCGATGCCCGACGACCTTCGACTGCGGACACAGCGGGTCATCATCGAGATGCTGGAGGAGGACACCCTTCCGGCGATCGAGGTGCCCGTGCCGGAGGACCGGCGGATCCAGGTGCTGGCGGACGATGTCATGCGCGACCCGGAGAGCGACCTCTCCGTGGAGGGCTGGGCGGCCAGGCACGCGCTGAGCGTACGTACCGTCACCCGGACGTTCAGCCGTGACGTCGGCATGCCGTTCAGCCAGTGGCGCTCACTGGTCCGGATGTCCGCCGCCACGGCCCTGCTCGCCCAGGGGCACCCGGTCAACCTGGTGGCGCACCGCAGTGGTTACGCCACCACCAGCGCGTTCTGCGCGGCCTTCCGCCGGGTCACCGGCGCCAGCCCGACGGAGTATCTGCGCGAGCAGGCCACCCCGGCCCCGGCCGCCCGCTGACCCAGAGCCTTGACCCGCCCACCAGATGGCCGATTCACGACACACCCTGGCCGGTACGCGACCCCTGAACAGCCCCGGCCTTCCTAATGTCTCTCCAGGTGAGGGTTGCCTTACTTCGGAACCAAGGAGAGACATGTCGATATTCATCCCGGCCCGACGCGGGCCGGGCGCCCTGGTCCGCGCCCTGACGGTGACGGTCGCCGCAATCGTCGTCCTGGCGGGCTGCGGTGGCACCACGTCCGGCTCCGGCGCCCCGGAGGCGAAGTCCGGGGCGAAGTCGGCCGCGTTCCCCGTGACCATCGAGCACGGCCACGGAAGCACGACGATCAAGCAGAAGCCGAAGCGCGTCGTGGCGGTCAGCTGGATGTCCCTGGACGTGGTCGCGGCCCTCGGCACCGTCCCCGTCGGCGTGGACAAGCAGTGGGGCGGCGACAAGCAGGGCTACACCCCGTGGTTCCGCGCCACGGTCGAGAAGCTGGGCGGCCCGCTGCCCGAGACCCTCAACTACGGTGACGCGGGCGAGATCGACTTCGAGCAGATCCTCGCGCTGGAACCCGACCTCATCGTGGGCCTGTACTCCGGCGTCTCCGACGTCGACTACAAGCGCCTCTCCCAGATCGCCCCCACGCTCCCCTACCTCAAGAAGCCGTGGGACGGCGGAACCTGGCAGGAGATGACCCGGACCATCGGCACGGCGCTGGGCGAGACCGCCAGGGCCGAGAACCTGGTCACCGACGTCCAGGGGCAGTTGGCGGGGGTGACGAAGGACCACCCGGAGTTCAAGGGCACCACGTTCGCCTACGGACTGGCCCTCGCCCCCGGCTCCACCGACGTCGGGCTCTACGTCGACTACGACGCCCGGGTCCGCCTCCTCACCGAGATGGGCTTCGAGAACACCCCCTCGATGGAGAAGATCGCTTCCACCGTCAAGGGCACCAACTGGTACGGCGGCATCAGCCTGGAGAAGCTCGACACCATCGACGCCGACATCTTCGTCGCCTGGGCCAACGGCGCCGACGAGGTCGAGCACACGCTGAAGGACCCGCTCTTCACCCGCTGGAAGCCGATCGCCGACCGCAAGTACACCTTCGTCCAGGACGCGACCATGGGCATGGCCACCAGCGGCCCTTCGGTGCTCTCCATCCCGTGGGCGATCGACCGCTACGTCCCGATGCTCGCCGACGCCGTCGCGGGCAGGGGCAGCACCGGCGCGGGTTCCTGACCGCACTTCGCCGCTCCGCCCAGGTGACGCCCTCTCCCAAGGACAACCATGACGACCGCCCCGCCCACGGGTGACCTCACCGACGGTGCCGAACGGGCCGGGCCGGGTCCGCGCGACGACGCGGGCCCGGCCCGCCGCCACCGGCACCGGCTGCTGATCCTGCTCACCGCCGCCGCCCTGCTCCTCGTCGTCGCCGTCCTCAGCGTGATGATCGGGGCGCGCGCCATCGCCCCCGGCACCGTATGGGACGCGCTGCTCCACTTCGACGACTCCGACGAGCACGTCATGGTGCGCGAACTACGGGTGCCGCGCACCGTGATCGGGCTGGTCACCGGCGCCGCGCTCGGTCTCAGCGGCGCGCTGATCCAGGCGTTCACCCGTAACCCCCTGGCCGACCCCGGCATCCTCGGCGTCAACGCGGGGGCGAGCCTCGCGGTGACGTTCGCGGTCGCCGTACTCGGCTACACGGCCGCCGGACAGTTCATCTGGTTCGCCCTGGGCGGGGCGTTCGGGCTCACCGTTCTCGTCTACGCCCTCGGCTCGATCGGGGCGGATCGCGGCACGCCGGTCAAACTCACCCTGGCGGGCGTCGCGTTCACCGCCGTGTGCGGCGGCTTCACCAGCGCCATGGCGCTCAAGAGCACGACCACGTTCGACGTCATGCGGTTCTGGGGTGTCGGCTCCATCGGCGGACGGTCGCTCGACATCCTGCCGGTCGCCCTTCCGCTCATCGGCGCCGGTCTTCTGCTCGGACTGGTCAGCGCGGGCTCGCTCAACGCCCTCGCGCTCGGCGACGACATCGCCCGCTCCCTGGGGACGCGACTGGCGGTGACCAGGGTCGCGGTGATCCTGGCCGTCACGCTGCTGGCCGGGACAGCGGTCGCCGTCGCCGGTCCGATCTCGTTCGTCGGGCTCATGGTGCCGCACATCGTGCGCTGGTTCGTGGGGCCCGACCAGCGCTGGATCCTGCCGGTCACCGTCGTCGTCGCCCCCGCCTTCCTGCTGGCCGCCGACATCATCGGCCGCGTGGTGCTGCCCTCCGGGGAGCTGCGGGTCGGCCTCGTCACGGCGCTCGTCGGCGCCCCCGTCCTCGTCGCCCTCGTCCGGCGGCGGAAGGTGAGCACCCTGTGAGCAGCCGCACCGCGTCCCAGCCGGACCGCACGGCTCCGCCGCCCACCGGGGCCGTACGCACGCGGGGTCCGAAGCGGCCCGGGAAGGCCGATCTCGGCCGGGCCACCTGGACCCTGCGGCGCGGCGGGGTGGCGCTGCGCGTCGACCGGCGGGCCGTCCTCGTCTGCGCCGTCCTGACCCTCGTGGTCGCGGCGCTGGGCGTCCTGACCCTGGGCTCCGGGTCGATCGGCCTGACGCCGCTCCAGGTGCTGTCCGCCCTCTTCGACCCGGACGCCGCCCCCCGGGCGCGGCTCGTCGTGGTGACCTGGCGGCTGCCGAGGCTGCTGTTCGCCGTGGTGTGCGGAGCGGCCCTCGCGATCAGCGGCGCCCTGTTCCAGTCGCTCACCAAGAATCCGCTCGGCTCCCCCGACGTCATCGGCTTCGCCTCCGGTTCGTACGCGGGCGCGAGTGTCGTGATGCTTCTGCTCGGCACGGCCAACTACCTGGCGGTGGCGTCGGGTTCTTTGATCGGCGGAGCGCTGACGGCGCTGCTGGTGTACCTGCTGGCCTACCGGGGCGGGCTGCGGCCGTTCCGGCTGATCATCGTCGGCATCGCCGTCGGCGCGTTCCTCGGCTCGCTCACGTCGATGCTGCTCCTCTCCGTCAGCCCGCAGCAGGCGATGCTCGCGGCCACCTGGGGCGCCGGTTCGCTCAGCGGACTCGGCTTCGAGCAACTGCGTGCCACCGCCGTCGTGTTCGCCGTTCTGCTGGTCGGCTCCACCCTCGTCGTACGTCCCCTGGTCCATCTGGAGATGGGGGACGACGCGGCTGTCGCGCTCGGGGTGCGCGCCCAGCGCGCCCGGCTGACCGCCACGGTCGTCGGCGTGGCGCTCACCGCGCTGGTGACCGCCGCGGCGGGCCCGATCGCCTTCATCGCCCTCGCCGCACCGCAGATCGCCCAGCGGCTGACCCGGAGTTCGACCACCCTGCGCATCGTGCCCGCCGCCCTCGCCGGGGCGGCCGTCCTGGTCGGCGCGGACTTCGTCGCCCAGCGCATCGATCTGCCGGTCGGTGTCGTCACGGTATGCGTCGGCGGCGCGTACCTGGCCTGGCTGCTCGCCCGCCAGTACGCGGGCCGTCGTCGATGACCGCCCGGCGGACGTCTTCCCCCGCGCGGCCCACCCCCCTTCTCCCGAGGAGCGATCCGTGAGCACCACGACCCCGCCGGCCCGGCCCCCGGCAGCGGGACACCCGGCGCAGGACCCCGGGCACCGCGCGCCGGAGAGGGGCCAGGACCGTGAACCCGCTTCCGTACAGGCGCTGTTCCGTACCGCGCTCGTGCGGGACGGGCGCGGTACGCGGCTCGGTCTGACCGCCGTCGCGTTCATGGTCCATCAGCTGTGCGAGGCCCTGGTGCCGATCCTCATCGGGGTCGTCATCGACCGGGCGCTCGCCCCCTCCGACGGCCCGGCCCTCCTCGGGTGGCTCACCGTGCTCGCCGGGGTGTTCACGCTGCTGTCCCTGTCGTACCAGCGGGCCTCCTCGGCGATGGTGACCGTCTACGGATACGGCGAGCAGGCGTTGCGTCTGCGGACGATGGCCAGGCTGCTGGACCCGCGCTCGCTGCGGCGTCCGCCCGGGGCGGGTGAGGCGCTCTCGTTGGTCTCCTCCGACACCTACCGCGTCGCCGGGGTCTCCTGGAGCGTCGTCCAGCAGGCGTCCACGGTCACCGCGATCCTGACGGCGTCGGGCGTCCTGCTGCTCATCTCCCTCCCGCTCGGCGGCGGGGTGATCGTGGGCACCGTCCTGATGCTGCTGGTCATGCGCCGGATCTCGATGCCGCTGGAGGCACGGGGGCTGGCCGAGCAGAGCTCGGCGGCGCGCGCCGGCGACGTGGCCACGGACATGATCACCGGACTGCGGGTGGTCATCGGCATGAACGCCCGCGACGAGGCGGCCCGCCGCTACCGCGTCGCGAGCCAGGCCTCGCGCCGGGGCGCCGTCGCCGCCGCGCGGTCGGTGCTGACGTACTCCTCCGTGAGCCTCCTGCTCTCCGGACTCTTCCTGGCCGCGCTCGCCACCGCCTCCGGGTATCTCGCCCTAGACGGCGGCATCACGATCGGTCAGCTCGTCACCGTCCTGGGTCTCGCCCAGTACCTCCAGGGTTCGCTCGCCCACGTGGGGACCTTCGCCTCCAACTGGATCCACAAGCGCGCCTCCGCCCGCCGGCTCAGCGACCTGATCAACGAACCGCCGCTGATCGACGCCGTCCCGGGCCCCCAGGACGGCCGGCCGGCGGAGTCGGCCGACGCCACCGCCCCGGCGCTGGTCTGGCGCCCGCCCGGCCACGACGAGCCGGTGCGGCTGGGGCGCGGCGAGCTCGTCGGCGTCGTGCCCGGCCGGCCCTCCGGCGCCCGGGACATCGGCGACCGGCTCGGCTACCGCGTGCCGCTCGCCCGCGGTGAACTCCTGGTGAACGGCGTCGACGCGGTCGAGCTGGGGCCGGAACGGGTGCGGGAGTTGATCGCCGCGCCGCCCCATCACGGCGCGGTGTTCTCCGGCACGCTGCGATCGAACCTCGTCCCCCCGGGCGGCGACCCGGACCCCGCCGTGCTGCGGGCGACGATGCTCGACGACGTGATCGAGGACATCGGCGGGGACGGGCGCGACGTCGGCGAGCGAGGACGCAAGCTCTCCGGCGGGCAGCGTCAGCGGCTGCTGATGGCCCGGGCGCTGCACACCGGGGCGGAGATCGTGGTCCTCGACGAGCCGACCACCGCCGTCGACCCGGCGACCGAGCAGCGCATCGCCGAAGGCCTGCGCACCCTGCCCACGACCACGCTGCTGGTCACCACCAGCGGCATCCTGCTCTCCGCCTGCGACCGGGTCGTCGACCTGTCGGCGGAGACCGGCACCGGCTGCCCTGCCGCTCCCGTCGCCGCCACTTCGGACACGGAGTTCGCCACCGCCC
>NZ_JAAXYC010000305.1 GCF_018619185.1 Streptomyces sp. McG3 | reverse complement strand
CCATCACCATCTTGATGACCCCGGCCACACCGGCCGCCGCCTGCGTGTGCCCGATGTTCGACTTCACCGAACCCAGCCACAACGGACGCCCCTCCGGCCGGTCCTGGCCGTACGTCGCCAACAACGCGTGCGCCTCGATCGGGTCACCCAGCTTCGTACCCGTACCGTGCGCCTCGACGACATCCACGTCCGTCGCGGAGAGATCCGCACTGGCCAGCGCCTGCCGGATCACCCGCTGCTGCGACGGACCGTTCGGCGCCGTCAGACCGTTCGACGCACCGTCCTGATTGACCGCCGAACCCCGCAGCACACCGAGCACCCGGTGACCGTTCGCCACCGCGTCCGACAAACGCTCAAGGAGCAGCAGACCGACACCCTCGCCCCAGCCCGTACCGTCCGCCGCGGCCGAGAAGGCCTTGCACCGTCCATCGGCCGACAGGCCCCGCTGCCGGCTGAACTGCACGAACGTCCGGGGCGTCGACATCACGGAGACGCCACCCGCCAGTGCCATGGAGCACTCGCCGGAACGCAGGGCCTGCGCCGCGAGGTGCATCGCCACCAGCGACGACGAACACGCCGTGTCCACCGTCACCGCCGGACCCTCCAGCCCGAACACATAGGCCACCCGGCCCGATGCCACGCTCGCCGCGTTGCCGGTGAGGGAGTAGCCCTCGTCCTCCTGCGGGACGTCGTCGGACCGGTGGGCGTAGTCCTGCCCGTTGGTGCCGACGAACACGCCCACCCGGCTGCCGGCCAGTCCGTGCGGATCGAGGCCCGCGCGCTCGAACAGTTGCCACGAGGTCTCCAGGAGCAGCCGCTGCTGCGGATCCATGCTGAGGGCCTCGCGCGGGCTGATGCCGAACAGTTCGGCGTCGAAGTCGGCCGCGTCGGAGAGGAAGCCGCCCTCACGGACGTAGGACGTACCGCTGCGCTCGGGGTCCGGGTCGTACAGCGCGTCGAGGTCCCAGCCCCGGTCCTTCGGGAAGTCGGAGATGGCGTCGCCGCCTGCGGCGACCAGGTCCCACAGCTCCTCGGGCGACTCCACCCCACCGGGGAACCGGCAGCTCATGGCCACGATCGCGAGCGGTTCGCGCCCGCGCGCCTCGGCCTCGCTCAACTGCCGCCGTGTCTGGCGCAGTTCCGATGTGGCCCGCTTGAGGTAGTCAAGGAGCTTCGCGTCCTCGGTCATCGTGCACTACCTCCCTGCGGCCCGTAGGGGGCCGCCGAGTCGTCGAATTCCTGATCGAGAATCGCGAACACCTCGTCCGCGGTGGCGGCCTGGATGTCGCTGTCGTCGTCGGTGTCCGGCTCCGGTGGCCGGCCCCGGTGCGTCGCGGTGTCGGTGAGCACGGCCACCAGCCCCTGGAGGCGGGCGACCAGCCTGTCGCGGACCGCTTCGTCGGCCTCCAGGGCCGCCAGGGTGGTGTGCAGCTCGGCCAGGTGTGCGAACACCGGGTCGATGACGGCGGATCCGAACAGCTCGCCGCGTACGTGCGCGGCGAGGGCGCGTGGGGTGGGGAAGTCGAAGACCAGCGACGCCGACAGCCTGTGCTCGATGGCGGCGGCCAGCCGGTTCCGCAGTTCCATCGCGGTCAGCGAGTCGAAGCCGAGCTCCTTGAACGCGCGGTCCGGGTCCACACGTTCGGCGTCGGCGTGCGTGAGTACGTCGGCGACCGTGCGCCGGACCAGGGTGAGTACGGCTTCCTCCCGCTCCCGCTCCGGCAGGCCGGCCAGTCGCTGGGCGAACGTCTCGGACCCCGGGGCCGCTCCGGCGGCGGTTCGCGGCACCGCACCGTTCGTCTCCCACAGCACGGGAGGCAGTACCGCGGCCGCCCGGCGGGTCGTGTCGACGCCTGCCACCGTGAAGGGCAGGTCGGCGGCCAGGGCGGCGTCGAACAGGGCGAGGCCCTCGGCGCTGGACATCTCGGCGGCCCCTCCGCCGAGGATGCGGCGCACGTCGTCCTCGCCCAGGTGCTGGGTCATCCCGCTGCGTTCCGCCCACAGGCCCCAGGCGACCGAGGTGGCGGGCAGCCCCTCGGCCCGGCGCCGATGGGCCAGCCCGTCGAGGAACGCGTTCGCGGCGGCGTAGTTGCCCTGTCCGGGCGTGCCGAGGGTGGACGCCGCCGAGGAGAACAGCACGAAGGTCCGCAGAGCGGGCTGCTCGCGGGTCAGCTCGTGCAGGTGCCACGCGGCATCGGCCTTGGGGCGGAACACGGAGGCGAACCGGTCGCCGGTCAGTGAGGTGACGATTCCGTCGTCGAGCACCCCGGCCGTGTGGATCACCGCGGTGAGCGGATGTGCCGCGGGTACCGCGCCGAGCACCGCGGCCAGCGCGTCCCGGTCGCCGACGTCACAGCTCTCCACGGTCACGTCCGCCCCCGCCCCGGTCAGCTCGCCGACCAGCGCGGGCATGCCGGGCGCGGTCGCGCCCCGGCGGCCGACGAGGAGGAGTCGGCTGGCCCCGTGCTCGTGGACCAGGTGTCGCGCGACCAGACCGCCGAGGGTGCCGGTGGCGCCGGTGACGAGGACCGTTCCGGAGGGGTCCAGGAGGGGCGCCTCGCCGGTCTTCCGGCCCTCCACGGCACGCGATCGCGGCACGGGGCGCAGTCGGGGCACGAACAGCGCACCGGCCCGCAGCGCCGCCTGCGGCTGGCCGGTGGCCGGCACGGCGGGCAGTGCGCGTACCGACTCGTCGCGCTCGTCGATGTCGACGACGACCAGCCGGCCGGGGTGTTCGGCCTGGATCGACCGGGCCAGGCCCCAGACGGCGGCACCGGCCAGGTCCGCCACGTCGCCGCCGTCGGTGGCGACCGCGGAGCGGGTCACCAGTAGCAGGCGGCCGTCCGCGAACCGTTCGTCCGCCAGCCACGACTGCACGATCGGCAGGAGACGGGCCACCGCCGTGTGTGCCTGGCCGGGTGCGGGCGTGCCGACCGGCCCGACCGGGACGAGGACGGTCTCCGCTCCGGTCGCCTCGGCCGGCTCCGCGCACGGGCGGACATCGGCCCCCTGGCGCCGCAGCTCCTTGAAGAGGTGGTCCTCTTCCCCGCCCACCACGGCGTAACGGCCGGGTACGGGGGGCTGGGCCGGCACACCGAGCGCTTCCCAGACCAGGCGATGCAGCGGTCGGTGCCACGCACGTGCCTGCGCGGCGGTCGGAGGCCGCAGGGTCAGCTCACCCACGTCGGCCACCGGCGTGCCGTCGGCGCCCGTCAGGTGCAGCGACCGCGTGTCGGGGCCGGTCGGGGTCACCCGTGCTCGGACGTCTCCGGTGAAACCGGGAACCGCCACGAGATCGCGCCAGTGGCTGGCCAGGCGTGGTTCGGGGGTGGCCTCCATCGTCAGCGCGCCGACGGCCTGGAGCAACGCGTGGGTGAACCGGTCGGAGGCAAGCTCCTCTCCTGCCGGTACGCGCCCTTCGGCCAGCAGGTCGTCGCCGGACCGCCAGAGCCGTCCCAGCCGGGCGAGGACGTCCTCGGTGTCGTATCCCCCTTCGCTGAGGGCATGGCGTACGACGTCTTCGGCGATCGGTTCCGCGTCGGCCGGGGGCCAGGGAGTGACGACGGGTGCCGGTGCGTCGCCCGGGTGGACGCGGAGCAGACCGGTGGCGTGGCCGCGCCAGTCGGCGTCCATGCCGTCGGCCGGGCGGGAGTGGAGGTCCACCCGTCGGTCTCCCTCGTCGTCCGGCCCGCTGACGACGAGCTGGACCTGGACCGACTCGTCCGCGGGGAACACCAGTGGTTCGACGATCGTGAGGTTCGCCAGTCGGGAACTGTGCACACTCCGACCGGCGTGCAGGGCCATCTCCGCGACGACGGCGGGCGGTACGACCACCGAGCCGGACGTCATGTACGGCCGCAGCCACGCGTGGGTGTGCGGGGCGATCCGGCCGACGAACAGGCGGGCGTCGTCCCCGGGCAGGACGGCCATCGCGGTCAGCAGCGGATGATCCGTCGGCGTCAGGCCGGCCGGCGCGACATCCGCCGTCGAGGCGGGCGCGTCCAGCCAATAGCGCTGCCGCTGGAAGGCGTACGTGGGCAACGCCACCGGCTCCACTGCGGGCAGCAGGTCCCGCCACACCACCGGCAGACCGGCGGCCCAGGCCGCGCCCAGGCTGGTGAACAGTTGCGCGGTCTCGGGCCGGTGGCGCCGCAAGGTGTGCAGCACCCGCCCGTCGGTGACCGTCTGCTCCATCGGCAACGACAGCACCGGATGCGGACCGATCTCCACGAAGGTCCAGGGCCCCGCGTCCTCCAACCGCCGCACCACATCGGCGAACAGCACCGGCTGGCGGAGGTTGTGGTACCAGTACGCTGCGTCCAGCTCCTCGTCCTGGACCGCCTCGCCGGTGACCGTCGACCACATCGTCACCCCGCTGCCGCGCGAGGACAGCCCGTCCAGCCCGGCCCGCAGCTCCCCGGCGATCTGCTCCACCTGCGCGTGATGCGACGCGTAATCCACCTCGATCCGACGCGCCCGCACCCCCAGTCCGTCCAGGCGCACGCACAACTCGGCGATCTCCTCCGGCGGACCACTCACCACGATCTGCCCCGGCCCGTTCACCGCCGCCACCGTCACCGACGACGGCAAGAACCCCTCCGCCTCCGCCACGTCCAGCGCAAGCGAGGCCATCGCCCCCTGACCGGCCAACTCCCGCAACGCCCCGGACCGCAACGCAACGACCCGGGCACCGTCCTCCACACTCAAACGCCCCGCGACCACAGCAGCCGCGATCTCCCCCTGCGAATGACCCACCACCGCATCAGGCACAACCCCAGCCGCCCGCCAGACCTCCGCCAAAGACACCATCACCGCCCACAACACCGGCTGAACCACATCCACCCGGCCCAACCACCCCCGCTCCTCACCCGACAGAACCGCCGACAGCGACCAGTCCACCCACGGATCCAGAGCCCGCTCGCACGCATCCATCCGTTCGGCGAACACGGGGCACGAGAGCAGGAGTTCGCGGCCCATCCCGATCCACTGGCCACCTTGGCCGGGGAAGACGAACACCACGCCGAGGTCCGTCGTCCGCCCGGGCGACGGCCTCCCGTCCTCGGCCAACTCGTCCAGGCCTGCCAGCAGTTCCCGCACATCCGCGCCGACGACGACAGCCCTCTGCTCAAGAGCGGACCTGCCGGCCAGCCCGGCGGCCACGCCCGTGATCCACGCGCGGTCGACCGCACCCGCAGCCTGCTGGGCCCGTACGAAGCTCGCCAACCGCGCCGCCTGACCGCGCAGGCCCGCATCCCCGCGGCCCGAGACCACCCACGGAACCTGCTGCCCCTCACCCAGCAGTGCCGGCGTCTGAAGTACCCCCTCCATGGGCGCCCCTGCCGTCGGCTCCTGCGCCGTGGACACCCCGGCCGCAGGGGCTTCCTCCAGGATCATGTGGACGTTGGTGCCGCTGACCCCGAACGAGGAGACACCCGCCCGCCGTGGACGGCCTTCGGCCCGCCACGGCACCGCCTCGGTCAGCAGCCGTACGTCACCCGTCGCCCAGTCCACGTGCGGCGACGGAGTGTCGGCGTGCAGCGTGGCCGGGAGCGAGTGGTGGCGCAGCGCCATCACCATCTTGATCACCCCGGTCACGCCGGAGGCGGCCTGCGTGTGGCCGATGTTCGATTTGACCGAGCCCAGCCACAGCGGACGGCCCTCCGGCCGGTCCTTGCCGTACGTGGCCAGCAGGGCCTGCGCCTCGATCGGGTCACCGAGTGTGGTGCCCGTTCCGTGGGCCTCCACGGCGTCGACCTCACCGGCGTCGACCTGCGCGTTCGCCAGGGCCTGGCGGATCACCCGCTGCTGCGAGGGACCGTTCGGAGCCGTGAGGCCGTTCGACGCACCGTCCTGGTTCACCGCGGAGCCCCGCACCACGGCCAGCACCTGATGACCGTTGGCCACCGCCTCGGACAACCGCTCGAGCAGCAGCAGACCGACGCCCTCGGCCATGCCCATGCCGTCCGCTTCTGCCGAGAAGGACCGGCAGCGGCCGTCCGGCGACAGCGCGCCCTGCTTGCTGAACGCGAGCAGGGCTCCCGGCGACCCCATGACGGCGACGCCTCCGGCGAGCGCGAGCGAGCACTCCCCGAGCCGCAGCGCCTGGGCTGCCAGGTGCACACCGACCAGCGAGGACGAACACGCCGTGTCGACCGTCACCGCCGGCCCCTCAAGGCCGAAGGTGTACGCGATGCGACCGGACAGCACGCTGGACGCACCGCCTGTGAGCAGATGCCCCTCGGTTCCCTCCGGAACGGCTGCCAGGTTCGCCCCGTAGTCCTGGTAGTTGGAGCCCACGAAGACGCCGGTCGGGGTTCCCGCCAACGACTCCGGGTCGATCCCGGCGTGTTCGAAGGCCTCCCACGCGGTCTCCAGGAGCAGCCGCTGCTGCGGGTCCATCGCACGGGCCTCACGGGGGCTGATGCCGAAGAACTCCGGATCGAAGAGGGCGGCGTCGTGCAGGAAGCCTCCACCGCGGGCGGACACGCCGTTCGAGCCTTCACGGTCCGGGTGATGGAGCGAGCCGGCGTCCCAGCCGCGGTCGGCGGGGAAGCCCGAGACCGTCTCGCGCTGAGCGGAGAGGAGGTCCCAGAGGTCCTCCGCGGAGTGCACACCGCCGGGGAGACGGCAGCTCATGCCGACGATGGCGAGGGGCTCGCTGTCGAACGCCACGGCCCGGGGGGAGCTGTCGGTGGCGGGTCGGCCGCCCCACACCTCGGCCTTCAGGAAGGCGGCGAGAGCAAGCGGCCTGGGGTAGTCGAAGACCACCGTCGCGGGCAGCCGGACCCCGAGGGCGGCACTGAGCCGGTTACGGAGGTCGACGGCGGTCAGCGAGTCGAACCCGACGTCGCGGAGCGCCCGGTGGGGGCCGATGTCGTCCAGGCCGGTGTGACCGAGCACGGACGCCGCCTCGGTCCGGACCATCTCGAGCAGGGCCGCGTCCCTCTCGGCCTCGGTGGCCGTGGCCAGCCTCTCCACCAGTGGCGAGGAGGATGTGGCCGGGGCCGTGGAGTCCTGCTCGGCGGGTTCGAGGGCTCGTACCTCGGGCAGCTCGGAGAGCAGTGGCCGCGGCCTTGCCGCGGTGAAGACGGGGACGAAGGTGGGCCAGTCGACCTCGGCGATCGCGAGGACCGCCTCCTCGCCGGCGAGAACCTGCGCGAGCGCGTCCAGCGCCCGGTCACGGTCGAGGAACGGCAGCCCCTGGCGGTACATCTGATCGGGGTCGACGCGCCCCAGGGCCAGCTCGGTGTCCCAGATGCCCCACGCCACGGACGTGATCGGCTGAGTGGCGGCTCGGCTCTCGGCCAGCGCGTCGAGATACGCGTTCGCGGCAGCGTACGCACCGTGCACCCCGCTGCCCCAGATCCCGGCGATGGAGGAGAACAGCACCAGCCGGACATCGGGGTGGTCGGCGCCGAGCAGATCGGCAAGGTGAGCGGCGCCTGTGCACTTGGCGTCCAGGACGGTGCTCAGGTGCTCCGGTGTGGCGTCGCGCAAGCGGGCCAGCTCGATCGTCGCGGCGGCGTGGATGACGGTGGTGATGGGCGGGTGGCCGGTGCCGCCCAGGACCTCGGCGAGCTGCCCCGCGTCGGTGATGTCACAGGCCCTGACCGTGGTCGGGGTACCCGCCGCCGTCAGCTCCTCCGCCAACGCGACCGCACCCGGAGCCCGCGCCCCGGACCGGCTGACCAGAACCACATGCTCCGCCCCGCTCCGCGCCAGCCACCGCGCCAGATGCGAACCCAGACCACCCGTACCACCGGTCACCAGCACCGTCCCACTCGGACGCCACCGCACATCACGACCGGCCACCGAAGCCGGAGCACGCCGCAACCGGCGCACGAAGACCCCCTCCACACCGACAGCCAGCTGATCCTCCACCGACTGCGCCAGCGCCGCGACCAACAGACCACCCGTACCGGCCTGCCACACAGCGGGCAGATCGACCAGACCACCGTAATGACCCGAATGCTCAAGACCGAAGACCCGGCCAAGACCCCACACCGCCGCCAGCACCGGATCAGGAACCGAACCATTCCCCGGCGCCGACACCGCACCACGGGTCACCACCCACAACCGGGCACCCTCCACCTCCGCCACGGCCTGCATCACGCTCAGCGCAACAGCCAGCCGAACCGACAGACCAGGCGCGGCCTCGGTCCCGGTCCCGGTCCCGGTCTCGGTCTCGGTCCCGATCTCGGCCTCGGTCCCGGTCCCGGTCCCGATCTCGGTCTCGGTCTCGGTCCCGGTCCCGATCTCGGTCTCGGTCTCGGTCCCGGTCTGGGGACAACCGTCAAACCCGGCCGGCAGATAGGCGATGTGCTCGGCGCCCATGAGCAGCCGCGCGATCTCGCCGCGATCGGTGGAGTGACCGTCCGGCAGTACCCGCACCTCGACCTGGGCCCCGGCCTGCTCCAACGCCTGCCGCACCTCACCGGCACCAGCCAGGTCGTGACACAACAGCAGCCACTTCCGGTGCAGCCCACCCGAGTGCCGCACCGCCAACGGCGTCCACCCCACCCGATAACGCCACGCATCCACACCGGAACCAGCCACCGCGACCTCAGCGGGCGGCGGCGCATCCAGCCAATACCGCGCCCGCTGGAACGCATACGTGGGCAACGCCACCGGCTCCACAACAGGCAGCAACTCCCGCCACACCACCGGCAGACCCGCGGCCCAGGCCGCACCCAGACTCCGCAACAACTGCGCGGCCTCGGGCTGATCCCGGCGCAGGCTGTGCAGCACCCGCCCGTGGCCATCGCCGGAACCGTCCGCGAGTACGGTAGACAGCGCCAGCCCGAGCACCGGGTGGGGGCTCAGCTCGATGAAGTGGGCATGGCGGTGGGCACGCGCGGCCCGGACTGCGGTCTCGAACAGCACCGGCTGGCGGAGGTTGTGGTACCAGTACGCTGCGTCCAGCTCCTCGTCCTGGACCGCCTCGCCGGTGACCGTCGACCACATCGTCACCCCGCTGCCGCGCGAGGACAGCCCGTCCAGCCCGGCCCGCAGCTCCCCGGCGATCTGCTCCACCTGCGCGTGATGCGACGCGTAATCCACCTCGATCCGACGCGCCCGCACCCCCAGTCCGTCCAGGCGCACGCACAACTCGGCGATCTCCTCCGGCGGACCACTCACCACGATCTGCCCCGGCCCGTTCACCGCCGCCACCGTCACCGACGACGGCAAGAACCCCTCCGCCTCCGCCACGTCCAGCGCAAGCGAGGCCATCGCCCCCTGACCGGCCAACTCCCGCAACGCCCCGGACCGCAACGCAACGACCCGGGCACCGTCCTCCACACTCAAACGCCCCGCGA
>NZ_JAAXYC010000304.1 GCF_018619185.1 Streptomyces sp. McG3 | reverse complement strand
GCCGGGGGAGCCGGGGGGGCCGGAGGAGCTGAGCGGACCGGGGGAATCGGAGGCGTCCATACGGGAACAATAACAGGACCTTGTTCATTGTGAGTATAGGTAACAATGAGCTAAGCTCTCCATGTGCGAGGGTCGGGTCTGTCCGGCCACGCCTCACGCCCGACGAAGGAGCCCATGAAACCCGACGAGCCCACGTGGACGCCCCCGCCCGATGCCCACACCGCCGCCGACCGGCCGTCCGGCGAGGTGCGCCGCATCCTCCGCCTCTTCCACCCCTACCGCGGCCGGCTGGCCGTCGTCGGCCTGCTGGTCGGCGCGTCCTCCCTGGTGTCGGTCGCCTCCCCGTTCCTGCTGCGCGAGATCCTGGACACCGCGATCCCGCAGGGGCGCACGGGCCTGTTGACCCTGCTGGCGCTCGGCATGATCCTCACCGCCGTGATGACCAGCGTCTTCGGCGTGCTCCAGACCCTGATCTCGACCACCGTCGGTCAGCGCGTCATGCATGACCTGCGCACCGCCGTCTACACCCAGCTCCAACGGATGCCGCTCGCCTTCTTCACCCGCACCCGCACGGGCGAGGTCCAGTCCCGCATCGCCAACGACATCGGCGGTATGCAGGCGACGGTCACCTCCACCGCCACCTCGCTGGTCTCCAACCTCACGGCCGTCATCGCGACCGTCGTCGCCATGCTCGCCCTCGACTGGCGGCTCACCGTCGTCTCGCTGCTCCTGCTGCCGGTCTTCGTCGCGATCAGCCGGCGCGTCGGCCGGGAGCGGAAGAGGATCACCACCCAGCGCCAGAAGCAGATGGCCGCGATGGCCGCCACGGTCACCGAGTCCCTCTCGGTCAGCGGCATCCTTCTCGGCCGCACGATGGGCCGCTCCGACTCCCTCACCCGGGGCTTCGCGGAGGAGTCCGAGCGCCTGGTCGACCTCGAAGTGCGCTCCAGCATGGCCGGCCGTTGGCGGATGTCGACGATCGGCATCGTGATGGCCGCCATGCCCGCCGTCATCTACTGGGCGGCAGGTCTCACCTTCGCGTCCGGAGCGGCCGCCGTCTCCATCGGCACGCTGGTCGCCTTCGTCACGCTCCAGCAGGGGCTGTTCCGCCCGGCGGTCAGCCTCCTCTCCACCGGTGTGCAGATGCAGACCTCCCTCGCCCTCTTCCAGCGCATCTTCGAGTACCTCGACCTCACGGTGGACATCACCGAACCGGAGAAGCCGGTCCGCCTGGAGAAGATCCGCGGCGAGATCGCCTTCGAGGAGGTCGACTTCAGCTACGACGAGAAGAACGGCCCGACACTGACCGGCATCGACGTGACCGTCCCCGCGGGCGGGAGTCTCGCGGTCGTCGGATCCACCGGTTCCGGCAAGTCCACCCTGAGCTACCTCGTGCCCCGGCTGTACGACGTCACCGGCGGCCGGGTCACGATCGACGGGGTCGACGTCCGCGATCTGGACTTCGACACCCTCGCCCGGGCGGTCGGCGTCGTCTCCCAGGAGACCTACCTCTTCCACGCCTCGGTCGCCGACAACCTGCGCTTCGCCAAGCCGGACGCCACCGAGGAGGAGATCGAGGCCGCGGCCCGGGCGGCGCAGATCCACGACCACATCGCCTCCCTGCCCGACGGCTACGACACCCTGGTCGGTGAGCGCGGCTACCGCTTCTCGGGCGGTGAGAAGCAGCGCCTCGCCATCGCCCGCACCATCCTGCGCGACCCGCCGGTGCTGATCCTCGACGAGGCGACCAGCGCGCTCGACACCCGTACGGAACAGGCCGTGCAGCAAGCGATCGACGCCCTGTCCGCCGGACGGACCACGCTGACCATCGCGCACCGCCTCTCCACCGTCCGCGACGCGGACCAGATCGTCGTCCTGGAGGACGGCCGGGCCGCCGAGCGCGGTACGCACGAGGAACTGCTCGACCGCGACGGCCGCTACGCCGCCCTGATCCGCCGCGACGCCCACCCGGCCCCGGTTCCGGCTCCCTGACCGCCGGGGCAGGACCACGGGCCCCGGCGGTCAGGGGGAGTGCCGGCCCTGACGCCACCGGCGCGACGCGCGTACGGCATGATCGCCGCGCATGAGAGCTCTCCTCGGGGTGGAACTCCCCGGCTACCGAACCGTGGACACCGACACCTGGCTGAACGACCACGGTGATGTGCTGTCGCTGCACTTCTTCGGCCTGCCGCCGGATCTGCCCGCCGCACTGGACGACGGCCCCGCGCTGCGCCACGGCCTGACCCACTTCACCGCCCGGGCGGGCGGCGGACTCATCGAGGCGTCGGTGAAGCGGCTGGGTGAGCTGCCCGCCCTGCGCCAGATACTCAAACTGCCGCTGCCGGGACAGCCCAGCGGGCAGGCGTTCCTCGGCAGTTTCACCGTGCCGCGCGCCGGGTGCAGCACCGTGGTGAAGATCCAGGCGGCGGAGCGCGGTATGACGGGCATGCGGGAAGCCGTGGTGATGGCCAAGCTCGGCCCCGACCAGTACTTCCGGCCGCACCCCTACGCCCCCGAGGTCCAGGGCGGACTGCCCTTCCACGCGGCGGACCACGCCCAGTGGGACGCGGAATTCCCGGACCACCCGCTCACCCGGGTCCGCCGGACGCTCGACACCCTCGCGGCGGTGGTGACGGTGGATCCCGGGTTCACCGCACTGCCGCCCTTCACCGGGCCGGCGGCTGCGAACGGCTGAGCCGGCCGGCGCAGCACACACGGCGGCGCCGCCGCTCCCGTGGGACGGGGAGCGACGGCGCCGGGCGGAGCAATGGTCAGACGAGCCAACCCACGAAGTGGACGACGCCGGCAAGCAGGTTGGTCAGGAAGTTCATCTGGTCTTTCTCCTTGTGCGTGGTGCATCTGTGGGACTGCGCAGTAGCGGTCTGCAGCCCGTTGACTGCGCTCTGCAATCATCACGCCCCGGACGGGTGAACGGCAACGAATCCCCTGACGATCACACGTTCCAGCGAACACCCGATCCCCTGTTCGCGTGTTCTGTGTGTCGTGCGTTCTGGTCCGCCCGGTACGGCGTTCGTGTCGCCGGAGCCGACGCCGTGGCCGAGCTACCGGCCGTGGCTCGTGCCCCGGGTTAACGTGCCCGCATGGTGAACGAGTCCCCGGACGCCCGGCCCCGTCGCAGACTCCGCCCGACCCGCCGCGGAAAGATCGCCCTGGCCGTCGGCGCCCTGCTCGTCGTGTCGGCCGCCGTCCTGATCCCGCTGTCCCTGACCGGATCGGACGAGGGCGGGCACGAGAAGGAGCGCCCGCAGAACACCCTGATGATTCCCGAGGGCCGTCGCGCCTCGCAGGTGTACGAGGCCGTCGACCAGGCGCTCGACCTGAAGCCCGGCAGCACGCGGAAGGCCGCGACGGCGGTGGACCTCGCTCTGCCGGACCAGGCCGAGGGCAACCCCGAGGGGTACCTCTTCCCGGCGACCTATCCGCTCGACGGCGCGACCGATCCCGCAGGCCTGCTGCGCTACATGGCGGACACCGCCCGCAAGCACTTCGGCGCGGACCACGTCACTGCGGGAGCCCAGCGCAACAACGTCTCCGTCTACGACACGATCACAATCGCCAGCATCGTCCAGGCCGAGGCGGACACCGCGTCCGACATGGGCAAGGTGGCCCGGGTCGTCTACAACCGGCTGCTCAAGGACATGCCGTTGCAGATGGACTCCACCATCAACTACGCCCTGAAGCGCTCCACCCTGGACACCACGACCGCCGACACCCAACTGGACAGCCCGTACAACAGCTACCGGATCAAGGGGCTGCCACCGACGCCCATCGGCAATCCGGGGGAGGAGGCGCTGCGCGCGGCCGTCAGCCCCACGCCCGGCCCCTGGCTGTACTTCGTCACGGTCGGCCCCGGCGACACCCGGTTCACCGACAGCTACGACGAACAGCAGCGGAACGTCGAGGAGTTCAACCGCACCCGAGCTTCCGCCGCCACGGGCTGACGGCCTCCGCCCGCGGAGGGATCAGCGTCCGGAGACCGGGACGGCGACGACCGCCCCGGCTTCCCGGTCCGTCCGTCCGTCGTCGGCTTCCCGGTCCGCCCGCTCGTCGCCGCTGTCCTCGCCCGTCTCCTTCAGCAGCCGCATGACCGACCGGACCGCCGCCCGGCCCGCGCGGTTCGCGCCGATGGTGCTGGCGGACGGGCCGTACCCGACGAGATGGACACGCCCGTCGCGTACGGCACGGGTGTCCTCGGCCCGGATGCCGCCGCCCGGCTCGCGCAGCTTCAGCGGTGCCAGATGGTCCACCGCGGGCCGGAACCCGGTGGCCCACAGGATCACATCGGCCTCGACGACCCGACCGTCGTCCCAGGCCACACCGCTCGGCGTGATCCGGTCGAACATCGGCAGCCGGTCCAGCACCCCCTGCTCCCGGGCCCGTCGTACCGCATCGGTCATCGGCAGCCCGGTCACGCTGACCACGCTCCGCGGAGGCAGCCCCCTGCGCACCCGCTCCTCGACCATCGCCACAGCTGCCCGCCCCCACTCCTCGGTGAACGGTCCCTCGCGGAAGACCGGTTCGCTCCGGGTCACCCAGAAGGTGTCGGCCGCGTGCCCGGCGATCTCCATCAGATGCTGCGTACCGGAGGCCCCGCCCCCGACGACGATGACGCGCTGCCCCGCGAACTCCTCGGGCCCCGGGTAGTTCGCCGTGTGCAACTGCCGCCCCCGGAACGTCTCCTGGCCCGGGTAGCGCGGCCAGAAAGGCCGGTCCCAGGTGCCGGTCGCGTTGATCAGGGCCCGCGCGGCGTACGTCCCCTCGGACGTTTCCACCAGCAGTCGCCCGCCGCTCCCCTCCCGTACGGCGCTCACCTCCACCGGGCGGTGGACCCGCAGGCCGAAGCGCTCCTCGTACGCGGCGAAATACGCGCCGATCACCTCCGACGAGGGCCGGTCGGGATCGGCTCCGGTCAGCTCCATGCCCGGCAGCGCGTGCATCCCGTGGACCTTGCCGTACGTCAGCGAGGGCCAGCGGAACTGCCACGCGCCGCCCGGCCGGGGCGCGTGGTCCAGCACGACGAAGCCGGCGTCCGGCTCCAGTCCCACGCGGCGCAGGTGGTGGGCGGCGGACAGCCCCGCCTGACCCGCGCCGATCACGACCACGTCCAGCTCACGCACCCCAGAAATGTTCACGCTTCTACTAACTCGTCGGGGGTCCGGGATCTTCCCGGACCCCCGACAAGCAGCACCGCGAGGCTCAGCGCCCCCCGGCGACCAGCAGGGGCGCTCCGCCCGGAGCTGTGGCGGGCCGGGGCTCGGCGCCGTTCGCACCCAGCAGCGGGGACGCGGGCACGGTCGACAGCAGTCCGCGCCGGGCCAGCTCGGGGGTGACCCCCTCGCCGAACCAGTACGCCTCCTCCAGATGCGGATACCCGGAGAGCACGAAGTGCTCCACGCCCAGCGCGTGGTACTCCTCGATCCGGTCCGCGACCTCCGCATGGCTGCCCACCAGCGCGGTCCCGGCCCCGCCGCGCACCAGACCGACACCCGCCCAGAGATTCGGCGCGATCTCCAGTTTGTCCCGCGAACCGCCGTGCAGGGCCAGCATCCGCTGCTGCCCGACCGACTCGCTCTTCCCCAACGCCTGCTGCGCCGCCGCGATCGTGTCCGGATCGAGGTCGCCCAGCAGCCGGTCGGCGGTGGCCCACGCCTCGGCCGAGGAGTCCCGCGAGATGGTGTGCAGCCGGATGCCGAACCGGACCGTGCGCCCCTGCTCCTCCGCCAGGCCGCGAATCCAGTCGATCTTCGCCTTCACCGCGGCCGGCGGCTCGCCCCAGGTCAGATAGACATCGGTGTGGGCCGCGGCCACCGGCCCCGCGGCGGCCGAGGACCCGCCGAAGAAGATCTCCGGCAGCGGGTCCGGCGGCAGTGCGGTCAGCCCGCCCTCCACCTGGTAGTGCTCACCGTCGAAGTCGTACGGCTGCCCGCTCCAGACGCCCCGCACCACCGACAGGAACTCCGCGGTCCGCGCATAGCGCCGGTCGTGGTCCAGGTGGTCCCCGAACCGCCGCTGCTCCGTGGAATCACCCCCGGTCACCACGTTGAGCAGCAACCGCCCCCGGGTGATCCGCTGATACGTGGAGGCCATCTGGGCCGCGAGCACCGGGGAGATGACCCCCGGCCGGAACGCCACGAGGAACTTCAGCCGCTCGGTGTGCTGGGCGAGCGCCACCGTGGTCAGCCAGGCGTCCTCGCACCACGTACCCGTGGGCGTCAGCACGGCCTCGAAGCCCAACTGCTCGGCCGCCTTGGCGATCTGGATCAGATAGTCGATGTCCGGAGCCCGCACCCCGCTCACCGGGGTGATCCGGTCGCGTTTGATGCCGCCGTCGGTGTAGGCGTGCCGGTCGACGAGTGTCCGGCCGTCGCCCCCGGTGGGCAGGAACCAGTGCAGGTGGACGTTCACGATGAGGCCTTTCCGTAGGAGCGCGGCGCGGTGGAGGAAGCGGGGAGGTCACGGTTGAACCGGGTGTCGACGTAGTCCTCGAAGTCGAACCGCCGGGGAATCAACTTCAGTTCGGCGAAGGTGTCGGCGATCTCCTGCTCGGAGGCGATGGCCGCGGCGTCGATCGCCACCGGGACGCGGGTGCCGTAACTGAGCTTCACGGCGTCCAGCGCCACCTCGAAGGGCAGCCCGGTCTCCTTCGCCCAGACCTCGGCCCACTCCTCCGGGTGCTCGAAGACCCACTTCTGGGCCCGCTCCAGCCGGACGAGCAGGTCGCCGATGGCCTGTGACTTCTTCCCGTCCTTGAGAGAAGCGGGTGAGGCGACCTGAAAACCGAGGCCGTTGACGACGCCTTCGCCGGTGGTGAGGACCCGGGCGTCCGCCGTACGCAGCACCTGCGAGGTGTACGGGTCCCAGATCGCCCAGGCGTCGACCTTGCCCCGGCTGAACGCGGCGAGCGCGTCGGCGGGCTGGAGGTATTTCAGCTTCACGTCCTCGATCCCGAGGCCGGCCTTCTTGAGCGAGGCGACCAGCTGGAAGTGGGCGGAACTGCCCTGTGCCACGGCGATGGACGCCCCCTTGAGCTGGGCGGGCTTCTTCAGCGGCGACTCCTCGGGCACGACGATGACCTCACCGGCCGACGAGCCGTGCGTGGCGCCGATGACGGTGATGTTCGAGTCGGCCCCCGCGGCGAAGACGGGCGGAGTGTTGCCGACGCCTCCGATGTCCACCGCACCGGCGCTCACGGCCTCCAGCAGGGGCGGTCCCGAGGTGAAGGTGGACCACTTGATGCGGTAGTCGAGGTCGTCGAGCTCTCCGGAGGCCCGCAGGATCGCCTCGTAACCACCTTTCTGGTCGCCGACGTTGAGCGTAAGGCTGCCCGTTCCGTCCGTGCTGCCGCCCGAGTTCGCGGAGGAGGAACCGCCGCAGGCGGTCAGGAGCAGGGCGAGGGGGAGGAGCAGGGCAGGCAGGACGCGGCGTTTCATGAGGCCTCTCCGTGACGGGGGTGTGCGGATGACGCGGCGGAGTTCTTCGTCGGTCCGGCACCGGACGCGGTGGCGGCCACGGACGGCTCCGCCCCGGCGGTGGCGTCCGGCTCACCGCGGACGTGGCTCTCCCTTTCGACGCCGCCACCGCCCTCGCCCTCGACGCCCAGTTCGGTCAGCAGGCGGGAACGCAGGCCGGTGAACCCGGGTGAGCCGACCCCGCGGGGCCGGTCCAGCGCGACAGGCGTGTCGTACGCGATCCGCCCGTCCCGCATCACCAGCGCCCGGTCGGCCAGCAGCAGGGCCTCGTCCACGTCATGGGTGACCAGCAGTACGGCGCAGCCGCGCCGCTGCCAGAGCTCCGCGACGAGCTGCTGGGCCTTGATCCGGGTCAGGGCGTCCAGTGCGCCGAAGGGCTCGTCGAGGAGCAGCAGATCGGGCTCGCGCACCAGGGCCCTGGCCAGCGAAGCGCGCTGCGCCTCACCGCCGGACAGCGTCTTGGGCCACGCCCCGGCCCGTTCCCCGAGACCGACCTCCGCCAACGCCCGCTCGGCGACTCCGCGTTCGGGCTTGCCCGGCAGCCCGAGCAGTACGTTGCGCCAGACCTTCTTCCACGGCATCAGCCGCGGTGCCTGGAACGCGACCGCGCGCCGGCGCGGCACCAGGACGGTGCCCGAGATCTCCCGGTCGAGCCCGGCGAGCACCCGCAGCAGCGTCGACTTGCCGCAGCCGCTGCGCCCGAGCAGAGCGGTGAACTCGCCTGCCCGCAGAGTGAGATCGAGGTCGTCGATGACCGGACGCCCGTCGAAGGCCCGGACGAGCCCTTCCACCCGCACGGCGGCCTCCGGAGCGCCGTCCGGCGCCGCGGTCAGCGGGCCGGGGGCAAGGTCGTCTTTCACTGGCCGGTGAAGGTCGGTCGCCATTGCAGCAGCAGCCTTTCGAGGATCCGGACGATGACGTCGGCGGTGAGGCCGAGGAAGGCGTACACGACGAGACAGACGACGATCACATCGGTCCGGAAGAACTCGCGGGCCTGGTTCATCAGGAACCCGATTCCGGCGTCGGCGTTGATCGACTCACCGAAGACGAGCGCGAGCCAGGCCGTCGCCAGCGAGTACCGCAGCCCGGTCATCGCCCCGGGCAGCGCCCCCGGCAGCACCACATGCCGGACCAGCCCCCACCGTCCGAGCCCCAACGACTCACCGGCTTCGATGAGTTGGGCGTCAACGCCGCGGATTCCCGCGTAGACGTTGAGATACAGGTGAAAGGCCACCCCGAGCGCGATGAGGGCCACCTTCGGCGCCTCCCCGATCCCGAGCCAGATGATGAACAGCGGGATCAGCCCCACCCAGGGCACCGTGCGCAGCATCTGCACGGTCGCGTCGACCAGGTCCTCTCCGAGCCGTGAGAGCCCCGACACGAGCGCGAGCGCCGTCCCGACGACGCCACCGAGCAGGAGCCCCACGACCACACGCTGGAGCGAGACCCCCATCGCGGCGGGCAGTGTCCCGTCCGCCACCAGGTCGGCGCCCGCGCGGGCGATGGTCCCGGGCGAGGCGAGCACATCGGGATGCAGCACCCCCGTGGCGCTGAGCACCTGCCACAACGCGAGCAACAGCAACGGCCCCACCGCCCGTCGCACCCACCGCGGAGCGGCCCGCAGCCGAGACCGCCGGACGGACGCCGGAACGACCGCTTCCAGGTCGGGCGGCGTACGGCTCGGCGCGGAGGACTTCTCCGGGGCAGCGGACAGGCCGGGTGGTGGTGGCGCATGGCTGACAGTCATGGGGGCTCCACGGAAGGGCGCACGGATGCGGGGCGAAGGTTCGAGGAGAGGAGGGGGAAGGGGCGGGGGGGCGACGCGAAGAAGCGAGGGGAAAGGGGG
>NZ_JAAXYC010000303.1 GCF_018619185.1 Streptomyces sp. McG3 | reverse complement strand
TCCCCGGGATGCCCTTCCGGATCGCGCACGGTCCCCGCGACCGGCCCCGCGTCGCCCTCACCTTCGACGGGCGCGGCGACCCGGACCTCGCCCACGCCGCACTCGCCCGGTGCGAACAGGCCGGGGCACGCGTCACGGTGCTCGCGGTCGGCGCCTGGCTCGCCGAACACCCCGGCCTGGCCCGCCGGATCCTCGACGGGGGCCACGAGATCGGCAACCACACCGAGCACCACCTCGACCTCGCGTCCCTGGACGAACGCGCCGCGTACGAGGAGATCGCCGCGTGTGCCCGGCGACTGCGCCGGCTCACCGGGTCCATCGGCACCTGGTTCCGCCCCTCGCCCACCGCGTACGCCTCCCCGCTCCTCCAGCGCCTCGCCCAGCGGGCCGGCTACCCCCATGTCCTCGGCTGCGACGTGGAGTCGCTCGACCACGCGGCCACCCGCGTCGCTCCCGTCACCCGGAAGGTCGCGGGGGAGCTGCGCAACGGATCGGTGGTGGAGCTGAGCCTCGGCCGCCCGGTCACCGTCGACGCGCTGCCGCTGCTTCTCGCCGAGATCGGCCGTCGCGGGCTGCGCGCGGTGACGGCCACGGAGCTGCTGGGCCGACCGGCCGCCGATGCCACCCGGACGGCCCGATAATCTGATCCCTGACATTCGGCATCACGAAGGGGTGGAACTGTGGCGGACATCGAGTCGGCGCGGACGGCATTCGAGCGGTTCGACAGAGACGGCGACGGGCTCATCACGGCCAACGAGTACAAGAGCGCGATGGCCCAGCTGGGCGACCCCTTCGTCACCGAGACGGTGGCGCAGGCGATCATCAACGCCCACGACGCCAACGGTGACGGCCTGCTCACCTTCGACGAGTTCTGGGCCTCGCGGAACAAGGCCTGATCCGCCGCGGCGGCCGGTCCCGCGCCCATCGGGGCCCGGCCGCCGCCGGACACGTCCGAAGGGCCCCTTCCGGCCACTTTCCGGGCGCCTTCCGGCGGTCCCGCCCACCGGGCGTGGCTTGCTGTGTCTTTGTCCACCGATGAGGATCGGGCCGTGATGTTCTCCGGACCTCCCGCCGACCCGGCCGCGCCGCCCGGGCCAGGCCTGCCCGCGGCGGCGGCCGTACCGGCGCCGACGGACGACTCGCCCTTCGCCGGCGGGCCACCCGGGCAGCAGTCCGGCCGGCCGGCCCCCGGACGCTCCTGGACCACCCCCCTCCTGCTCTGCGCCGCGGGCACCCTCGCGCTCCTCGTGGCCCTGCTCGGCCCCGGCCTCGTGGCACGCGGCACCGGGGAGCTCCGGATACCCGGCGCGGGGCTCACCACCGTGCTCCGCACCGTCCTGTTCGCCGCGCTCGCCCTCCACCTGGGCGAACTCCTCGCCCCACAGCTCATCCGGCCCGTCCGGGGCCGCCCCCGCACCGCCGTCCGGAGTTGGGCGGTCCGCGCCTCGCTCGCCGGGGCGGCCGCCGCGGCCGGGCAGATCGTCCGGCTCGCCGCCGTCAGCGATCTCGGGATCACCGAGACCTACGGCACCCGCGAGGGCGGACTGCTCCTCCTCATCGCCAACGGCCTGGTCCTCGCCGCCCTCTGCGCCGCGAGCAGGCGCCCGGCCCTCGCCCTCGCCCCGCTCGCCCTCGTCATCGGCGCGGAGGCCCTGCGCGCCCACCCGGAGGCGTACAGCCCCGAGTTCGGCGCCGCCCTCACCGTCGTCCATCTGACCGCCGCGTCGCTGTGGACCGGCGGCCTGCTGTACGTCCTGCGCACCCTGTGGATCTGGCGCGGCTCACCCGTCGCGGCCCGCGCCCTGCTCGGCCGGTACGCGCGCCTGGCGATCTGGCTGTACGTCGCCCTCGCCGCCACCGGCACGGCGTCGGCCCTGCGCCGGCTGCCGCTGGACGTGGTGTTCACCTCCGCCTACGGGCGCACCCTGCTGGTCAAGCTGACGCTGATGGCCGTGGTCAGCGTGCTGGCGGTGGCGGCCCGGCGGCGGATGCTCCGGGACGCCGACCCGTCGGCAGCCCATCTGCTGGCCCGCCGCGAACAGGTCCTGCTGGGCCTGGTGGTGGTGGTCTCCGCGATCCTCACCGTCGTCCCCGACCCGCACTGGATCTCCCTGCGGCCTTGAGGCCTCCCGCCCGGCGATGCCCGACATCCGGCCGCGTACCGGGAGCGTGTTGCCTGGCCCCCGGGTAGCGTCAGGGGCGACCGAGGGAGGCGTGACGGCCATGCAGGAGCACGGGGAGAGCGGAGACCGCGGCGAGCAGATGGTCCGGCGGCTCGTCGAGGCCGCCGGAGTCGTTATCGACCGGGCCGGGTACGCCGGTGCGTCGACCCCGGAGATCCTGCGCCGGGCCGGAGTCTCCCGCGGCGCCCTCTACCACCACTTCGAGGGCAAGGAACAGCTCGGCAACGCGATCCTGGACCGCCAGCACGCGTTCTTCCGGCAGATCTCCGAACAGGCGGATTCGGGCCCGGCTCCCCAGGTCTGGCTCCAGGCGCTGATCGACATCAGCCACCTCTACACCGCCGGCATCCTGGAGGACCCCGTCCTGCGGGCCGCCGTGCGCCTGTCGATCGAACCGGGCCCCTACCTGACCGCCGAAAGCTACGCGGGCCCGCTCGGGGCCGTCACCGCCGTCCTCGAATCCGCCCGCGCCGCCGACGAACTCCAGGACCACGTCACCCCGGAGGAGGCCTCCCGGACCATCGTCGGCTGCTACAGCGGAGTGCAGCTGCTCGCCCTCGCCCTCGACGAGCGCGACGCCCTGCACCAGCAGGTCAGCGCCATGTGGGCCCTGATCATGCCCGGCCTCGCCCGCCCCGCCGTCCTCACCCGGCTGCGCCTGAGCGCACCACCCGCGGATACGGCGCGGCAGCGCTGACCCCCCGGCCCGATCCGCACGCGATCTCCGTGCGGCCTCAGCGCCTGTACGGCTTCCAGCCGCGCAACTCGTCGTCGCGCGGGGCCAGGACCAGCTCCGGTGCGCCCGGGCCGAAGACCGTCACGGGCCGCCGCGCGTCCCAGGCCGGCCACCCCGGGTCCCCGCCCGTCGCGAAGTCCACCCACGCCCGGTGCATCGCGTCCGCCAGCTCCTGCGGGGCGTCCGGGCCGGTCAGGGCCATCGTGTCGGGGTGGCCGAGCGTGTCGAAGACGAAGCCCAGCTCCAGCGCGTGACAGGCGCCGAGGCGCTGTACGGGGGTGGGCCAGCCGAACTCGTACACGTAACTGGCGCCCGGCGCGTGCGTCCGGGCGTCGGCCAGCCGGTTGAGCGGGACCCGCAGCAGCAGGTCCGTGGCGAGCGCGCCGAGGATCTCACCGGGGGTGGCGTCCGGCCGGTTGGCGCGGTAGGTGCGGGCGGTGGCGCCCGGCACCTTGAACTTCAGCAGGGCGAGGCGGAGCCGCAGCGCGCTGATCTTCTCGGTGAGCCCGCCGGGCACGAACCAGAGCCGGTACTCCTCGGTGTTCGTCCCCAGCAGCAGGTCGACCCCGGCGGACGCGCCCGCGTGCAGTGCCTCCACGGGGTCGTGGGGCAGCAGTTCGCCGTCCACGACCAGCTGGAAGGAGTCGCGGCCGGTCAGCGGGTTCCCGCCGCCGGTGACCTCGGTCTGCGCGGTGAGCAGCGCCTCCGGGTCCACGGCTGCCAGCGCGGCGGCCGTCGCGGGGACCCCGAGCCGCTTCGCGATCAGCTCGGTCGTCCGGCGGGCGGCGGCGGGCGGCAGCGCGGCGGGCGCCCCGCTCTGGAGCACCGCCCGCCGCAGCAGCCCCGCCGACCGGGGCGAGGCCAGCAGCGCGGCGATGCTGACCGCCCCCGCCGACTCCCCGGCCACCGTCACCCGGTCCGGGTCGCCGCCGAACGCCGCGATGTTGTCGCGCACCCACTCCAGGGCGGCCAGCTGGTCCAGGAGCCCCCGGTTGGCGGGCGCGTCCGGGAAGACGCCGAAGCCCTCGACGCCCAGGCGGTAGTTGACCGAGACGAGGACCACCCCGTCCCGGGCGAACGCGGAGCCGTCGTACACCGGCACCGCCGAGGAGCCGTGCACCAGCGAACCCCCGTGGATCCACACGAGCACCGGCAGCCCGGCCGTGCCCCGCTCCGGCGACGGCGTCCACACGTTCAGGTTCAGGCAGTCGTCGCCCGGCACCGCCGGATCCGGCAGCAGCAGGTCCAGCGGTGGGGCGTAGGGCCGCTTGGGGGCCGTCGGACCGTACGCCACGGTCTCGCGGACCCCCGTCCACGGCTCGGGGGGCCCGGGCGCGCGGAACCTGCGCGCGCCCACCGGCCCAGCCGCGTACGGGATGCCGCGGAAGACCGCGACGCCCCGCTCCACCGCACCGCGCACGGTGCCGTGCACGGTCCTCACCTGCGGGGGGATCCCCGCCACGCTGTCGGACATGCTGCGTGCCCACCCCTCTCGCGGTGCGGTGGTCCGGGCGGCTACTTCAGGTAGACCAGCCCGTCCGTGGTCAGCGCCGGGCGGCCCTTCGTACCGACGACCACGATCTTGACCGTGTGCTTGGCTCTGGAGGACCAGGACTGCGTCCAGATCGCGTCCCGGTACTTCGTGGCCGAGGACTTCAGGTCGACCGTCGCCGCCTTCTTCCCGTCGACGTACACGTATGCCTGCCCCGAAGTGGCGGCCCGCGACACCACCCAGGCGGCTGACCGGCCGGTGAACGTCCAGGTGAGACTGGCGTTCTTGGTGCTGCTGGAGTACGACTTGCCGCCCAGGTAGCTGCCGGAGGACTTCGTGGTCCACGTGCCGCCCTTCTTGGCGGCGGACTCCTGGAGGATCACCGGGGTGCCGGAGACCGAGGCGGCGGCCGTGTTGCCCGCGCGGTCGTACGCCGTCATCTTCCAGGCGGTCGCCGTGGCGGGCTTCGCGGTGTGCGAGGCGCTGCCCGTGGTCGGGCCGTAGGTCTTCGCGACGGGGGCGGTCAGCCGGACCTCCTTGAGGGAGGCCGCGTCGGTGGCCTTCCACTTCAGGGTGAGCGGGACCGCGGTGGCGTTCACCGTGCCGGTGCGCAGGGTGAGGGCCGGCTTGGTGGAGAAGACCGGCGGCGCGGTGTCGGCGACCACGGTCGCGACCGGCGACAGGGAGGTCTTCCCCGACTGGTGGGTGGCCCGGACCTGCACGGAGTGTTTGCCGGCGGCGAGGGTGGCCGGGGCCGAGGTGACGTCGCCCTTGACCGTGGCCACCGGCTTTCCGCCGACGAGCAGCTCGTATCCCTTGACGAAGGAGGAGGGCGTGGCCGCCTTCCAGCCGACGGTGATCTTCGACCGGGTGTAGTACGTGGAGCCGGAGGCGTTCGCCCCGGTCACCGAGGCGATGGTGAGACCGGTGACGGGTCCGGCGGCCAGGGAGCGGATGGCGGGGAGCTGGGCGTGGAGGCTCCCGCCGGGGCACTGGGTGTTGAACCCGTCCCGGTGTCCGGAGATCTGCTGGAAGGGGTAGGCCTTGCCCGCGGCGAACGACTTGCCGGCGAAGTTGCCGCCGTTCGCCCCGGCGGTGAGCTGGACGGAACCGGCCGGGTCGCCCCCGTACTGGCCGAGCTTCCACGCGGCGAGGCGGGCGACGGAGGTGGTCGCGGCGGTGGCGGCCTTGGTGTCGGTGTACATGCCGATCACGGCGATACCGGTGGTGTCCCGGTTGAACCCGTAGGTGTGCGCTCCCAGCACCGGCCGGTCCACACCGCCCTTGCGGCCCTCGAAGACGGTGCCGCACTTGTCGACGACGAAGTTGTAGCCGAGGTCCTTCCAGCCGTTCGACTTCACGTGGTACGTGTGCAGACCGCGCACGATGGCCGCCGAGTCGGCGCAGGAGTAGGCGTTCGTCTGCGCCGTGTGGTGGACGAAGACGGCCTTGACCCGGTCCAGGTAGTCGGGCGCCTCGGTGCTGAGCGACTCGTCGGCCTTCCAGGCCGCCCGGGAGACGATCGGCGGCTGGGGAACGGTGGACGGCGGGACGGGCGGGAGCGTCGGCGACGGGGAGCCGGTGGGCGCCGTCGGCGGGGCGGACGGCGTCGGGGACTCGGTGCTCGGGCTCGGCGTGGGGCTCGGCGGCGCCGGGGTCCCGGTGGCCGTGGTGGGCGAAGGCTCGTCCGTGGGCTCCGCGACCGGGTCCTCCGTGGGCGGGGTGGCCGGGGGCTCCTCGCCGGGCGTGGGCTCCTCGGAGGGGGTCTCCTCGACGCTGAACGCGGCCGGTTCGGCGGCGAGCGGGGTGGTCTCGCCGCCCGGGTCGACCGTGTCGAGCCGCAGCCCGTCGGGCAGTCCGGCCCGGGCGCCGTCACCGGCGCGTACGCGGACCTCGACGCCGTTGGAGGGGCCGACCCAGCGGGGTTCGGTGGTGCCGCGTACGCCGGACCGGCCGGTCTCGGTGCGGCCGTCGATCTCGGTGTCCAGGGGCAGCCAGCCGGTCCATTCGCCGGTGGCGGCGGAGCGGGTCCGGGCCTCGACGCTCCCCGTCACCCGAGCGGCGGGATCGGTCCAGGTGACGCCGAGCAGGCTGAACGGTTCGGTGTCGCGCCGCGCGAGCGACGCGGAGCCGCCGTCGGGCGAGGTCTTCAGCGCGGTCCGGTGCACATCGGCCTTCACCGGGGCGGACTTGGCGTCTGCCGCCCGCCCGTCGCGGTCGGCGTCGGAGGTACCGGTCACGCCCTGGAACACCAGGACACCCGCCACGGCCGCCGTCGTGACGGCGGCCGTGGTCCAAACTCTTCGCTGTGCTCTCACGTGTGATTCCCCGGGGACGACGCTGGCTGGAAGGCAGGGCATTCCGACCGGTCAGTCGCTGACCGGGGGCACGACGTCGCCGTCGGTCCGGCCGGTGGGGCGACCCGGGACATGCTTGCGTGCCCAGTCTTCCATGCGCTCGGACCGGACCTCACTCGACCCTGCCCCGGTCTGGCGGGAAACGTTCGGGTGGTCACGCGGCCCCGGGAGCCACCTTCCGGCAGGGGGCGGGTGGGGACTCCCGGGCTCCGGCCGGGTCGGGCGAGGACTCCCGGGCCGCCGTGCCACGCGGGGACGGTCGTCGCCGGGCGGGTCGTTCAGGCGGCGAAGTGCCGGGACAGCGAGTCCCGTTCGTCCAGCTCCACCAGGTCCGGGCGGGTGTAGCGCTCGGCGCGCGCGTGGTAGTCGAAGTCGCCCCGTACGAGTCCCCGGTAGTCCTGGACGCAGCGCTCCAGGGCTGCCCGGGTCGGGCCGCCGATGCCCGCCGCCTCGATTTCCTCGATCAGTTCCTTTTCCGCCCGCTGCACCCGTTCGGCTATCCGGGCCAGTTGGATACCGGCCTCGTCGACCGCTTCCTGGAGGGTGGATCCCCGGTCGCGCTGAATCAGCCGTACGGCGTTGTGCTCGTACCCGAGAGCGGCCTCCTTCTCGAAGGAGCAGATGTCGTTGCAGAGCCCGGAATGATCGGTTACCGCGTTCCGCAGGGCGATATAGGCGGGCAGGCTCCGGGCGGAATCCGGGAGGTCGATTCCGGCGGTGATCTCGTGCAGGCAGAGAAAGGGCTGCATGGCGACCGAATCCCGCCGGTGCTTGGCGAATTCGGCCCGGCTCGGCACCTGTCCGGCGGCCCGCTCGACGGCCTCGGCGTAGTACGTCCACAGCCAGGCGGCGGTGTCCCGCCGGAACTGCCGGTTCCACTGCGGCGACCGCCCGCGGCAGGTGCGGTCCCGCAGCCCGGCGAGCGCCCGCTCCATCGGCCCGTTCGGCGCGGTCCCGTCGAGGACGTCCACCAGGCGGGTGATCGCCGTCTCGCACATCAGCGGATCGCGCCCGGCCGGGCCGTCGTCGAACTCGTCGTCCACCAGGAAGGCCCAGAAGAGCCATTGACAGAAGAGGTCGAGATGCTCCTGCGTGGCCTGCGGGAAAATGAGGGAAATCCATAGCTCCGGGCGGGTCCGGATCATTTTCTTCCGGGCCGGTACGGACAGGTCGAGCCCTTCGGATTCGGCCCATTCCCAGGCGGCCCCACGGGTTTCCGCCAGGCCTGGATGGCACCCAGCACTCTGGAACGGCATATGAAACGCCGGTAACGTGATCTGGCTCATTGCTGCCCCTCGTCTGATGAATACGGGCGGACGATGTGAACGACGCGGTCCGGGTGATCGCGCCGGGGACGGTTCCGTCGGGAGGCGGCGGCCGAGGACCCGGAGGCCGGGCGACGGGGCGATGTGCGAGGTGGGAGGGCCATCACTGTCCTCATTCCTCCGCCGGGAGCCCGGGGTGCCGGGGCAGGGTCGGCGAGCCGGTGGGCGGGCGCGTCACCATGTGTAATGCCCAGTCAACCCCGGGTGGGGGTGCGGAGGGAAGCCGTTCGTGACCGAAATTGTTTGATCGTCGCGAACTCACCGATCGTTCCTGGGTAGTTAGTGACCTCATGGGGTCTCGGCGGGGGCAGTGGCGGGAGATGCCCCGGAGGCTCCGAGCCGACGGCGGAGCCACGTCTTCCGGCACAGGCAGGCTCGCGCAGCCGTGCCGGCTCACAGTGGACGTGCTCGGCTGCGCGTGCTCGGGACGGGCGTGCTCAGGTGCGCTTGAAGTACTCGACCTCGCCGACCGCGATCGGTCGCCCCTCGCCCTGGCCGGTCGCCTCCCGCAGCACCAGTTCGACGGAGACGACGTCGCTGATGCCCATCCGGGTCTCCTGCTTGCCGGGCTTGTCGTTGAGGGTCACCGTCTTCCTGTGCACCTTGTCGTCCTTCGTGGTGACGATCAGGTCCGCCCGGGTCGGCCTCGCGCCCCGCCGGAACTCCTGCGGCTCCTTCGACACACCGCTGTACACCACGACGCCGACCAGCCGGAACGGCGTCCCGAACGAGGAGGTCAGCGACGCGCCGAGTGCGGGGGCGCCCCAGTACTTGTTCGTCAGACCGTCGATCGCCGCGTTCGCCGGATGACCGGGAGCCGAGGCGCTGGCGGTCACCCCGGTGGGGCTGATCTCCTTCGTGCCGCCGAGCTTGTCCCGGACGTCCTCGTAGACGTAGCGCCCGAGCGGGAAGAACAGGAAGCCCGCCACCAGCAGCCCGGCCACGACCAGGACCAGCAGCGTCCGCCGCAGCGCCCGGCCCGAACCGCCGCGCACCCGGCGGCGGAACGGCCACACGGTGCGCCACCACGGCAGGGCGGCGGCCTGTTCCCGGGCCCGGAGCGGGGCGGCGCACCGCCGGCAGAACTGCCGGCCCGGCAGGTTCGGCGTGCCGCAGGCCGGGCAGGGCGGACCGTCCGGCGTCTCGTCCGCCTCCACCGGCCGTACGACGGGCCGCCGGGCCACGGGCTTGGCCGGCCGCACCGCCCCGATGGGTTCGTGTCCCTCGTCCCCGTCGGACGCACTCCTGGAAGCCGGTGCGGATTCCGGGAGTCCGGGGCGTACGGGGGCGGGAGCGGGCCGGACCGGAGGCACGGGCGGAGGCGTCGGCACGGGTTTCGCCGGGGGCGCCGCGGGCTGCGGCGGTACGGAGGTGGGCGCGGGAGCGGACCGGGGCGGTGC
>NZ_JAAXYC010000302.1 GCF_018619185.1 Streptomyces sp. McG3 | reverse complement strand
GCGGGGTCCCGTACGTGTCGTCCTGCGGATGCGGCGTGCCGTACGCGTCGTCCTGCGGGTGCGGGGTCCGGTACGGCGGCGCGTCCTGCGTCGCCTCCTGCGGGCGTGGGGTCCCGTACGGGGCTTCCTGTGCCGCTTCCTGCGGACGGGGGGTCCCGTACGGGGCTTCCTGCGGGCCCGGGGCGGGCGCGCCGAACGCCCCGCCCCTGCTCGGCGCGGCCGTTCCCGGGAACGCCCCCAGCGACGCGCTGCTGAACGGCACCGGCCCCGACCGGTCCGGCGCGTCCTGCGGTTCCAGGTCCAGCAGCGCCACCGCGGACCGGCTCACCTCGCGCACCAGCCCGCCCGGCAGCCAGCCGCCCGCCACCATCGCCGCCGCCCCGCCGGGAGCGAGCACCCGGGCGAGATCGGCCGGGGCGGGCCGGGCCGCCGGGTCCTTGGCGAGGCAGCCCTCGACCACCTCGCGCAGTTCGCCCTCCAGGTCGCCCAGTTCGGGTTCCTCGTGGACCACCTTGTAGAGGAGTACGGCGGAGGAGTCGCCCGGGAAGGGGGCCGCGCCCGTCGCCGCGTACGCGAGGACCGCGCCCAGCGAGAAGACGTCGGCCGCGCCGGAGACGTCCCGGCCCCGGATCTGCTCGGGCGCCATGTAGCCGGGCGAGCCGACGGAGACCCCGGTGGAGGTGAGCGAGACGGTCGCGCCGAGGGCCCGTGCGATACCGAAGTCGATGAGACGGGGCCCGTCGAGGGCGAGCAGCACGTTGGACGGCTTCACGTCCCGGTGGACGATGCCCTGCCCGTGGACGACGGCGAGGGCTTCGGCGAGCCCCGCGCCCAGGGTGCGCACCGCGTGTTCGGGCAGCGGGCCGTGCTCGGTGATCGCCTGGGAGAGCGGCGGCCCGGCGACGTACCCGGTGGCCACCCACGGCACCGGGGCGTCGGGGTCGGCGTCCAGGACCGGGGCGGTCCACTGGGCGCCGATGCGCCGGGCGGACTCCACCTCGCGCCGGAACCGGGCGCGGAACTGCTCGTCGAGGGCGAAGTGGGGGTGGACGACCTTGACCGCGACCGTCCGTCCGCCCGCGCTGCGGCCGAGATAGACCCGGCCCATACCGCCCGCACCGAGCCTGCCGAGCAGCCGGTAGGAACCGATGGTGCGCGGTTCGCCCGCTTCCAGCGGCTGCATATGGACTCCCCCTGTGAACCCTGCGGACGGTGAACCCGTGGCCGGTAAACCCGGTGGACGGTCCGGACCCGGACCGAAGCCTAGGGGGCGCCAACGGCGCGGTCACCGGGAAACGGCCGGACCATTCCCCCTTCTCCGGTCAGGAGGGGACCTTTTCGCCCCGGGGAAAGGCGCGAATGTGTTGTTGCGCGGCCTCTCCCATTCCCTTTGCGGGGACGGAAAGGGAATTCCCCCATTCCCCGGTTCAACCGCTCGGCCGCTCAGCCGCCGAGCAGCTCCACGTGGACGTCGGCCGGGTAACCGGTGTCCCGGCCCGTGCGGCGGGCGAACTCGCGGACTCCGGCCAGCTGGTCCGGGCCGAAGCGGAAGTCGAGCGTCGTGAAGTACTGCTCCAGCACCTCCGCGTCGAACGCCTCCCAGCGGGCCGCCTGCTCCGCGACCTTGGTGACCTCCTCCAGGGAGAGGTCCCGGGAGGCAAGGAACGCCTGGTGGACCTGGGCCGCCTGTTCGGGGTGGGCGGCGAGGAAGTCCTTGCGGGCCGCCCAGACGGCGAAGACGAACGGCAGCCCCGTCCACTCCTTCCACATCTGGCCCAGGTCGTGGACCTGGAGTCCGAGCCGGGGGGCGTCGTGCAGGTTGGCGCGCAGCGCGGCGTCGCCGATCAGCACGGCGGCGTCCGCCTCCTGCATCATCAGGCCCAGGTCGGGCGGGCAGGTGTAGTAGTCGGGCCGGACGCCGTAGCGCTCGGCCAGCAGCAGCTGCGCCAGCCGCACCGAGGTGCGGGAGGTCGAGCCGAGCGCCACCCGGGCCCGGTCGAGCTGCTCCAGCGGGAGCTGGGAGACGATCACGCAGGACATCACGGGCCCGTCGCAGCCGACCGCGATGTCGGGGAAGGCCACCAGGTCGTCCGCGTTGCGCAGGTACTCCACGAGGGTGACCGGGCCGATGTCCAGGTCCCCCCTGATCAGCTGCTCGCTGAGCCGCTCCGGGGTGTCCTTGGAGAGCTCCAGGTCGAGCAGGGTTCCCGTCCGCGCCAGACCCCAGTACAGCGGGAGGCAGTTCAGGAACTGGATGTGGCCGACGCGGGGCCGACTGCGACGGTCGTCGTCGCCTTCACGGGGGGAGACGGTTGAATTGTCCACATCGCGAGGCTAGACCCGCAGCCCCCCGCGAGCATCACCGGGGCCCGTGCGCCCCGTCCCACGCCCTGCCCGCACCCCGGTCCGCGCCCCCTTTCCGAGGGCCTCCCGCCGGAGCCCGGGGAGGGCCGTCAAACATTCGGGTGAAGTGATCTTTCCCTCTACCGCTCGCCGGAGACCGCGTGCTAGGCTCGCCCGCAAGTTGCAGTTTGGTTTCCCTTGCAGTACAGAGCCTGCGGAGCATGTAACCCGCAGGCTTTTGTAGTTTTCAGACTTGTTTGCAGGTTCTGGAGCAGGGCAACCCTTTGGCCCAAGGAGGGCTTATGGCTACCGGAACCGTCAAGTGGTTCAACGCTGAAAAGGGCTTCGGCTTCATCGCCCAGGACGGCGGCGGCCCGGATGTCTTCGTTCACTACTCCGCGATCAACGCGTCCGGGTTCCGCTCCCTCGAGGAGAACCAGGTCGTGAACTTCGACGTCACTCAGGGACCCAAGGGTCCGCAGGCTGAGAACGTCACCCCGGCCTAGTTGCCCGGGTCGGTCGATCGCGGCCGTACACAGCAGTAACCAAGGAGCCCCGCTCCCCCGCTTCGGCGGAGGAACGGGGCTCCTGCCTGTGGACGACCGGGGCCGTCAGGCCACGGCGGACCGGGCGGCGACCGCGTCGGCCGGGTCCCAGCCGGCGCGCGGCACCGAGGCCAGCAGCAAGCGGGTGTAGGGGTCGCGCGGGTCGGCGAGCACCTCGGCGGTCGGGCCCTGTTCGACGGCCGTTCCCCGCCGCATCACGACGACCTCGTCGGTGATGTGCTGCACCACCGCGAGGTCGTGGCTGACGAAGACCAGCGCGACCCCGGTGTCCCGGCGGATCCCGTCGAGGAGTTGGAGGATCTGCGCCTGGATCGACACGTCGAGCGCCGCCACCGCCTCGTCCAGGACCAGCACCTTCGGGTCGACGGCGAGCGCGCGGGCGATGGCCAGGCGCTGCCGCTGTCCGCCGGAGAGCCCGTGCGGCAGGGCCTCGGCCTCGCGCGTGCCGAGGCCCACCCGGTCCAGCAGCCCGTCCGCCAGCTCCGCCGGCCGGCCGTGCAGCCGCAGCGCCGTGGTGAGGCAACGGCGGGCGGTGAGCCGGGGGTCGAGCGAGAGGTAGGGGTCCTGGAAGACCATCTGGATCTCCCGCGCGCGGGCCAGCCGGGCCGCCCTGCCGCGCGGGGCGGTGAGCCCCCGGGCCCGTCCCGCGACCCGGACCGTTCCGGCGTCCGGGCGGACCAGGCCCACCAGCATCCGGGCCACGGTCGTCTTGCCGGAGCCGGACTCCCCGACGATCCCGAGCGAACCGCCCGCCGGGACGGTGAAGCCGATGCCGTCGGCGGCGGTCAGGCGGCCCTTGCCGGGCAGCGGGTACGTCTTGCGCAGCCCGTCGACGGCGAGCAGCGGCGCGGGGCCCTGCCCCAGCGGTTCCTGCTCCGAGGAGAGCGTCATCGGCTGCCGTCCTTCTTCGGTGTCTGCGGTACGGGGACGAGTTCGGGCAGCCGGCGGCAGGCGGCGGAGCCCGTACCGCCGTCCGCCAGGGCCACCGGCTCGGGCCGCCAGGCCGCGCACTCCGGTTCGGCGTCCGGGCAGCGGTCGGCGAAGGGGCAGCCCGCGAAGACGTCGGCCAGCGACGGCGGCTTCCCGGGGATCGGGCGGATCTCCCGGTGCTCCTCCCCCAGCGTCGGCGAGCAGGCCAGCAGCCCCCGGGTGTAGGGGTGGCGGGGCCGCTCGAACAGGTCGCCGGCGGTCCGTTCCTCGACGACCCGGCCCGCGTACATCACGTACACACGGTCGCAGTAGGCGGCGGCCAGGTGCAGGTCGTGGGTGATGAACAGCAGGCCGAGGCCGCGTTCGGCGCGCAGGGTGCGCAGGAGGGCGAGGATCTCCGCCTGGGTGGTGACGTCCAGGGCGCTGGTCGCCTCGTCGGCCAGCAGCAGCCGGGGCTCGGCGGCCAGCGCCCCGGCGATGACGACGCGTTGGAGCATCCCGCCGGAGAGTTCGTGCGGGCGCTGGCGGACCCGGCGCTCCGGTGCGTCGAGTCCGACGGCGTCCAGCAGCTCGACCGCGCGGTCCCGGGCGGCCGCTCCGGTCACCCCGGTCCCGGCGGCGGCGAGGCGCTCGACGAGGAAGTCCCCGATGCGGCGGACGGGGTTGAGGGCGGCGCGCGGGTCCTGGTGGACCAGGGCGACGGTCCGGGCCCGGTGGGCGCGCAGCTCCTCGCCGCGCAGGGCGAGGACGTCGCGGCCCGCCACCCGTACGGAACCGTCGAGGGCCGTCCCCTCGGGGAGGGTACGGAGGGCGGCCTTGGCGGTCGTGGACTTGCCGGAGCCGGACTCGCCGACCAGGCCGACGACTTCGCCGCTCGCGACCCGCAGGGACACCTGGTCCAGGACGGGCCGGGCGGTGCCGGGGAGGCGGAGGGTGAGGTGGTCGATGTCGAGGAGCACGGTGTCACTTCCCGGTGCGGCGAGGGCCGCTGTGTCGTGTCCCGCTGCGGCGGATGGCATGGATGACTACCTCCCGTTGGCGAGTCGGTCGGCGGCCCGGACCCCGACGACGTTGAAGGAGACGACCACCAGGGCGATGGCGATACCGGGCACCAGGGCGGGCAGCAGCGCTCCCTGGACGACGGCGGCCTGTCCCTCCTGCACCATCAGCCCCCAGTCGGAGCTGGGCGGCTGGGCGCCGAAGCCGAGGTAGGAGAGCGTGGCCAGGGACATCAGGGCCTCGCCGAAGAGGACCACCAGATAGCCGATGACGGAGCGGCCGAGGTTGGGGACGAGGTGGAAGGCGCAGATCCGCAGGCCGCCCATGCCCTGGACGCGGTAGGCGTCGATGTAGGGCTTGCGCCGCTCCCCGATGGCCACGGAGCGGGTGTACTTGGCGACGGTCGGCGTGTACGCGAGGCCGAGCGCCAGCACGGAGGTGGTCATTCCGGCGCCGAAGACCGCGATGATCAGCACGGTGAACAGCAGCCCCGGGAACGCGTACATGACGTCGGTGAGCCGGGAGATGACGGTGTCGGCCCAGCCGCCGCGCCACGCCGCCAGGGTGCCGAGCGCGATGCCGAGCACGGCGGCGATGGCGAGCAGGAGCGCCGGGGCCACGAGGCTGGTGCGGGCCCCGTACAGCACCCGCGACAGCAGGTCCTGGCCGGAGGAGTCGGTGCCCAGGAGATGGTCGCCGGTGGTCCCGGCAAGCGAGGCGGCGAGGTCGATGGCGTCGGGGGCGTACGGGGCGATCAGCGGGGCGAGGAGGGCGGCGAGCACCACCAGGCCGAGGACGGCGCCCGCGAGGATCGCCCCGTAGGGACGCCGGGCGGCCGGGATCTCCACCGGGGTCATGGCCGGAGTCAGGGTCGGGGCGGTCATACGGCGGCCTCCTTCACGCGCGGGTCGAGCAGCGGGTGGACGAGGTCGACGAGGGTGGTGACCACGATGTAGCCGGTGACCATGAGCAGCAGGACCGCCTGGGCGACGGGGAAGTCGTGGGTGTTGATCGCGCCGACGAGCAGCGAGCCGATGCCGCTGATGCCGAACGCGGTCTCCACGACGACCGTGCCGGCGAGCATCCCGGCCATGACCAGGCCGCACATGGTGACGATCGGGCCGAGCGCGTTGCGCAGGATGTGGCGGCGGACGATCTCGCGCTCCGGGATGCCGGAGGAGCGGGCGGCCTCCACGTGGTCGGCGGCCCCGGCGTCGGCCATCGCCTGCCGGGTGACCCGGCTGATGATGGCGAGCGCGCCGAGCGCCAGCGCCAGGGCGGGCAGGGTCAGATGGTGCAGGGTGCCGGTGAAGCCCTCGCCTCCCCCGGTGACGGGGAACCAGCCGAGCTGGACGCCGAAGACGGCGACGAGCGCGATGGCGGAGACGAACGAGGGGACCGAGGCCGCCAGCGTCGTACCGCCGACCACGGCCGAGTCGACCCAGGTGCCGCGCCGGACGGCGGCGAGGATGCCCGCGCCGACGCCGAGGACGACGAAGAGGACGGTCGCGTACGCCACCAGGGCCAGGGTGGTCGGGAAGCGGGCGACGATCAGGTCGGCCACCTGGTCGCTGTATTTGAAGGAGCGGCCGAGGTCGAAGTGGAGGCAGTCGCCGAGCCAGCGGCCGTACTGCACGACGAGGGGTTCGTCGAGGTGGTACTGCGCCCGGACCAGCTCCAGCTTCTCGGGGGTGAGTTTGTCGCGGCCGCCGGCCAGGAAGACGGCGGGGTCGCCGGGGGCCGCGTACACGGCGGCGAAGATGACGAAGGAGGCGGCGAGGAGGGTGGCCAGCAGTCCGGCCAGCCGCCGGGAGATCCGGGCGAGCATCGTCGGTTCAGCCCTTCTTCGCGCCGAGGTCGGCGGCCCAGGGGTAGTAGAGGTACGCCATGGAGGCGGGCGGTCCGGTCAGCTTCTCGTCGAGGACGAGGACGGAGGGGACCTGCGCGACGGAGATCCAGACGGCGGCGTCGGTGAACTTCTTCTGGACCTCGGCGGCGAGCTTCGCGCGCTCGGCGTCGTCGAGGGTGGCGAGCGCCTTCTTGACCGTCGCGTCGTAGGCGGGGTCCGCGAAGCCGACCCAGTTGTTGGAGGAGCCGGTGAGCGCGTTGTCGTAGAAGCCCATCGGGTCGGCCTTGGAGATGTACCAGTCGCCGACCAGGACGTCGATGCCGCTCCGGGCCTCGGGGTCGCTGTAGAACTGCTCGAACTGGGCGGTGGGCACGGTCTTGATCTGCCCGGTGAGCCCGATCCGCTGGAGAGCGGCCCGGACGGCGTTGGCGACGACGGTGCGGCCCTGGCTGGCGTCGGTGCCGATGACGATCGGGGTGGCCGCGTCGGCGCCGGAGTCCTTCACCAGCTTCTTCGCGGCGGCGATGTCCTCGGCGTCGGGGCTCGCGGGGGCGACCGGGTCGGCGGCGCGCTGGGCGGCCTCGAAGGCCGGCTTCTCGTACCCCCAGGCGCCGGAGCCGACCGGGGTGGACCAGGGCTGGACCATCCCGCCGTAGCCGGAGGCGGCGATGCCCTTGCGGTCGAGTGCGAGGGAGAGCGCGCGGCGCACGGCCGGGTCCTTCAGTCCGCCGCGTGCGGTGGGGATGAGGACGAGGGAGGAGGTGGAGGGACCGTAGTACTGGGTGATGCCCTTCTTGCCGTCGAGGGCGGCGGCGGTGTTCGGGGATTCGGCGTACGCGCCGTCGGCGGCTCCGGTGGTGAGGGCGTTGACCAGGGCGCTGTCGGTGGCCCAGCGGAAGGTGACGCGCTTCGTCAGCGGCGCCTCGCCCCAGTAGTCGTCGTACCGCTCGATGGTGATGGAGTCGCCGGACTTCCAGGTCCCCAGCCGGTAGGGGCCGGTGCAGGCGTCGGGCTGTCCGGGGGTGCCGAAGTCCCGGCCCGCCTTCTCGACCTGTTCCTTGTTCCAGACGATGCCCGCGTCCCCTGCGAGCGCCTTGAGGAAGAGGGCGTCGGGGGCCTTGAAGGTGAGGGTGATCTCGCGGTCGCCGGTCTTCTTCATGGAGGCGACGTTCTCGAACTCGTCGCCCTGCTCCATGTCCGGGTCGGCGTGCCGCTGAAGGCTCCAGAGCACGTCGTCGGCGGTCATCGGGGTGCCGTCGTGGAAGGTGACGCCGGAACGCAGCTTCAGGACGAGGGTGGTGTCGTCCGGGGTTTCGACGCTCTCGGCGAGGAAGGGCTTCGTCGTCATGTCCGGCTGGAGCTGGTAGAGCCGCTCGCAGACGTTGGTGAGGACGACCCGGCCGGCGCTGGAGCCCTGGGTGTCCAGGTCGAGGGAGTCCGGTTCGTCCTCCAGCAGCCAGTCGGCGTCGGCGAGTTCGCCCTTGGCTGCGGGGGTGGAAGGGGTGAGGGTGAGCTTCGCGGCGTCGGCGGCGGAGCCGCTGCCCGCGGGCTTGGTGGCGCCGCTGCATCCGGCGACGAGCAGGGCGGCGACGAGGGCTCCGGCGACGGGAGCGGCGCGGCGGACGGTCCGGCGGGGCGCGGCAGCGGACGCGGGGCGGGGCGTGCGGTGGGTCATGGCTGGGTTCCTGTCGGTTCCGGGCCGCCGTGCGGGCCGTCGTAGAGGTTCCAGGGAAGGTGCTGGTACTCGCGGTCGCAGGGGGTTCCGGCGGTCACGTGGTAGTCGCCGGTGGTGAGGTCGGCGAGCGAGGAGACGAGGGTCATCCAGTGCTCGACGGCCGGCCGGCGCGGGTCGGGGTGCGTGCACAGGGACTCGGGGTGGCCGAGGTGGTCGGACATGGCCCGGCGGATCAGCTTGCGGGACTCGTCGGGTCCGGTGGAGTGGCGCAGGGCGGCCAGGCCCTGTTCGGCGCGGGGGACGCGGACCAGGGAGTCGGAGGACATCGGGCGGTAGCCGGCGGCGGCGAGCGGGGCGGGGATGCCCGCCTGGTAGTGGTTGCCGTGCACCAGCAGGCCGTCGGTCGGATACATCCAGCCGTGCCCGGCGGGGGTGGTCTCCAGGTCGATGGCGAAGCCCTCGCGGCAGGTGAGCAGGGCGTTGCTGGCGATGTGGGCCCGGGTGCGGCAGAGCACGTCGAGGGCGTCGGCGATGTTGTCCTGGTCGAGGACGGTGCGCCGGACGACGGTCTGGGGAAGTCCGATCCGGTCGTCGAACCGGCCGCCGAGGCCGTTGGCGTTGAAGGCGATCCCGGCGGAGTTGGCGCCCTGGCGGCCGATCTGTCCGGCCTCCACCTGCATGATCAGGGTGGGTTTGGGCGGCTGGACGATCCGGATCATGACGACGGTGTCGGCGACCCCGGCGCGCCAGTCCCAGTTCTGCCCGGCGTAGACGTGGCCGTCGCCGCTGGCCGGGCCGTACGCGGCGAACGAGGTGCAGCCCTCGGCGGGTTCCTCGTCGGCCGGTCCCTCCGCTGCCCCGTCGGCGGCGATCTCGGCGAAGGACTTGTCGTAGATGACCTCGCCGCGGGCGTTGAGCGCGAGGACGTCCAGGAGGTCTGCGCCCGCTCCGTCGGCGATGCCCCGCATCTCCTCCACGAGGTGGGGGGCGTAGGCGCTCACGGGCTCCAGCCAGCGGGCGGCGCGGGCGGTGACCTGGTCCCAGGTGAGCCCGGCGGAGCGGCCGAACGCCTCCTCGTAGTAGCCGAGGGCGGCGTGCAGTCGGGGGCGGACGGCCTCGCCGTACTGCCGGCCGCGCTCCAGCGGGGAACCGGAGATCTCGATGACGGGGAGGACCCGGGCGGCGGAATCCGTGGGCGGGGGTGCGGAATCCGTGGGGA
>NZ_JAAXYC010000301.1 GCF_018619185.1 Streptomyces sp. McG3 | reverse complement strand
TCCCGCGGCCGGGGCGTAGCTGTTGAGGATCGCCGTACGGGCGGCCTCCGGCAGCTGGCCCATCATCGCCATGACCCGCTCCCGGCGGCGCAGCGCGCCCTGGCGCACGGGCATCCCGGGCGAGGGCTCCAGCTGGGGGACGACGGTGCGGGGCCCGGTGGGGAACGGGGCGGTGTCGGCCAACTGCTCGGCGGCGAGGGTGGCGGCGTCCTTCTCCTCGGACATGCCGATGGGGCCTTCGCGGCGTCCGGCGAGGAACTGGGAGACGACCGGGGTGTCGCTGGTGAGCAGCACCTCGCGCGGCCCGAAGGTGACGAGGTTGCGGCAGAACAGCATGCCCATGTTGTCGGGGACGGTCGCCGCGATGTCGAGGTTGTGGGTGACGATGAGCATCGTCGCGTCGATCTGCGCGTTGAGGTCGATGAGGAGCTGCGACAGGTAGGCGGTGCGGACCGGGTCGAGGCCGGAGTCCGGCTCGTCGCAGAGGATGATCTGCGGGTCCAGGACCAGGGCGCGGGCGAGGCCGGCGCGCTTGCGCATGCCGCCGGATATCTCGCCGGGCAGCTTCCCCTCGGCGCCGAGGAGCCCCACGATGTCGATGCGCTCCATGACGATGCGGCGGATCTCGGATTCCTTCTTGCGGGTGTGCTCGCGCAACGGGAAGGCGATGTTGTCGAAGAGCGACATCGAGCCGAAAAGGGCCCCGTCCTGGAACATGAGGCCGAAGAGCTTCCGGGTCTCCATGATGTCGCGCTCGGAGCTGTTCACCATGTCGACGCCGTTGATGAGGACGCGTCCCTGTTCGGGCTTGAGCAGCCCGATGATGGATTTCAGGAAAACGGTCTTTCCGGTTCCGGAAGGACCGAGCATGACGCTCACTTCACCGGCGGGCAGGGTGAGGCTGACGTCCTGCCAGATGTTCTGCTTGCCGAAGGACTTCGTCAGGCCCTCGACGACTACTTCGATTCCCATCGGCCCTCCCTCGAAGTGGCGGTGAACGTGTTCATCGATTGGCGCTCCGGCTCTGAGAAAAGCGATGGCGGCTCGTCACACATGCACCAGGGGGCGCACGTTATGTCCGCCGAAACCGCCAGGGCAAGCTGTTGAACAGCGGAGATCGACGAACGCGGGGCTGGCAATGGATCACTTGTCATTCGGTGACAAGGGCGGTTCCGGTCCTTGTCGAAATCTGCGCATGCAGGGGGCGTTCCATCCGGGCGCCTCTGGACCGGCGCGGAGCGAACCGGGCCCGGGCGTGCCCGCCGAGCAGGTACGCAGGCGATTTTCCTCGGCACGTCTGGGACGCTACGGGCCGGTAACCTGACTTCGCAATACTGGGTACAGACTTTCCTCGGCGAGAATTCACGCGGGGCGGAGGATTGTTCACGGGTGAGTAATCAGCGAGCCAAACCTGTCGGATGATGAGGAATCACACGACGGCCGGCGGGCAGGAAAGAGCCCTTCCGGCCGGGAAACCGGAAGGGCTCGGGGGTGTTCGGGTCAGCGCTCGGGGTCGGGCACCCTCGGCGGGCAGTCCGGCCCCTCCGGGTTCGTGGCCACGCACAGGGGCGCCTGCGTCATCTTGGTGTAGTTGTCGGCCTTCTTGCCCGGGCTGGAGATGGCCGAGGTGAAGATCGGGTCGAGGTCCTCCTCCACACCGCAGCCCTCGAACGGCGGGATGTGGGCGTAGCCGGTCAGGGTCCCGCCGTACGCCACGAGGTAGCCGGCCGGCGGATAGCTCTGGCCGTACCCTCTCAGCACCTGCTCGAAGGGGCGTTCCGTGCGGCAGTCGGGACCCACGTCCAGGGGGACGCCGTTCACCTCGACGTCGGAGAGCCGCATCACGAGCTGGGCCGTGACGGTCGTCTCCTCCGGGTAGGTGGGCGTGTTGGTGACCGTGTGGGTGTGGATCGCGGCCGGGGGGCCCACCTGCTCCAGCGTCATGGTCGCGGTCGTCGGCATGAAGCCGTAGCTGAGGAACGTGGCCTTCGTCGGGGGGAGTTGCCGGCGTCCCTGGTAGTCGAAGTTCACCTCCGAGCTGACGTCGACGGTCGAGGCGCAGGAGTCGTTGATGTAGCGCTTGTTGAGCACCACCTTCATGAACGCGGGCCCCAGCGCCGCCGCGCCGTCCAGTTTGGCGGCGTTGGCGTAGCCGGCCGCGTAGGTCTCGGCGGTGGTCATCACCCACTCGGGCGGGATCTCGATCGGGCAGCTGCCCGGGTCCTCGCCGTCGAGGGCTTCGAGGCGTTCGTCGGTGAGGGCGTCGATCTTCTCCCGGGCACCGGGCGACAGCCCCTCGGCCGGCCGGGTGGGGGTCGGATCGGGTGCGGGGTCGCTCTCCGACGGCTGTGGAGCGGGGGCCGTGGGGTCGCTGTCGCCGCGGACGGTGATCGCGGCGAGTTCCGGTTCCTGGCCCGGGGCCGGTTCGCAGGTGACGTCGAGCGCGGGGGGTGTGGTCGGCTCGCCGGCCCCGGTCAGCGAGGACAGCGAGAGGGCGAGCCCGGCGGGGGCCAGTGTCGCGCGCCCGGGGCTGCCGAAGGAGACCGTCGGCACGTCACCGGTCGCGGTCAGGGCCAGGCCGCCCCCGTCGGGCCCGGGCAGGGCGACGGGCGGAGCGGTCAGATCCTGCCAGGAGGCGTCGGCGGACCGGTCGCCGACGGTGTTGCGGACGGTGAGCCGCGCGACGGCCGACAGGGTGGCGGCGTCCAGTTCCCCGAACCGGGCGAGCGCGGTGGGCTCCAGGTTCACCTCGACGGAGACCTGGGACGGGCGGATCTCCTCGCCCGTGCGGACCGAGGTGGGGAGCACCGCCGAGACGACGACGTCCACTTCCTCGGGCCCGGAGGGGAAAGGGCAGGCGTAGCGGAGGGCGACCTCCGAGGTCTGTTCCGCGGCAACCGACTCGGCGCTGGGAACGAGCGCGGTGGCGACGACGAGCGCCCCGCCCACGGCCCAGTGGATCGGTCGTCTCGCTGCGGCGCGTGCATCGACGGTCATACGGATGTGTCCTTCCGGCGCGCGTGGGCCCAGGGATGGCTGCGGAAAGCGGGTCCACTTCTCGGCAACGGCCCCTGCGGGCGGACGTCGAGCGGACTGCGAACGGACGTCGGGCGGGCTTCGGGCGGGGTTCGGTGGTGGTACGTCGGCCGGGCTCGGCCGTACGTCGACCGGACGGGGCACGGCCCCTACCGACGGGTACGGTACGCACGCCGACGACGCCTGGGAAGGGCCGGGTTTCCGTTCGGATCACGGGTGCTCGGACTTTGGCAGCCGGTGACAATCCACGGCCGCGCCCTTGTCGGCGGGTGCGCGAAAACGGGGCGTGTCCGGCCGGTGCGGTGGAGGAGCGGCGCGCGCGGCTCCGGCCGGCGCCGGTGGAGCGCCCCGCTCGCCGTCGTGCCCGGCCGTCGGGTGCGCACGGCCGGGCACGACGCTCAGGTACGGGACGTCATCGGCGGTGGGTCACCCGCTGATGACCGGGGACTTGCCCGATGCCGTGTTCACGATGGTGTACAGGCCCTGGAAGCTGGCCGTGGTGCCGACGATGCCGCAGCCGCCGCCGACCTTGTTGGCGATGGTCAGGGTGAGCCCGCCGCCCGCCGTGTTGAGGGTGCCGTTGCTCCCGTTCAGGGTCGGGTTGTTGTACTTGGCCGCGACCTTGCCGGTCACGTCGAAGGTGCAGGGGCCGAGGACGCTGTTCCCGGACACCTTCGCCTTGATCGCTCTGATCTCACCGGTCACCTGGCCCGTGGAGTTGGTGCCGGCGCCCGCCGCGTAGTCCAGGCCCCAGATCTCCCACGGCGGCGTGGTGGTCACCGTCCACGTCGAGCTGAACGGCCCGGTGCACGGCGAGTTGAACGAGATCGCCGAGATCGACGCGAGCTTGGCCGGGCTCCCGGCGACCGGGGAGGTCGGCGCCGAGCCCGAGGCGGCGGAGGTCGCGCACTGGATCTTGTTGCCGTTGTTGTCGGTCAGGACGGTCACTCCGGCGGTGCCCTTGAAGGCACCGGTCGGGCTGATCGTCCAGCTGGTCGGAGCGGCGACGGCCGACGGTGCGGCCAGGACGACGGATGCCGCGGCGGCACCGATCGCGGTCAGGACACCGGTTCGCTTGAACATGGGGGTACTCCCTTTTCTCGTCCCGTTGGGGATTCGACTGAACGTGACTGGAGAGGCGCTTGCTCAGTTGCTCGCCGTGCCGGACGGTGCGGCACTCGGCGGGTCCACGACACCGGCTCGTGCCGAGGTGCGCGGACCAGGACTGGGGGGCGGGTCGCGCATCACCTCCTCGGTACTCGGCGTGAGGGCGGGTCCGGCGGACCGGGACCGGGGCTACCGCTTCGCGGAGTGCCAGAACTCGGACAGCTTCCTGCCCTCGTCCGGCGCGAGGCCGGCGGGGTCGTAGGGGCTGCCGAAGTACGTCGTGGTGGCGTCGAGCGTCACGCTGTTCTTTCCGGCGGCGGACGGGAGACCGGTCTTGAGATTCACCGCCCAGTCCAGGAGCCCGGCACCGCAGCCGCTGGCCCCGGGAACGCCGAACGTGGCGTCACCCTGGTCGGCGCCGTCGAAGGTGTAGCGCCCCATCTCGCCCTCGTCGTCGTTCGGAGTGCCGTCGGCCGAGAACCGCTGCAGAGAGAGGCTCGGCGCCGTCACGTTCTGCGGCTTCAGGAGCACCGGGTTGGACGTGGTCCCGATGTAGCACTTGTCACCGAGGAACGGATTCTTGAGGTGGATGCGGACCGGGATGGTGAGAATGGGCTCACCGGTGGAGAATGCCGCACTCATATTGAAGTCGCGTGGCGCGCCGGCCGGTTCGATGGTGGCCGTCACCCGGTTGAGATTGTTGTCCGTCAACTGACGGCAGATTCCCGATACGAGCGGAATTCCGCTGGGACACATGAGTCCGATCAGCCCGCCGGGGATCTCCGCCGGGTCCGCGGTCAGCGCCCCCTCGGGCGGGGCCACCAGTGAGGCGGCGCCGCCGGGGCGCTGGATGACGCCGAGCTGCAGGTCGGTGTTGCCGGTGGAGACCTTCGTCTTGCCCAGCGTGATGGTTCCGGTGGCCGAGCTCGACGCTATGCAGGTCGCGATGGTGTTGAGGCCGTCCGCGGCCAGCATGGCGGGCGCGTCGACCGGGCAGCGGTCGAAGGGCGCCCAGTCGCCGTTGAGCTGGGTGGCGGCGGTGGCCGAGCCGGTGGAGAGCAGAGCACTGAATGCCGTGAACGCCGCGAGCAGACCTACGCGGGTTCGATTGGAAACGGATCTCATGGCGTCCCCTCTGTCGGCCGCGGTGGCGCGGCCTCGTGCACGGAGTTGAGCGGTTCTGCAATGCGAGCCCGCACCGCGACGACTTCTCGGCGGTGTTGGAGCCTCGGTGGGCCCGGGGGGCGGAGGATCGGAGCATCAAATTTCGGGCAGATTTCGTGACCGAATTGATCGAGGCGTGATGTTACTCGCGGGAAACCGGGCGACACAATCCGTCCGTCTAAGATTCTTTGCACCGCACTCTTTTTGATCCGGAAATGAGCATCGGGACACCGCCTCCTTGTCAAGGAATGCGCACCCGGGGGCGCGGAATTGCGCAGCGGCGACCGGAACCCCCGCGCGCCGTGCGTACGCGGCCCCACGGGAGCGGGGGCAGCGGAAGTTCCGCCTCCACTCACTCACGGATGGCACGCAAATCAGCCACTCGGCCGAAAATGCTCACCAAAGAGCGGCCGGCCACCCCGCATTCACCGTGGTGAGCCGCCCGTGCTCCCGTTCTTCACGAAGATCGACCGACACCGCGCGCACCACGCCGGGCACTTCTCCGGGCGACGGAACGGCTTTGTTGTCATCGCCGGAGCACGCGGCCGAAATTCATTGTCCGAAAGCGCGCAGTACCGCCCGACCTGCACGGAAGTCGCACAGTACGGCCGGACTGTGTGCCCCCTGCACTTCGATCTTGTCCAAGTGGTGTGCAGTGCCTGTTCGTTGGTCTATCTTCGTCGCGAACTTGGTACGCACCTGTCGGTTCGTGGGAGCGCTTTCCCCCCACCGCCTCACCCCACCACCGGGCGCCGAGAGCAAGGGGACTTGTCATGCCACATCTCATACAGCCGTTGGATACCGAAGACCCGCTGGGGCCGCTCCCCCAGGAATTCGCGGCGATCATGCGACCCGAACTGCCCAGCCTCATCAAGGAAATCGGCGTCGAGGTCACCCGGGCCTATCCGGAATACGCCCGGCTGCTCGACGGCCCGAACGGGCAGGCCATCCGGGTGGGCGTGGAGCAGAGCCTCGCCTCCTTCGTCGATCTGGTGGCCGAACCCTCCTCCCCCACCACACTCCGCGACGACATGTGCCGGCGCTTCGGACGGTTCGAGGCGTACGAGGGCCGGAGCATGGACACACTCCAGGGGGCCTACCGGCTGGGCGCACGGGTGGCCCTGCGGCGGGCGAAGAAGGTCGGGCAGAGCTACCACCTGTCCCCCACCCTGATGCTGAGCTTCGCCGACGCGCTCTTCGCCTACGTCGACGAACTGGAATCGCTTTCCCGGGAGGGATTCCAGGAGGTGCAGTCCCAGTCGGGCGAGCACAGCGAGGCGCTGCGCCGCCGTCTGCTCCATCTCATCCTCGCCGGACGCCCTGTTCCCGGCAGCGCCATCGCCGATCTGTGCGAGCAGGTCGGGTGGGCGCTGCCGGAAGAGGTCACACTGATCGCCGTCCGCGCCCCGGCGGAGCTGGACCGGCTCAGCGCGGACCGCGACCTCCTCGTCGACCTCAGCGCCCCGCAGCCCCATCTGCTCATCCCCGGGGCACTGGACGACGCACGAAGATCCATGCTGGAACAGGCCCTGCCGACCGGCCGCGCGGCGATCGGGCTGACCGTACCCACGGCACTGGCCTGCGAGTCGATCCGCTGGGCCCGCCGGGTCCTGGAGCTCGTCGACTCCGGCGTGATCGACGACGCACCGCTGATCCGCTGCGAGGACCACCTCACCACCCTGTGGCTGCTGTCCGACCCGGCCCTGCTCGACCAGTTGGCCCGGCGGGAGCTGGCCGCCGTCGCGGGGATCAGCGCCACCCGCCGCGACCGGCTGGTCGAGACGCTGCGGATCTGGCTCGACACCCGGGGCACCGCGGCCCAGATGGGCGCACTGCTGGACGTCCACCCGCAGACCGTGCGCTACCGCATGCGGAGCCTGGAGACCATCTTCGGTGACCAACTCGTCGATCCCGAGAGCCGTTTCGCCACCGAGGCGGTGCTGCGCGCGCTGCGGCTGCGCTCCCGTGCCGCAGGCACATCCCCCTGATCCGGATCACGTTCGGCGCGGCGGGTCAACTTACCGGCGCGTAAGGCGAAATAGACGGTCAGTCCCAAACGGTTGCGACACGGAGACGTATCCGACGAGAAACCCGGAACCGCGTCCCGTACACAGGAAGGAACCTGCCGCCCATCAGGCGACAGGCCCCGTGCACCGCCTCCTGGCCAACCATCCGAGAGGGAACGTCCCATGACCGCCTCGCACCTCCTCGTCCCCGTGCCGATCCCGGACCGGGTCGCCGCGCTGATCGGTTCGTGCATTCCGCCGCACATCCTCCAGGCGGAGTTCGACGCCGACTGCGCGGCCCGCGAGGTACGCAGGTTCCGCGGCCCCCGGCTCGGCGTCGAGGACCAGGCCGACCGCGAACAGGCCCTGTCCGACCTGGCCCGCGCCAACAAGATGCTGGCCGCGCACCACCCCGGACTCGCCGTGCTGCCGGGCTCGCCCTTCTGACCGCCCCTCACCCCTCCACCCACCCGTCCCCCTCACCGCGACCGGCCACGGACCGGTCTTGCGGGGCGCCGCCGCTCCCCTTACCTTACTCAAAAGTAAGTTTACTTTGGAGTAAGGAACTGGCGTGGACGGAACCAGCAGCGGCGACCTCACCGACGACCTGTCCGGGCTCGACTTCGCGGCGGTCGCGCCCGAGGAGTTCGCCCGCATCGTCAAGAGCCTGTCCGCGAAGCAGCTCGCCGAGGTCATGCGGGGCGAGCTGCGCACCCGGATACTCGGTGAGGTCTTCGGCCGGATGAAGCAGCAGTTCCGGCCCGAGGCGGCCGGCGGCCTCACCGCGCTCATCCGCTGGAAGATCACCGGGGAGAGCGACGCCGTCTACGAGACCGCGATAGCCGACGGAGCCTGCCGGGTCACCCCCGGCCGCTCGGACGCCGAACCGCGCACCACGCTGGTGATGGGCGACGCGGAGTTCCTCAAGCTCGTCTCCGGCAACGGCAATCCCGTCACCATGTTCATGACGCGCAAGCTCAAGGTCGCCGGTGACGTCGGCCTCGCCTCCGGCCTGACCCGCTACTTCGACATCCCGAAGGCGTGAGCGCATGAGCTTCTTCTCCCTCGCCCTGACCGAGGAGCAGCAGGACCTGCGCAACTGGGTGCACGGCTTCGCCGCCCAGGTGGTCCGCCCGGCCGCCGCCGAGTGGGACGCCCGGGAGGAAACCCCCTGGCCGGTGATCCAGGAGGCCGCCCGCATCGGACTGTACGGATTCGAGTCGCTCGCCGACCTGTACGGGGACCCCACGGGACTCTCCCTCCAGATCGCCAACGAGGAGTTGTTCTGGGGCGACGCGGGCATCGGCATGGCTCTGTTCGGCACCTCGCTCGCGGTCGCCGGAATCTTCGCCTCCGGCACGCCGGACCAGCTCGCCGAGTGGGTGCCGCAGTGCTACGGCGACGAGGACGACCCGAAGGTCGCCGCCTTCTGCGTCTCCGAACCGGGGGCCGGCTCCGACGTCTCCGCGATGACGACGAAGGCCCGCTACATCGAGGCGAGCGACTCCTGGGTGATCTCCGGCCAGAAGGCCTGGATCACCAACGGCGGCATCGCCGAGGTCCATGTCGTCGTCGCCTCGGTCGATCCCGCGCTGGGCGCCCGAGGACAGGCCGCGTTCATCGTGCCGCCCGGCACGAAGGGCCTGACGGCGGGCCGTACGGTCAAGAAGCTGGGGCTGCGCGCCTCGCACACCGCGGATCTCTTCCTCGACGAGGTGACCGTACCGGGGCACTGCCTGCTGGGCGGGAAGGGGAGGCTGGACGCCCGCCTCGCCAGGGCGCGCGAGGGCGGCACCGCCAAGGGCCAGGCGGCGATGGCGACTTTCGAGGTCAGTCGCCCGACCGTGGCGGCGCAGGCACTCGGCATCGCCCGGGCGGCCTACGAGTACGCCCTGGAATACGCCGGTGAGCGCGAGGCGTTCGGCAGGCCGATCATCGAGAACCAGTCGATCGCCTTCGCCCTGGCCGATATCCGTACCGAGATCGAAGCCGTACGTCTGCTGATCTGGCAGGCCGCCTGGATGGCCCGCAACGACCGGACCTTCGACGCGGGCCAGGGCTCCATGTCGAAACTGCGGGCCGGCGAACTCGCGGTCGCGGCAACGGAGAAGGCCGTCCAGATCCTCGGCGGCGCGGGCTACAGCCGGGAGCATCCGGTGGAGCGGATGTACCGCGACGCCAAGATCTACACCATTTTCGAGGGCACCAGCGAGATCCAGCGCCTCGTCATCGCGCGGGCGATCTCGGGTCGGCACATCCGCTGATGCGGAG
>NZ_JAAXYC010000300.1 GCF_018619185.1 Streptomyces sp. McG3 | reverse complement strand
CGCCCCCGCCGGCCGGACCGTCACCCGGGCGGCGTTCGCCGGCAACCCGGTGCCGCCGACGACGACGGCGTCCGTGCCGGAGGCGCTCACCGCCGAATCCGCCGCGGCCTCGGCCGTCAACGCGGACCTCGCGCCGCTCGGCGCGGCCGTCATCCCCGCGCTGACCAAGGCGGAGACGGAGGAGGAGGCGGCGATCGTCGCGGCCGGGGCGAAGCCGTACATCGGCCCCCGCCCGAAGATCGTCACCCGTAAGGGCTGGGGCGCGGACGAGAAGCTCCGCGAGCGCAACTTCGCGTACACCAAGTCCGTCAAGGCGGCCTTCGTGCACCACAGCGCGTCCGGGAACAACTACACCTGCAAGCAGGCACCTTCGGTGCTCCGCAGTATCTACCGCTACCACGTCAAGAGCAGCGGCTGGCGCGACTTCGGGTACAACTTCGCCGTCGACAAGTGCGGGAACATCTACGAGGGCCGGGCCGGAGGCGTCTCCAAGGCCGTCCTGGGCGCCCACACCCTGGGCTTCAACACCAACACCATGGGGGTCGCCGTGCTCGGCACGTACTCCTCCAGCAACCCGCCCGCCGCCGCGGTGACCGCCGTCTCCAAGCTCACCGCCTGGAAGCTCGGACTGTTCGGGGCCAACCCCAAGGGCAAGGTCACCCTCGTCTCCGGCGGCAGCGGCAAGTACGCGAAGGGCAAGAAGGTCAAGATGAACGTCATCTCGGGCCATCGGGACGGCTTCGCAACCGAATGCCCCGGAGCGCGTCTCTACAAGAAGCTCGGCAAGGCCCGGACCAGCTCGGCCAAACTGCAGGGCCGCTGACCGGGGCGTTTCCGACCGGTCTGCTTAGACTGGCCAGCCACAACCAGGCCAGGCCCCAGCAGGAAGCAGAGACGGTGCTGTGACAGAGGCAAAAGAAGCGATCCTCCTGGTCGGTGGCAAAGGCACCCGGCTGCGCCCGCTCACGGTGCACACCCCGAAGCCGATGGTTCCGGCGGCGGGGGTCCCCTTCCTCACCCACCAACTGGCGCGGGCCAGGGCGGCCGGGGTGGAGCACATCGTGCTCGCCACGTCCTACCTGGCGGAGGTCTTCGAACCGTACTTCGGCGACGGTTCCTCGCTCGGCCTGCACATCGAGTACGTCACCGAGCGGGAACCGCTCGGCACCGGTGGAGCCATCCGCAACGTCGCGCCGAAGCTGTCCTCGGGGGCGGACGAACCGGTGCTGATCTTCAACGGCGACATCCTGACCGGGCTCGACATCCGGGCCCTGGTCACCTCGCACACCGTCTCCGGGGCGGATGTCTCCCTCCACCTGACCCGGGTCGAGGACCCGCGCGCCTTCGGCCTCGTGCCGACCGACGCGACGGGCCGGGTCACGGCGTTCCTGGAGAAGCCGCAGACGCCGGAAGAGATCGTCACCGACCAGATCAACGCCGGGGCGTACATCTTCCGGCGCTCGGTCATCGACTCCATCCCGGCCGGTCGTCCCGTCTCCGTCGAACGCGAGACCTTCCCCGGACTGCTCGCCTCCGGCGCCCACCTCCAGGGCATGGTCGACTCCACGTACTGGCTGGACCTCGGCACCCCGGGCGCCTTCGTCCGCGGCTCCGCCGACCTCGTCCTCGGCCGCGCCCCGTCCCCGGCGGTCCCCGGCCGCTGCGGCGACCGCCTGGTCCTGCCGACCGCCTCCGTGGCCCCGGACGCCAAGCTCACCGGCGGCACGGTGGTCGGCGCCGGCGCGGTGATCGGCGCGGGCGCGCGAATAGACGGCTCGACGATCCTGGCCGGCGCGGTCGTCGAAGCGGGGGCGGTCATCACGGACTCGCTGGTCGGAGCCGGCGCTCGCATCGGCGACCGTACGGTGCTGGCGGGCGCGGTGATCGGCGACGGGGCGCGGGTGGGCGCGGACAACGAACTGCGTGACGGAATCAGGATCTGGTGCGGCGCGGTCCTGCCGGACGCCTCGGTCCGCTTCTCCTCGGACCAGTAGGCCGGTACCCGTACCCTCGGAAGGACGCCCCCTCCGCACCGAGAAGCACGAAGAACGCACACCAGGAAACACGAAGAGCACCGAGGACACCCGTGGCGGGACGATTCGCCCCACGCACCGCGCGAGCGGCGTTGCCGCACCAGGCCGCCGCCCCGGCGCGTCGGGCGGCTCCGCCCTCCCACGACGGCCCGCCGCTGACCCGGGAGTGGACCCCACCCGGCCCGCTGGACCTCCGCCTCGTCCTCGGCCCCCTGCGCCGGGGCCCGGCGGACCCCACGTTCCGGATGGTCGCGGACGGCACGTTCTGGCGGGCCACCCGCACGCCCGATGGCCCCGGCACCCTGCGCCTCGCGGCGCGCGGCGACCGGATCGGGGCGGCGGCCTGGGGCCCCGGTGCGGACTGGCTGCTGGCGGGGCTCCCCGCACTCCTGGGCGCGGACGACGACCCGGACGCGTTCGTCCCCCGCCACCGCCTGCTGGCCCTGACCCGCCACCGCCGCCCGGGCCTGCGACTCCTCCGCACGGGCCTGGTCATGGAATCGCTGATCCCGTCGATCCTGGAGCAGAAGGTCACCACGGACGAGGCCTACCGCGCCTGGCGCCACCTGGTCCGCCGCTTCGGCACCCCTGCCCCCGGCCCCACCGCGGAGCTGGGCCTGCACGTCATGCCGGACCCACGGGGCTGGGCGATGATCCCGTCCTGGGAATGGCACCGGGCGAACGTCGACGCCAAGCGGTCGTCGACGATCCTGCGCGCGGTACGCGTGGCCCGCCGGCTGGAGGAGGCCGCGACGATGGACCTCCCCGAGGCACTGACCCGCCTGGAACTGATCCCCGGCATCGGCCCCTGGACCTCGGCCGAGACCCTCCAGCGCTCGAACGGCGCGGCGGACGCGGTCACGGTCGGCGACCTGCACCTCCCGGGCATCGTGGGCCACGCCCTGGCGGACAACCGCGACGCGGACGACGAGGAGATGCTGTCCCTGCTCACCCCGTACGAGGGGCAACGCCACCGAGCGGCCCGCCTGATCCTGCTCTCGGGCCACACCCCGAAACGCCGGGCCCCGAGGATGACCCCGGGCAACATCGTGAACCTCTGACCGGCCCGGGGCCCCGAGTGGCCCGGCCGCCTCGGCCTCAGTCCAGATCGGGCAGCCCCTCCAGGACGACGCAGACACCACCGCCAGAACCTCCCCGAAGCTCGACCTCACCTTTCCGGCGGCCCCGACACCACTGCCCCGAGCCCACCGGACGATGCGGTCCTGAGCCCGTCGGACGGCGTTGCCCTGAGCGCGCCGGACGGCGTTGTCCTGAGTCCGCTGGACGATGTGTCCCGAGCCCGTCGCAACGACGTGTCCCGAGCCCGTCGGACGATGTTGTCCTGAGCCCGCTGGACGACGCTGTCCCGACCCCTCGGACGACGTTGTCCTGAGCCCGTCGCACGGCGGCGCTGTCCCGAACCCGTCCGCGGCTCCTGTTCCCTGCCGCTCCGGCGTCGGTGTTTACAGCCCCTCCGGCGTTTGAGGAGCGGGGTCCGGGGCGGAGCCCCGAATCCAGCCCGTCCGGCGCTTGAGGACAAGGGGGCCCGGGGCAGCCCCGGCTTCGGGAAGGTGCGGGCAGGGGGGACAGGCCCGCCGCAGGCACCCCCCACCCCGTATCGTGTTCCCGACCCAGACCTCAGCTTTCCGCACGTCACAGCCGCTCCACCGCCGCAGCGGCCCCTACGCAGCACCCGCACGAGGAGCCCGTACCGCCATGGCCGAGCACGCAGACCACGCCGACAGCGCCGACCGCGCAGGCCGCGCCGACCACCCCGCGTACCCCGTCGGACTGCGCCTGCACGGCCGCCGCGTCGTCGTCGTCGGCGGCGGACAGGTCGCGCAGCGCAGGCTGCCGCAGCTCATCGCCACCGGGGCCGTCATCACCCTGGTCTCCCCGTCCGCGACGCCCTCCGTCGAGGCCATGGCGGACGCCGGGGAGATCCGCTGGGAGCGCCGCCGCTACCAGGACGGCGACCTGGCCGACACCTGGTACGCCCTGATCGCCTCCTCCGACACCGCGGCCAACGACGCCGCCTCCGCCGAGGCCGAACGCACCCGCACCTGGTGCGTCCGGGCCGACGACGCCGAGGCCGCCACCGCCTGGACCCCCGCCACCGGCCGCATCGGGAACATCACCGTCGCCGTCCTCAACACCACCCCCCGAGGCCGCGACCCCCGGCACTCCGCCGCCCTCCGCGACGCCATCGTCGAGGGGCTGCGCGACGGCACCCTCGCCGCCCCGCACCACCGCAACCACGCCCCCGGCGTCGCGCTCGTCGGCGGCGGCCCCGGCGACCCGGACCTGATCACGGTGCGCGGCCGCCGCCTCCTCGCCGAGGCCGACGTGGTCATCGCCGACCGCCTCGGCCCCCGCGACCTGCTCGACGAACTCCCGCCGCACGTCGAGGTGATCGACGCCGCGAAGATCCCGTACGGGCGGTTCATGGCCCAGGAGGCGATCAACCAGGCGCTCATCGAGCACGCCAAGGCCGGCAAGTCCGTCGTGCGGCTCAAGGGCGGCGACCCGTTCGTCTTCGGCCGCGGCATGGAAGAGGCCCAGGCGCTGGCCGCCGAGGGCATCCCCTGCACGGTCGTCCCCGGGATCTCCAGCACCATCTCCGTCCCCGGGGCGGCCGGCATCCCGGTCACCCACCGGGGCGTCGCCCATGAGTTCACCGTGGTCAGCGGCCATGTCGCCCCCGAGGACCCGCGCTCGCTGGTCGACTGGGAGGCCATCGCCCGGCTGCGCGGCACCCTCGTCCTGCTGATGGCCGTCGACAAGATCGGCGCCATCGCCGCCGCCCTCATCGCCCATGGCAAGGACCCGGCCACCCCGGTCGCCCTCGTCCAGGAGGGCACCACCGCCGCCCAGCGCCGGGTCGACGCGACCCTCGCGGACGTCGGCGAGCGCGCGGTCGCCGAGGACGTGCGCCCGCCCGCCGTGATCGTCATCGGCGAGGTCGTCGCGGTCCGCCCGCACTCCGCACCGGATACCGGCCAGGACGGGCCGGACGACCAGGTGTGAAGTAACCCGCGGTTACCTATCTCCATCCCAGGCGTTGGCACCACACACCGGACAAGGCAGTATCACCCTGTGGCAGAACTCATCACCGTCGACGACCCTGACGACCCGCGGCTGAGCGACTACATCGGCCTGACCGACGTCGAGCTGCGACGGCGGCGCGAACCCGCCGAAGGCCTCTTCATCGCCGAGGGCGAGAAGGTGATCCGCCGCGCCCGGCAGACCGGGTACGAGATGCGGTCGATGCTGCTCTCTGCCAAGTGGGTCGACGTCATGCGCGACGTCATCGACGAGGTCCCGGCCCCGGTGTACGCCGTCGCCCCCGAACTGGCCGAACGCGTCACCGGCTACCACGTCCACCGCGGTGCGCTCGCCTCCATGCAGCGCAAGCCGCTGCCCGCGTCCGACGAACTGCTCGCCACCGCGCGCCGGGTGGTGATCATGGAATCGGTGAACGACCACACCAACATCGGCGCCATCTTCCGCAGTGCCGCGGCCCTGGGCATGGACGCGGTCCTGCTCTCCCCGGACTGCGCCGACCCGCTCTACCGGCGCTCCGTCAAGGTCTCCATGGGCGCGGTCTTCTCCGTCCCCTACGCTCGGCTCGAAGCCTGGCCCAAGGCGCTGGAGGGGGTACGGGAGGCCGGCTTCCGGCTCCTCGCCCTCACCCCGGACGCCAAGGCCACCAGCATCGACGAGGCGGCCCCGCACCGACTGGACCGGGTGGCACTGATGCTCGGCGCGGAGGGCGACGGACTGTCCACGCGGGCCCTGATGGCCGCCGACGCATGGGTCCGCATCCCGATGGCGCACGGCGTCGACTCGCTGAACGTGGGCGCGGCGGCGGCCGTCGCCTTCTACGCGGTGGCCACGGGACGCCCGGAGAGCTGAGCACGGCCGGGCCCCGGCGTCAGGACGACCGCGGCGGCTCCGGCACGGCCTGCGTCTGCGGCGCCCGATACTGCTGCTCCGGCCCGGTCCCGCCGCCCAGGCCGCGTGCCGGCCCCTGGCAGCCCTGCGCCGCCGCGATGCCCAGCGCCACCAGCAGCGTCACCACGACGAACACCACCAGCCGCTGACGCAGCAGCCGCGGATTGGCCGGACGCCGCCCCGCCGAGGTCGTGCGCCCCCCGGAGCGGGTTCCCGGCCGGCCGTTCGTCCCGGCCGGGGACCCCTGCCGCTTCCCGGAACGCGTCGTGTCACGCGAAGCCTGCTGCGGGCGCGAGCCACCGGTGCGCGGCGGCCCCGAACGCCCGGGCGCGGCGCGCCTGCCCGGCTGGGGGCGGGAGGCGGACGGACCCTCCGAGCGGCGGGTGTGCTGATCGGCGTACGGGTCGGCCATCCGGCCGGTCGGCCGGTCGGCGTCCTGGGCGGAGCGCTGGACGGGCGGCCGGCTCTCGTGCAGCCCCTGCGCCTCGCGCGCCGCGATCTCCTTGAGCCGCATGGACAGTTGCAGCGTGCTGGGCCGCTCCTCCGGGTCCTTCGCCAGACAGGCGCTGATCAGCGGGGCCAACGCGTCGTGCACCCCGTGGAGCTGCGCCTCCTCGTGCACGACGCGGTACAGCATCACCTCGGAACTGCCGTGCCCGAAGGGGGAGTCGGCCATCGCCGCGTACGCCAGCGTCGCGCCGAGGGAGAAGACGTCCGTCGCGGGCGTCACGGCCGCGCCCCGGACCTGCTCGGGCGCGAGGAACCCCGGCGACCCCACCGCCGTACCGACATGGGTGAGGGTGCTCGCCCCGGTCGCCCAGGCGATGCCGAAGTCGATGATGCGGGGGCCCTTGGGGGAGAGGAGGATGTTCGACGGCTTCAGGTCGCGGTGGACCACCCCCGCCTCGTGCACCGCCACCAGACCCTCGGACAGCGCGGCCCCGATCGAGGCGACCTCGGCGGCGGCCAGCGGGCCCTCCTCGGCGACCTTGTCGTGCAGCGAGGGGCCGGGCACGTACTGCGTCGCGAACCACGGGCGGTCCGCCTCCAGATCGGCGGCGACCAGCCGGGCCGTGCAGCCGCCGCGGATCCGCCGGGCCGCCGACACCTCGCGCGCGAACCGCGAACGGAACTCCTGATCCTCCGCCAGGTCGGGCCGGATCACCTTGAGCGCCACCCGCTGGCCGCGCCGGTCGGAGCCGAGGTAGACGACGCCCATGCCGCCCGCGCCGAGCCGCCGGTGCAGCCGGAACGAGCCGACGAGACGCGGGTCCTCGCGCCGGAGCCGCATCATCGCCATCGTCTGCCCATCCCCGCTGCCTGGTCCGCCTGACGAGGCACAGCTTACGTACCCCGCGCCCGGCGCGCTCAGAGGCCGCGCCCTCCCGAAGAATTCGATTGTCCGTGCCGGGCGGGAGAGGTGAAGAGGGGGCAGGGTGCGGCGGATCCGGGCCCATCGGCCGGCCGGTCCGCTCAAAGGACCGCCGGGCAAGGGGGATTGGATCACCGCGGGAACACCGGGGCGCGACCGTCACGGAGGCCGTGACACCGCCCGGGCCTACGGGGCGGTGGTGTCCCGGAGGGGCCCCGGCGCCGGGGCGGCAGCCCGCCGGGGTCGTGGGCGTGAGTGAAGTCACCCGGCGCGCACGCCCCGGGGCCGGCCGACAGGCACCGGAAGCGTGCCGGACGGGCCCGGGCGTCCCCTCCGGGATGACCCCAACCTCCGGTGGTCCGTCTCCACCCAGGGGAGTACGCCGATCGACGACGGCTCATCCTCCGGGAGGCCCGGGATTAGGTACGCGGGCATGACGCCCTGTGCTCGCCGGTTACCTAATGTTGAGGTCAAGCGGCGGGCGATGCACTCGTCCCCCGAGGTCACACGCCCGCCGCTCCCCATCAGGTCAGGAGAGGAACCATGTCGGACACGGCAGCGCGGACCATGGTCCGTACGCAGGGACGCAGGGCGTACGCCGCGTTCGGCACCCGTTCGTCCGGCACCCGTCACCCCTTGGTGGCGACGGCGATGGTCCTTCCCCTGGCGGCCCTGCTCGCGGTCGTCTTCGGCGGCTGGGAAGCGGTGGTCACACAGGCGTCGTCCGTGGCGGTGATGCTGGGGCGCTGAGCGGCGCCCGGGGTCCGGAAGAGCGGTCCGGACCCGCACATCCGGCCAACAGCCCCGTGGGGACGGGGGTGCGGCGGACGGCAGCGTTTGTCCGGTCAGCTGGGGAGCTGACCGGGCATCGCGCTGTCCGGGCCCTTACGGTTCCCCGCCGGGCCGACGCACACAGCACCGACCGCCCGGGACCTGCCCCGGCGTTCCGGCTCGGAGGGTGTCACCGGCGTTCCGGTCCGGGCAGCGGCTTCCCGGACCGGTCGGCCCCCGGGCGGACCCGCGTTACGCTCACGGCGGGACCGGTGCCACGGCCGGGCCGACCGCCGCCGGGGGAGCCGTTGACCACCACCCAGACCTCAGTCGTCCATGACCTGGGCACCCTCGCGCACCGCCTCTCCCACCCCGCCGGGGCGCGTTGCGTCTGCGAGCCGCCGCAGGTTCTCGCGGACCGGCCCGACGGCACGGTGGTCCGCAGCGGTGCGATCGTCGCGAAGGCCCACGCGGCCGACACCGACCGCGAGGCGCTGGCGGCCCGGATCGCCCTGGCCGCCGCCCCGCAGCTCACCGGGATCCTGCTGCCGCCGCTCACCGTCCCGGGGTACCCGGAGCCCTCCGGGCACTCCACCCCAGCCCCGCGTCCGGTCACCCTCTGGCCGCTCGGCGCGCCCGTCGACCCCACCGACCCCGAGGCGGCCCCGTGGGCCGAGGCCGCGGTGCTGCTCGCCCGCCTCCATCGCACGGAGCCACCGTTCCGGCTCCCGCCGATGCGTGGTCCGGCCAAGGCCGCGCGGGCCGTCGCCCGGCTGTCCGCCGCCCTTCCGGGCGACCCGGCTGTGCTGCCCGTGCTGGCCGGCTGGCGGGCCCTGCCGGTCTGGGCCCGGGGCGAGGCCCCCGCACCCGCCCCGAGGGCCGGCTTCCTGTGCCACGGGGACCTGCACCTCGGCCAGCTCGTACGCCATCCCGCTCCGGACGGGCCCTGGCTGCTCATCGACGTGGACGACGCGGGGACGGGCGATCCGGCCTGGGACCTCGGCCGGCCCGCCGCCTGGTACGCCGCCGGACTCCTGGCCCCCGAGGACTGGTCCGCCTTCCTGGACGCCTACCGGTCCGCCGGGGGACCCGCGGTGCCCGCCGACGGGGACCCCTGGCCCGAACTGGACGTCCCGGCCCGCGCGCTGACGGTGCAGACGGCGGCGCTCGCCCTGGCCAAGTGCGCCGCGGAGCAACGGGATCCGGACGAGCTCGAACAGCTGATGATCGAATCCTGTGCCCGAATCGCTACGTTGCCGCCCGAGTTGGCCGCCGACCACGCGTCGTAGGGTGAACGGACCGCCGCCGGGCAGACATTCCGGCGACGGCACAACGAGGGCGAGGAGCCGAGCCGATGATGCAGTGTCCGAAGTGTCACGCGCAGATGAACACGTACAACCGCAACGGCGTCCAGATCGAGCAGTGCAGCGGTTGCCGGGGGATATTCCTCGACTACGGCGAGCTGGAGTCGCTCACCCGCCTGGAGTCCCAGTGGTCCCAGCAGGCCCCGCCCACGCCCCCCGCCCCGCAGGCCTACACGGCCGCGCCTCCCGCACACGCCCCCGCCTG
>NZ_JAAXYC010000002.1 GCF_018619185.1 Streptomyces sp. McG3 | reverse complement strand
CCGGAGGGGCGGGCGGGTACCAGGTGAGAATCCACCCGGCGGTGAGTGCCACCGCGCCGCCTGCCAGGGCGATTGCGCCGCCTGTTCCCATGCCTGCTGCCACCGCGCCCAAGCAGACCGGTCCGACGCCCTGCAGCGTCATGCTGCCGGAGCCGAGCAAGCCGAAGGCCTGACCTCGGCCGTCCTGCGGCAGGGCGTCCAGGAACGGGCGTTGCAGGCCGAGGCCGTAGGCGTATCCGAGGCCGCTGACCAGCAGCAGACAGGAGGAGACGCCCACCCCGGGCTCGGCGGCGAAGCCGATCAGAGGCAGTCCCGCCAGCGCGGCCAACGGGACCACCAGTCGCTCCCGGGTACGTGGCCGTAGCATTCGGCCCACCAGCAGGTCGCCGACGAGCATGCCAACCGGCAGACAGCCCATCAGCACCGCGTACCAGCCGGGCGCGAATCGGCGTTCTCCCGCGTAGGCGACGATGAGGCCTTCCGCGCCCGCTACGAGCGCGACGGGTAGCCACTGGGCCAGCATCAGTCGTCGCACCGTGCGTCCGCGCAGCAGCAGGCCCGCACCGTGCAGGCTCGCACGGACGGGCCCGCTGTCGCCCCCGGGGCCGCCGGGTGTGCCGCCGAACCGCCCCGGCCGCAGCCGGGGGAGCCGGATGCGGACAGCAAGCGCGCAGCCGAGGTAAAGGACGGCACCGACCGCGAGCGCCCGGCGTGGGCCGAGTGCCGCGACGGCCGCACCTCCCAGCGCCAGACCGAACAACTGCGCGCCGGCGCCGGCGATGTTGTTCAGGGAACGGCCCAGTACATAGGCGTCACCCTCCAGCGACTGAGCGACCAGCCGGCTCGACGCGCCGTGAAACACCGGTGTGGCGAGAGAGACCAGTGCCACGACACCGAGGCTCGCCGCGACCGGCATCCGCACCAGGGCGAGCAGCAGGGCGGTGGCGCACGTCAAGGCGTAGCCGCCGGTGATGAGCGCGCGGGGCGGCAGCCGGTCGGCCAGTGAGCCCAGCAACAGCGAACCGAACAGCTGCGGGATGAAGCCGATGCCGAAGGCCACTGCGCTGAGCAGCGCGGAGCCGGTGGAGGAGAAGACCAGAACCGAGAACGTGGTGATCCGCAGCGCGTCCGCCGTGATCGCGACGGCGCGGGTCGCGAAGAGCAGTCGGAACCGCGGCTCGGCCAGCACCTCCCGGTAGGTGGCACGGTGGTTGCCCTGCGCGGGCTCGGCGGTCGAAGTCATGACGCCCAGCCTCATGGTGCGCCCACGCCACCCACCAATGATTCGTCGCTGGACGAATCGGAACAATGTTCCGCCGGTAGCATGGCAGGGTGCTGCGCTTCGAAGTCTCCGTCGACGACCTACTGCGCAGCCGCTTCGCACTGTCGCCCGCGATGGACCTCTGCTTCCTGCTGGGCTCGCTCGCCGGCCGGGACAGGCCGCTGCCGCGAGCCTGGGCCACCCGGCTCCTGCCGGCCTTTGAACGGCTTCGCCATGAGAGCGAACTGAACGCCGTCCTCGCCCTGTACACCCCGCAAGGCGGACCGGACTTCGTCGCTCCGCCCCCGCGCGGCCTCAACCAGACCTGGGCGGACGACCTGGCCATGATCCGGGCCACGCCGCTGGAAGCTGCCCGCCACGAATTCGCGACCACCGCGACCGGCCGATCCGCCCGTGATCCCCGCGTACGCGCGGTGCTGGACGCGACGGACGCCGTCTCCCGGATCGCCGAGGCGATGAACCGGGCGTGGCACGAACTGCTCGCCCCGGACTGGCCGCAACTGCGCGCGATCTGTGAGCGCGACGTCGTACACCGGGTGGGGGTGATCGGCGAACACGGATGGGCCACGGCCGTCGAGAGCCTGCACCCGAGCATCACCTGGCAAGCCGGCGGCATCGAGATCGGCCACTTCCCCGACGTCGGAACGGTCCGCCTCGCCGGCGACGGGCTCCTGCTGATCCCTTCGGTCTTCGTCAGGAATATCGCCGCCCACACGGAAGACCCCTGGCCCCGGACCTTGATCTATCCCGCCCGAGGCACCGCCGCCCTGTGGGGCGAACAGGAGACCGTCCCCCGGCCGGACGCCCTGACCGCCCTGGTCGGCCGGGCCCGGGCCCGGCTGCTGTTGGCGCTGGACGCCCCGGCCAGTACGAGCCACCTCGCCCGAAGCCTCGCCATGGCACCCGGCGCGGTAGGAGACCACCTCGCCATCCTGATGCGCGCGGGGCTGCTCGTCCGCGCCCGGTCCGGACGGTCGGTGCTCTACCGGCGTACCCCGCTCGGCGAGGCGCTGGTCGCAGGTTCGGGCTGAGGCTCGGACCAGCACTTCTTCGTCGAGGCGCCGGGAGGGCACGAGCATCTGCCGGACGCACTGAACGCGTTTTCCGCTCATGATCATCAGATGTGGTGAACTCCCCGGCTCCCAGGGGTGATACGCCCATATCGCCCACCATGATGAGGTCGTCCCGCCCACCTCCCCCAGGAGTACGACGATGTCAGAGACGTCCGAGCCCAATGTCGGTGCCTTCACCCTCGGCGGCCCGCTCACCGTTGAACCGGCCGGGCCCATCGAGGTACCGGCGCACGAGGAATGGCCCCTGCCGAACGGCTTCGCGTGGGTCTTTCCCGGCGAGGGCAACCGGGGCGGCCTCGTCCGGCCCGTGATCATGGCCGACGGCTTCAACCTCGGCCGGAGCAAGCTCGACGTGCTCTACCACGGGCTGGAGAGCGGCAGCTTCCCGTTCATCAGCGAGCTCCGCCGGCGCGGCAGGGACGTCATCCTCCTCGGATTCGAGGAGCGCAGCGCGTCGATCCTGGACAACGCGGAGGCGGCGGTGGCCGCCATCCTGCGGGCGACAGCCGAGCAGCTGGGCGACGCCCGCCTGGTCGTCGGCGGCTTCAGCATGGGAGGCATCGTCACCCGCTACGCACTCGCCAGACTGGAGACGCAGCGGATGGACCACCGGACCGCGCTGTACTTCTCCTACGACAGCCCGCACCGCGGCGCTTCCATCCCCGTCGGTGTGCAGGCGTTCTCCCACTTCATCCCGTTCCCGAACGACTTCGCGAAGCAGATGAACAGCCCGGCCGCGCGCCAGATGCTGTGGCAGCACTACGACAAGGACACCGAGAAGACCACGGTCGCCCCGGAGCGCACGGAGTTCCTGGCCGCCCTGGACCGGGTCGGCAACTGGCCGCAGATCCCGATGAAGATCGCCGTGGCCAACGGCCGTGGCGACGGCATCGGTCTGCCGGACGTGCGGCCCGGCGAGGTCGCGCTGCGGATCGACCGGATCTACCCCGGCACCACCTTCTACACCCAGGCGCAGGGCGACGATGTGACGGCCGGGTATCTGAACCGCAGGTTCCCCAAGGCCGAGAGGACCATCGCGACCAACGGCTTCCCGGAGCTGGACGGCGCCCCGGGCGGGACCCTGCACACGTACAAGATCCTCTCCGGGGCCATGGAGAAGCTCGGCGGCAAGATCGACCTGCGCCACGAGGACGTCTGTTTCGTCCCCACGGTCAGCGCGGTCGCGATCCGCGACATCGAGAAGCAGGACGACCTGTACGCGAACGTCGGTGACCTGGACCCGCAGGAGAGCGAACTCGACGATTTCCTCTGCTCGTCCACGACCACCGCGCACACGGGCATCACCGAGGAGCTGGGTACCTGGATCATGGACCGGCTCCCGGACTGATCCTCGTCCCGCCTCCGGCGGGGCTGCCGTCCGCTCACGGCTGGCGGGCGGCAGCCTTCGGCCGTGCCCACGGCCCGGCCCGGCGGCACGGACGCCGTAGCCCCTGCCCGTACCGCGCGGTCATCATGGGACCCATGACTTCTCCGCCGCAACGCTGGGCGCGGGCCGAGCGCCTCGATGCCGCCAGGACGCTCGACGCCCTTCAGGAGCGGACGGGTGTCCGTCTGACTCTCGACGGCCCCTGCCCGGGCGGTCAGGTCGGCACCGCCTATGTGCGCCGGCCGGACCATCGCCGTTCGGTGCTCAAGTGGCGACCGCACAGCCGAGTGGCGGACCTGGAGGCAGGGCCGCTCACCGTCAGCCGGGTGCTGCGGCACGCAGGCTGCCCGGCCCCGGCCACCGAACTGGTGGCCCAGGTCGGCCACGCGGTCGTCATGGTCCTGGAGCTCCTGCCCGGTGCGAAGATCGACCACCTCGACCACGATTCGCTGGTCCAGGCGCTCGAACTCAACCGGTTGCAGGCGGGCCGGCTCGCCGACCACCCCGGCGTCCCCGCAACGGAGCTGTTCCTGCGCCGGGACGGGCCGGGCTACTGCCTGCACGAACCCCTGCGCCGGCATGGACGCCGCAGCGCCGCGCTGGAACACCGGGTCGCCACGATCGGCGCGGACCACCCCGACCGGCTGGCGGGCGACGATGCCGTGCACATGGACTTCCACCCCGGGAACCTCCTGGCGGCCGACGGCTCGATCACCGGCGTCGTCGACTGGGACGGGGCCGCCCGCGGTGACCACCGCTTCGATCTGGTCACCCTGCGCTTCGGCATCCACGGCGGGGGAGCGGGCCCGGGGGTGACGCGACACCTGGACGCCGTTCTCGACGCGGTCCCCGAGGACGTCCTGCGGCCCGCGTGGGCCCACATGAGCCTCCGCATGGTCGACTGGGCCATCAGGCACTTCGCCCCGTCCGACGTGGAGCACTGGCTCGACCTCGCCGAACAGCGGTTGATCTGAAGGGCGTTGAGGAAGCGTCCTGCCGGGCGCCGCGTTCTCAGCCGCCGAGGTGTTCGGCCCGGTGCGCGGCCCAACGCTGCATCAGCGACCCGAGCTCCTTCTCCAGGAACCGGAAGAACTCCAGGGTGTCGTTGATCCGGCGTCCCTGCGGGGTGTCGAGGCCGAACCGGTCCACGCCCTCCTGCATCGTGGCCTGCCAGTTCTTCATCATGGTGTCCCGCTCCAGCAGTGCGGTGTACCACTGGTCGCCCTGCACGCGATAGCGCTCACGCCGGGACCCCGGCTCCCGCTCACGGCTGACCATGTTGACCTGGGCGAGATAGCGGACGGCTCCCGACACGGCCGCCGGGCTGATCTTCAGCAGCTCGCCCAGTTCGGCGGAGGTGAGTGCTCCGCGCTCCGACGAGAGCAGGGCGGCGAAGACCCTGGCCGGCATGCGTGACATGCCCGCCTGGACCAGTTGGGCGGCGAAGCGCTCCACGAAGAGGGAGAGGGCCGCCTCGTCGTCGCCGCCGTCCACGCGGCTCTCTGCCCGCCGCTCATCCATGCTCCGACCCCGGTCCCTGTGGTTCCTGACACGCGTTTTTGCCCGCATCCTCGGCCAGTCTATCGAGCGATTCATATGGTTTCTTAACTTCACACACTTCTGAAAGAAGCGTACTTTCGAAATATGAAGAAGGCCATCACCGTCGCCGGACTGCACAAGTCGTTCGGCCGGACGCACGCCCTCACCGGCCTCGACCTCGCCGTCGAAGCAGGTGAGGTCCACGGCTTCCTCGGACCCAACGGGGCCGGCAAGTCCACGACGATCCGCATCCTGCTGGGGCTGCTGCGCGCCGACTCCGGCGGTGCCCGACTCCTCGGCAAGGACCCGTGGAAGGACGCGGTCGAGCTGCACCGGCGGCTCGCCTACGTCCCCGGGGACGTGGAGCTGTGGCCGGGCCTCACCGGAGGAGAGGCCATCGACCTGCTGGCGAAGCTGCGCGGCGGCCTCGACCGGCGAAGGCGCGACGAACTCATCGAACGGTTCGACCTCGATCCGGTCAAGAAGGGCCGCGCCTACTCCAAGGGCAACCGGCAGAAGGTCGCCATCGTCGCCGCGCTCGCCTCCGACGCCGAACTGCTCCTCCTCGACGAGCCCACGGCGGGCCTCGACCCCCTGATGGAGGTCGTCTTCCAGGACGTCATCCTCCAGGCGAAGGCGGCGGGGAAGACCGTGCTGCTCTCCAGCCACATCCTGGCCCAGGTGGAGAAGCTCTGCGACCGCGTCAGCATCGTCCGCCGGGGCCGCACCGTGCAGTCGGGCACGCTCGGCGAGATGCGCCACCTCACGCGCACGACCGTCGAGGCCGAGACGGAGCGCCCGGCCACCGGACTCGACGCCGTGCCCGGGGTGCACGGACTGAAGGCGATGGACCGGAGAGTGAACTTCGCCGTGGACGGAGCACACCTCGACGCCGCGATCCACAGGCTCGGCGAGTTCGGCATCCGGAGCCTGACCAGCCATCCGCCGACGCTCGAAGAGCTGATGCTGCGCCACTACGGCGACGAGCTCGCGTCCAACGGACGTACGGGGAACGGCGACCCCGCGCCCTCCGGCGCGCCGACGTACTCCGACGGGACACCCTCCACCTCCACCGGCGGGAAGGGCGGCGTTCCCCGATGACCAGCACCGCCACGCCGCTCGACGCCTCCGGAAGGTCCGCGCCCACCGGGGCCTCCGTCGCCTTCACCGGTACCGGGACCCTGGTCCGGTTCGGACTGCGCCGGGACCGCGTCCGCATGTCCGTATGGCTGCTCGCCCTCACCCTGGGCACGCTGGCCACGGCGTCCGAGTACAAGGCGCTCTACTCCACTCCCGAGGAACGCGCCACCGCCGTCGGCTCCATGGACAGCCCGGCCGCGCTCGCCATGACCGGCCCTCGTCACTACCTCTCCGACTACACCGCCGGGGCGATGCTCGGTCACCAACTGATCGGCTTCATGGCCGTCCTGGTGGGTCTGATGAGCATCCTGATCGTCACCCGACACACCCGCGACGAGGAGGAGACCGGCCGCGCCGAACTGGTCCGCTCCACCGTCGTCGGGCACCACGCCCACCTCGCCTCCGCACTGGCACTCGCCGCCGTGGCCAACCTCGCGCTCGCCCTGCTGCTGGCCCTGGGCCTCACCGCGATGGGCATCGACGGAATCGGCCCCGGCGGGGCGCTGCTGTACGGCCTCACCCATGCCGCGATCGGGCTCGTCTTCGCCGGGATCGCCGCGGTCACCGCACAGATCACGCCACATACCCGGGGAGCCTCGGGCATGGCGCTCGCGGCGATCGGCGCCGCCTATGTGCTGCGGGCCTCCGGCGACGTGGGCAACGACGCCCTGTCCTGGTTGAGCCCGATCGGCTGGATCCAGCGCACCTACGTCTTCGTCGACGACCGGTGGTGGCCGTTGGCGCTCTGCCTGGCCCTCGCCGCGCTGACCGCGGCGTACGGATTCGTCCTGAGCACCCGACGCGATGTCGGCGCGGGCCTGCGCGCCGCGCGGCTCGGCCGGCGTACGGCGTCCGACGCCCTCACCCGGCCCTTCGGCTTCGCCCTGCGGCTGCACCGGGCGACCCTGCTCGGCTTCGGCGCCGGGCTGTGCCTGATGGGCGTCATGTACGGCTCGATCCTCGGCGAGGCAGCCGACATGGTGAAGGACGTCGAACAGGTCCAGGAGGCGCTGGCGAAGATCGGTGGCAGCACCGTGGCCGAGTCGTTCGCGTCCATGGTGATGGTGGTCGTCGCGGTGGTCGCCGCCGTGTACGTGGTGATGGCCGCGCTGCGACCGCGCGCCGAGGAGAGCGCAGGCCGCGCCGAACCGCTGCTGGCCACCGGCCTCTCCCGGAACCGCTGGCTCGGAAGCCATGTCGCCGTCGCACTGGCCGGCGGCACCGCGCTGCTGGTCCTCGCCGGGCTGGGCTTCGGCCTCTCGGGCGCGGCGTCGGCGGGGGACGGGGGCCTGGTCCTCGACCTGGTCGGAGCGGCCGCCGCGTACGCCCCCGCCCTGTGGGTGACCGTCGGCGTGGCCGTCCTGCTCTTCGGCTGGTTCCCACATGCGGGAGCGGTGGCGTGGATCGTGCCCGTGTACGCGTTCGTCGTCGGGTACCTGGGGCCGGTCCTCCAGCTCCCGGGCTGGATGGAGAACCTGTCGCCCTTCGGCCATGTGCCGCGACTCCCGGCCGCCGGGATGAACTGGACCCCGCTGCTCGCCCTGACCGCTGTCGCCGCCGGACTGATCCTGCTGGGGCTGACGGGCTTCCGCCGCCGGGACCTGGAGACCAAGTGAAGGACGTAGAGGTCCCACTGGTGTGCCATCACCACCCGGTCCACAGAAGGTGGTTGATCAGCAGGGCCGGAATGGCCGAGGCGGCCAGCCACCACCGCACACCCCGACGGGGGAGCAGCGCCGTCGCCGGCAGCAGCCACAGCAGGAACGGCTGCCAGATGCGCTCGGTCTCCGCCTTGCTCATGCCGGAGAGGTCCGCGGCGAGCAGCGCCGCCAGCGCCGCCAGGACGAGCAGCGCCAGCCTCGCTTCCGGGGAGGCCGCCGCGGAGCCGCCCCGCAGTGCCCGTACCGCGCCGGGCACGGCCACCGCGCTCCGGCGCAGCCCGGCGACGGCGGCGAGCCCGCCCGCGAGGGTCGCGCAGGCCAGATTGGCCCAGACCCAGTAGCCGTACGGGCGGACGCCGCCCGCGCCCTGGTAGTAGCGCTCGACCAACAGGTGGTAGGCCGTCCACCAGTTGAACCCGGCGAGCGTGAAGGCCACCGGGACCACGAGGGCGCCGAGCAGGAACAACGGCACCGGTCGTGCGGTCCGGACGAGCACCAGCACCGCCAGCAGCACGGCCGCCATCAGCCCCAGCCCGTAACTGAGGTAGCAGGTCCACCCGAACAGCAGACCCCCGCCGGCCGCCGCCGCGGCCGGGAAGCGGACCCGGCGGGTGGCGGCCAGCGCGAGCAGCGCCACCGACCAGGCGGCCACGGCCGTGAAGTAGCCGTCGGCGGAGACGCCCGCCCAGACGGCGGCCGGGGCGAGGACGAGGAAGGGCGCGGCGCGCCTGGCCAGGCGCTCGTCGGCCAGCAGGCGCAGGGTGGTCAGGGCGGCCAGCACCCCCGAACCGCCCACCACGACGCAGAAGACGGCCGCCCAGGCGCCGCCACCGAGACCGATGCGGTCCAGCCACACGAAGGTCAGCGTCGCGCCCGGCGGATGCCCGGCGATATGCGCGGGCCAGTTGCCGGGCTCGCCGATCACGATGTGGTTCGTGAAGTCGCGCAGGGTGGCGGGAATGTCCTCGAAGCGGTCGATGACCCGCAGGTACTCGTGCTTCGTGGTGAGCCGCTTCGCGACACCCCGGTACCAGCCGTCGATCAGCGCCATCGAGAAGACCCAGGCCATCGACCCGGCCCAGGCCGCGGCCAGCAGCCCACGCCAGGGCAGCCGGGCGGCGAGCGCCGGGCCGTGAGCGACCACCAGCACCGCCATGATCAGAGCGGCCGGGGTGCCCGGACCCAGGTGCGGGTCCCAGGAAGCCAGCAGCGGCGGCCACTGGGCGCGCAGACTCCCGTCCCGGTTCTGGATGACATGGCCGAGAACCACCGCGGCCGTGACCAGCAGCACGCCCGCGGCGGCGGCGACCAGGTCGGCCCGCCCCGCGCGCCGGGTGCGGTCGGGGTCGTGGTCCGGTGGTGCGGGCGGGCCGTGCCCCGTGCCGCCTGCGGTGTCCGTGGGGGTGGCGTCCTCGGTCTTCACGCTGGCACGCTATGCACACCGGGCCGCGATCGGGCGGTACGACAGGGCCGCGTCATCGAACCGTCAGATTCGCTCGTCCGGCGGCGATGCCCGTTCCCCCGTACGGCCGCGATGTCAGAGTTTCGTCAGGAGTCGCTTCCGCCCGTCGGCGCTGTTCCCCGCCTAGCGTCGGCCTCATGCCCGAACGCCGCCGCATCCGCTCCCTCCCCGACTCCCTCCGTGCCCTGCGCACCCCCGCCGACCCGGCATTCTGGCGCAGCCCCGTGCGCGGAGCGCGCTTCACCGCCGTGCTCGGCGTCATCCTGCTCGCCGGACTCACCCTGCTGTTCGTCACCGGTCTGCTCTCGTACGCGGCCTACAACCCCGACCTGAACCGGGTCAACGACAAGACCCCGGGCAAGGGGTGGCTCGGCTTCTACCTGTTCTCCTGGCCGACCGGCCCGCACTGGCTCTACCGGCTGACCCAGGGCCTGCACGTCACCGTCGGCATCGTTCTCGTGCCCGTCCTGCTCGCCAAGCTCTGGTCGGTGGTCCCCCGGCTCTTCGCGCTGCCGCCCGCCCGTTCCGTGGGCCACGCCCTGGAACGGATCTCGCTGCTGCTGCTCGTGGGCGGGGCACTGTTCCAGTTCATCACCGGGCTGCTCAACATCCAGCTGGACTACCTCTTCCCCGGGTCCTTCTACACCCTGCACTTCTACGGGGCCTGGGTCTTCCTCGCCGGGTTCGTCGCCCATGTGGCCCTCAAGACGCCACAGGCCGTACGGGTGTTGCGCAACGGTATCCCGCGCGGCGAACCGGACACCCTCGCCGCCCCCGACCCGCTGCCCGCCACCCTGTCCCGGCGCGGCGCGCTGGCCCTCGTGGGGGCCGGTTCGCTGCTGCTGCTGATCACCTCGGCCGGTCGCAGCTTCGACGGGCCGCTGCGCCGCATCGCGCTCCTCACCCCGCGCGGCGGCACCGACCCGGGGCCCGGCCCGAACGCCTTCCAGATCAACAAGACCGCCGCCGCCGTACGGATCAGGCCCGCCGACACCGACGAGCGCTGGCGGCTGACGGTACGGGGACCGGCCGGGGAGTTCCGCTTCTCCCGGGCCGAGCTGCTGGCCATGGAACAGCACGGCGCCGCGCTCCCGATCGCCTGCGTGGAGGGCTGGTCGACCTCGGACCAGCGGTGGCGCGGGGTGCGGCTCTCCGACCTGGCGGCGCTCGCCGGATACCCGGACCGGCCGCCGGGCGTGTTCGTCGAGTCGCTCCAGCGCAGTGGCTCGTTCCGCAAGGCGGCGCTGCGCGACAACCAGGTCCGCGACGGCCGTTCGCTGCTGGCACTGGAGGTGAACGGCGCGCCGCTGTCGGCGGACCACGGCTACCCGGCCAGGATCATCGTCCCCGCCGCGCCCGGGGTGCTGAACACCAAGTGGGTCGAGACCCTGACGTTCGGAGAGCTGTGATGTCCACCCGAGCCCTGCCGCCCGCGTCCCCCGCCCCCCGCCGCTCGCGCTTCTCGCCGCGCCGCCTGTACGGCGAGGGCCCGCTCCACCTGCTGCTGCTCGCCGCCACGTTCTGCCTCGCCGGTTACGCGGGCGTACGGCTGCTGGACGGGGACACCGTCGGCGTGCTGCTCTGGTTCGCCGGGTCGGCCGTCCTGCACGACCTGGTGCTGCTGCCGGTGTACGCGGGGGCCGACCGGGCGCTGCGCGCCGCGCTCGGCCCCCGGCCGGCCCTGGTGAACTTCGTCCGGGTGCCGGCGTTCCTCTCCGGACTGCTCCTGCTGATCTGGTTCCCGCTGATCGCCCGGCGCACCGAACGGCGGTACGAGGCCGCCGCCGGCACCTCCCCGGACGTCTACTTCGGCAACTGGCTGCTGATCACCGGCGTGCTGTTCGCACTCTCCGCGCTCTGGCTGCTGGTCCGGGGGCTCCGCTCCCGTACCGGCCGGCGCAGCGAGACGAAGGTCCGCCCCTCCGCGCCCCACTGATCGGCCGTGAGCCAGCCGCCCGCGCGGGCGTGTCGCAGCAGGGCAGGCGTCCCGATCCGCGCCCACGGGAACGGCTCGGCGTCGCGCGCGGAGGCGGGGACGGTCCTCCCGTCCGTTCCGTCCCGGCCGTCGTCGAGCCGGACCCGGACCCGCTCGTCCACGTCGACGGGGGCGGTCTCGGCGATCAGCAGCCCGCCGACGCCGAGCAGATCGGCCGCCCGGTCCAGCAGGGCGGCCGGGTCGCCCCCGATGCCGATGTTGCCGTCGAGGAGCAGAAGGGTGCCCCAACGGCCCTCCCCGGGCAGCGGGTCGAACACGCTGCGGAGCAGAGCGGCGCCGCCGAGCCCGCGCGTGCGGGCCACCGCCGCCTCGCTGACGTCGATGCCCAGCGCCCGGTGTCCGAGCGAGGCCAGCTCCGCCACCAGCCGCCCCGGCCCGCAGCCGATGTCCAGCACCGGCCCCTCGCACCGGTGCAGCGCGGACAGGTCGGCGGAGCCCGCGTGGGAGCACCAGCGCTCCACGTCCAGCGGCAGCAGCCAGCCGTCGTTGCGGCGCAGGAACAGCGGACCGCGGCCGGTGCGCAGGGCGTTGGCGTACGGGTCGGCGCCCCAGGGAGCGGTGCGGACCGGCGCGGCGCCGGGGGCGTCCGTGGAGCCGACGGCCGCTCCGTGGGCGTCCGGGGCCCCGACGCGGTCGCCCGGGGCCGGGGAGGCGAGCCCCGACGAGGGCACGGTCGTACTCATCGCACCCCCGCCCCGGTCAGTCGGCCGAGCGCCGCGGCGAACCGGCCGCCCGGCGCCGCCGACGCGACCCGGTGGGCGTCGGCAGCGGTGTCCACGTCGACCAGGACCGGCAGATCGCGCACGGCGAGCCCCGCCTCCACCAGTCTGCGCCGCTGCACCGCACCCGTTTCCGGGACGGACATCGGCACTCCGCGCAGCAGAGCGGGATCGGGATCCGCCAGGCCCAGGGCCCAGAAGCCACCGTCCTCGGCCGGACCGAACCAGGCCCCGGCGCCGTCCCAGGCGCCCGGGGCGAGAGCGGGGCCGAGCAGCGCGGACGTGATCTGCGGGGTGTCCATGCCGACCAGCAGGGCCGGCCCCGTACACCCGCCGAAGGCCGCGGCGAGACGTTCGTCGAGGCCGCCCGCGCTCTGCGGCACCACCTCGAAGCCCGGAGGCACCCAGGGGCCCGGCCGCCCGTCGAGGACCAGGACACGCCGCCGTGCGGGCAGGGCGAGCACGGCGTCCAGGGTGTCCGCGAGGGCCGCGGCGGCGAGCTCGGCGGCCTCGGCGGGGGAGAAGGGCGGGCAGAGCCGGGTCTTGACCCGCCCCGCCACCGGCTCCTTCGCGATGACCAGGAGCTCCGTGGGTCCGTACGCGCTCATCGAACGGCCTCCGTCTCCGCGCGCCCGGCCCGGTCGGACGCCCGGTCCGCCGGTGGCTCCCGCAGCACGCCCCGCATGTCGCGCACCGCCTGCCAGGTCCCGCGCCAGGTGCCGGTCACCTTCGACTTCCCGGTGCGCGGCCGGTAGGGGACGTCGCTCTCGGCGACCCGCAGCCCGGCGTCCGAGGCCCGGACCACCATCTGGAGCGGATAGCCGCTGCGCCGGTCGGTGAGGTCCAGGGCGAGCAGATCGCTCCGGCGGGCCGCCCGCAGCGGGCCGAGGTCGTGCAGCCGCAGACCCGTGCGGCGGCGCAGCATCCGGGCCAGCGCCAGATTGCCGGCGCGCGCGTGCGGCGGCCAGGCGCCCCGGCCCTCGGGGCGGCGGCGGCCGAGCAGCAGATCGCACTCGCCGTCCGCGATCCGCCGCACGAAGCCGGTCAGCAGCGCGGGGTCCAGCGAGCCGTCGCAGTCGCAGAAGCAGACGAACTCGGCCTCGGCGGCGAGCAGCCCGGCGTGGCAGGCCGCGCCGAACCCGCGCCGTTCCTCCGTGACGACGTGCGCGCCGAGGGAGCGGGCGAGCTCGGCCGAACCGTCGGTCGAGCCGTTGTCGACCACGATCGCGCGCCAGCCGTCGGGGACGCGATCGAGCACCCAGGGCAGCGCGGCCGCCTCGTCGAGGCAGGGCAGCACGAGGTCGGCCCTGGGCAGGCCGGTGTGCGGGGCGGGCGGAAACGGAAGAGCGGCAGAAGAATCGGTCACCCGCATCACCCTACGGAGACAACTCCGGCATTCAGGGCATCAGGTTCTTACGAAACATGGACATCGGCCGGATGGGGGCAGTCGGCCCCGGGTGTCCCGGGGCGGGGGTGCCACAGTGGAGGCCATGGAGAACACCCCGCCCGCCCGGCATCCGGAGCCCGTCCAGCAAGGGGCGCGCGGCCGGGTCCTCGTCGTGGACGACGACCCCACCGTCGCCGAGGTCGTCGTCGGCTACCTGCACCGCGCCGGCTACACCGTCGAGCAGGCCGGCGACGGCCCCGCCGCGCTGACACGGTTCGCGGCACACCGGCCCGACCTCGTCGTCCTGGATCTGATGCTCCCCGCCATGGACGGGTTCGAGGTCTGCCGCCGGATGCGTGAGCACGGCCCGGTCCCCGTCATCATGCTCACCGCCCGCGGTGACGAGGAGGACCGCGTCCTCGGACTGGAGACCGGCGCCGACGACTACGTCACCAAGCCGTTCAGCCCGCGCGAACTGGTCCTGCGGGTCGACTCCGTGCTGCGCCGCGCCCGGGCCGCCGTACCGACGGACGGGGCCGGCCCGCTGTCCGGGGGCGGACTGAGCCTCGACCCGGCGGCCCGGCAGGCCTACCGTGACGGGCGCGGACTGGCCCTGACGCTCCGGGAGTTCGACCTGCTCGCCTTCCTCCTCCGGCACCCCGGGAAGGCGTTCGGGCGGGAGGAGCTGATGCGGGAGGTCTGGGGGTGGGACTTCGGCGACCTGTCGACGGTCACCGTCCACATCCGCAGACTGCGCGGCAAGGTCGAGACGGATCCCGCCCGCCCCCGGCTGATCCGCACCGTGTGGGGCGTGGGCTACCGCCTGGACGCCGAAGCGGACCGTACGGAGGAGGGCGCGGCCACCGCCCCCGTGCCGCCGGCCGGGGGCCGTTCGCGGTGAAGGACGTCCTGCTCATCGCGCTCTTCGCTTTTCTCGGCGCGGCGGCCGCCGGGCTCCTCGGCGCGGCCGTCCTGCGTCTCCTGCGGCACCGGTCGCTGGTGGTCTCGCTGAGCGTCGTCGCCGGGGTGGCCGTCACGGCGATGCTCGCCGGGACGCTGACGGTCGCCTGGGCGATGTTCCTCTCGTCCCACGACCTCTACGTCGTCACGACCGTCGTCGCCATGGCTGCCCTGGTCTCACTGGCCACCGCCGTCCTGCTGGGCCGCTGGGTTGCGGCCCACAGCCGTGAACTGACTCTGGCCACGCGGTCGTTCGGCGACGGCGGCACATTCGCGACGCCCGCCGGGCAGCCCACCGCCGAGCTGGCCGAACTCGCCCGCGAACTGGCCGCCACCAGTGCCAAGCTGGACAGCTCCCGGGAGCGGGAACGCGCTCTGGAGGCCTCGCGGCGCGAACTCGTCGCATGGATCTCCCACGATCTGCGCACCCCGCTCGCCGGGATGCGGGCCATGGCCGAGGCGCTGGAGGACGGCATGGCCGCCGACTCCGGGCGCTATCTGCGGCAGATAAGGACCGAGGTCGAGCGGATGAACGGCATGGTCGGCGACCTGTTCGAACTCTCACGGATCCAGGCCGGTTCGCTCACCCTGGCACCGGCCCGGATCTCCCTCTACGACCTGGTCGGCGACGCGCTGGCCGGGGTCGATCCACTGGCCCGTGAGCACGGGGTGCGGCTGATCGGCGACCGGATCGACGAGGTGCCGGTGGAGGTGGACGGCAAGGAGATGAGCCGGGTCCTGGGCAATCTCCTGATCAACGCCATCCGCCGCACCCCGCCCGACGGCACCGTGGCCGTCGCGGCGCACCGCTCCGACGGCGGTGTCGTGCTGTCGGTGACCGACAGCTGCGGCGGCATCCCGGAGGAGGACCTGCCCCGGGTCTTCGACACCGGCTGGCGCGGCAGCCACGCCCGCACCCCACCCGCCGGCGCGGGCCTCGGCCTCGCCATCGTGCGCGGCATCGTCGAGGCGCACGCCGGGCGCGCCGAGGTGCGCAACGTACAGGGCGGTTGCTGTTTCTCCGTCACGCTCCCGACAGCGTGACGGCGCTCGCCTCCCGGCCGGCCGCCGAACCACGCAGCGGGGCCGCCGCGAAGTCCGCCATCCCCTCGGCGAAGGAGACCCGGGGCCGCCAGCCCAGTTCCTCGCGCAGCGCCCGCGAGTCCGCCGTGACATGGCGGACGTCCCCGAGGCGGTACTCCCCGGTCACCACCGGGTCCGGCCCGCCGTGCGCGCCGGCCAGCGCGGCGGCCATCTCCCCGATGGTGTGCGGCTCGCCGCTGCCGGTGTTGTACGCGGCGAAGGACGCGGGCCGCCGCTCCCGTACCGCCTCCAGGGCCACCGCGTTCGCCGCCGCCACATCATGGACGTGGACGAAGTCGCGCCGTTGGCCCCCGTCCTCGTAGACGCGGGGGGCCTCGCCGCGCGCCAGGGCCGAGCGGAAGAACGAGGCGACACCGGCGTACGGGGTGTCGCGCGGCATCCCCGGCCCGTACACGTTGTGGTAGCGCAGCGACACCGCCCGGCCGCCCGTCGCCCGTGCCCACGCGGCGGCGAGGTGTTCCTGGGCCAGCTTCGTCGACGCGTACACGTTGCGCGGGTCCACGGGCGCGTCCTCGGCCACCAGGCCGGGCGTCAGTTCCGCCCCGCAGCCGGGGCAGCGCGGCTCGAAGTTCCCCGCCCGCAGGTCGCTCTCCGCGCGCGGCCCGGGGCGGACCGTGCCGTGCCGGGAGCAGGCGTAGCGGCCCTCGCCGTAGACCACCATCGACCCGGCCAGCACCAGGTCCCGGACCCCGGCAGCGGCCATCTCCGCCAGCAGCACCGCCGTACCGAGGTCGTTGCACCCCACGTACAGCGGGGCGTCCGCGAAGTCCTTGCCGAGGCCGACCATGGCCGCCTGGTGGCACACGGCCTCCACCCCGGCCAGCGCGTCCGCCACCGCCTCCCGGTCCCGGACGTCCCCGACGACCACCCGGTCGCCCGGCGGTTGCGCAGGGGTGCCGCCGGCGTGGGCCGAGGGCAGCAGGGCGTCCAGCACCACGCTCTCGTGCCCGGCCGCGGCGAGTGCGGCGACGACATGTGACCCGATGAACCCGGCTCCGCCGGTGACCAGTACGCGCATGACCGCCACGCTAGGGCCCGGCGAGCCGTCGGGCCGGGCGCGGCGCGCACACGTCACGGGTCGGTAAGGACGTGTCCGTCGGTCCAGGCCGCTGTTCCGGCCGTACCCCCCGGGCCCGGGGCGACGTGACGACGGCGGGCTGACCGGGCGGCCGGGACGTCCGCCGGTGCCCTGCCCCGGTGGGCGGGCGGTCCTCCCGGACGCGCTCGCCGCGGACATCACGCATAAGGTTGCACCTTAAACAACTCATGTCGGGGGAGAGGAGCGGTCCCTTGATCGGCCGGTGGGCGACACGGCGGGCGAGCGACCGGATGCCTGGGCCGAGGCCGTGGTGGCCGGGCTGTATGCCGCGAGGGACGCGGAGCGCGCGCCGCCGGACCATGTCGCCGGGCCGGAAGAAGAAGTCGGAGCTCAAGGGGTACCGCCTGGTCCGCGTCGATTCCTCGACGGCCCCGCGCGCCGGCCCGGTCCGCTGAGCGGGAGCCGGGCGGCGGCCCGCTCGCCCCGGATCAGGGGCGGCCGGTGAGGTAGCCGCCCATCGAGGTGAAGTACTCGGTCGCGGGCAGCTCGCGGCCGTCCTCGGTCCGTACGCGCGTGATCGCGAGGCCGTGGTTGCGGCCCGTGCGGGCGTCGGCCCCGGCGACGATCACCACGCCCTCGCCCTCCCGGTAGAACACCCGGCCGGGTGTGCCGCCGTAGCGGTTCTGGGACACGACGGCGGAGAGGACCTCCAGCCGCCGCCCCCGGTGGAAGGTGAAGGCGCAGGGGTAAGGGGCGGACTGGGCGCGGATCAGCCGTTCGAGATCCTCGGCGGGCCAGTTCCAGTCGATGCGGATGTCCTCGGCCGCGCGCTTGTGGAAGAAGGTCGCCTTCGACCGGTCCTGCGGGGTGAACTCGGTCCGCCCGGAGGCGATGAGGGCGAGTGCGCCGATGGTGACCGGGGCGATGAGGTCGACGGTGCGGTGGAAGAGATCGGTGGCGGTGTCCGTCGGGCCGACCGCGATCGCCTCCTGGCGGACGATGTCGCCGGCGTCGAGTTCGTCGTCCATCAGGTGCGCGGTGACGCCGACTTCGCTCTCGCCGTTGATCAGCGCCCAGATCAGGGGCGAGAATCCGGCGTACTTCGGCAGCAGCGAGTCGTGGACGTTCAGCGTGCCGTGGCGGGGGAGGCCGAAGATGCGCGGCGGTATCCAGGTCCTCCAGTTGTTGGCCACGATGATGTCCGCGTCCGCCTCCTTGAGGCGCTCGAACAGCTCCTCGTCGTCGGGGCGTTCGCGGATCAGGACGGGGACCCCGTGCTCCTCGGCGAGATCGGCGACGGAGTCGCTCCAGATCTTCTCGTACGCGTGCTCACTCCTGGGGTGCGTCACGACCAGCACCACCGTGTGCTCGGATTCGAGGAGGGCCTGCAGGGTGCGGTGCCCCCAGGTCTGGTAACCGAACATGACGACCCGCATGGGTTCCTCCTCGGGGCAGGGATGGGCCGGGCAAGTAAAGCAAGCCTCACCTGAGTCGGCAACACTGCATGCTGTCGGGCATGAGTGACGGACCATCAGCGCACTGTCATCTCATTTGCCCTATCGACAAGGCTTGTTAGTCAGCTTAGGCTCACCTAAGTCGAAGTGGGCGGTTCCGTCGGCCTGCCCGCCTTTCGCCATCAACCCCCACGCCTGACAGGCGACTTTCCCAGACGAATGGGAGTGACATGTCACAGGTTCTTCCTGGCGACACACCACTGGTCCACGACCTCATCGGCATCGGCTTCGGCCCGTCGAATGTGGCCATGGCGATCGCGCTCAGCGAGCACAACAGCAAGGTCGGCAGGCAGGATTCGGTCACCGCCCACTTCTTCGAGCAGCAGGCGAGCTTCGGCTGGCACCGCGGCATGCTCATCGACGACGCCACCATGCAGGTCTCCTTCCTCAAGGACCTGGTGACGCTGCGGAACCCAACCAGCGAGTTCAGCTTCCTCTGCTACCTGCAGAGCAAGGGCCGGCTGATCGACTTCATCAACCACAAGAACCTCTTCCCGCTGCGGGTGGAGTTCCACGACTACTTCGAGTGGGCCGCGGCCAAGGTCGACGACCTGGTCTCCTACGGCCACGAGGTCGTCGCCGTCGCACCGTTCGTGCACGACGGGACGGTGGAGTACCTCGACGTGACCGTCCGGTCCGGCGAGGGGCTGGCTGTCCACCGGGCCCGCAACCTCGTCATCGGAACCGGGCTGCGCCCCCTCATGCCCGAGGGTGTGGAACGCGGGGAACGCGTCTGGCACAACTCCGACCTGCTACGGAAGGTCGACGGCCTGGAGAACGCCTCGCCCTCGCGGTTCGTCGTCGTCGGCGCCGGCCAGAGTGCCGCCGAGAACGTCGCCTATCTGCACCGCCGTTTCCCGGACGCGGAGGTCTGCGCGGTCTTCTCCCGCTACGGCTACAGCCCCGCCGACGACAGCAGCTTCGCCAACCGGATCTTCGACCCCGAAGCGGTCGACGACTACTTCGCCGCCCCCGAGGAGGTCAAGAGCCGGCTGATGGCCTACCACGGCAACACCAACTACTCCGTCGTGGACATCGATCTGATCGACGACCTCTACCGCCAGATGTACCGCGAGAAGGTGCTGGGAACCGAACGGCTGCGCTTCCTCAACGTCTCCCGGGTCACCGGAGTCGAGGAGAGAGCCGACGGGGTCCGGACGACCGTGAAATCCCTGGTGACCGACGAGGAGTCGGAACTGGACGCCGACGTCGTGGTGTTCGCCACCGGATACAGCCCCGCCGACCCGCTCGGGGTCCTCGGCGAGGTCGCAGAGCGCTGCTCGCGTGATGCCGCCGGCCGCGTACGGGTCGAGCGCGACTACCGGATCGTGACCGACCCCGGCCTGCGCTGCGGCATCTACCTCCAGGGCGGTACGGAGCACACGCACGGCATCACCACCTCGCTGCTCTCCAACACCGCGATACGGGTCGGCGAGATCCTGGACTCCCTGCTCGACCGCCGGGTCAAGTCCACCTCCGACGAGTCCCGGCCGGTGCCGGAGGGGGCCGGCGGCGCCACCCTGCCCTAGGGCCTCTCGTTTGGATCATGCCGGGCGGGCCCCGCGGGACCGCTCCGATCAAAGGGATATCGTTCCTCGACATGTTCACGACTGAGGTGGAGCGCCCCGTGCCAGGGGGGACGACCGACACCCGCCGACGGCGGGTCGTCGGGCTGGGCGTCCTCGCGGCGGCCCTGGTGATCGCGGCAGCGGTCTCCTTGGCCGTCGGGGCGCGCGCGTTGAGCCCCACCGAGGTCTGGCACGGGCTGTTCGCGGACCCCGAGCCCGACCAGAAGCTCACCGAGATCCGGCTCATCGTGCAGACCGTGCGCGTGCCCCGCACGGTCCTCGCGATCGTGGCGGGTCTGGCCCTGGGCGTGGGCGGTGCGCTGATCCAGGGGTACACCCGCAACCCGATCGCCGACACGGGACTGCTGGGCGTGAACGCCGGAGCCTCCTTCGCCGTGGTGTCGGTCATCGCCCTGTTCGGGTTCACCGACCCGTTCCAGTACGTCTGGTTCGCCTTCGTGGGCGCGGGGATCGCCGGCGTCGTCGTCTTCGGCCTGGCCAGTATCGGCAGGGGCGCGGGCAACCCCCTGACCCTCGCTCTGGCCGGGCAGGGCGTCACGGTGTTCCTCGCGGCGATGACCACGGCGGTGGCCCTGTCCGACCAGAAGTCGCTGAACGCGCTGCGGTTCTGGAACGCGGGTTCTGTCGCCGGCGTCGGCTTCGACGTCATCTGGCCGGTGACGGGGTTCATCGCCGTCGGGCTCGTCCTGGCGCTGATCACGCTGCCCGCCCTCAACCTGCTCAACCTGGGCGACGACGTCGCGCGCGGCCTGGGAGTGAACATCGCGGTGAGCCGGACCATCGGCATCGTCGCCATCACGCTGCTGGCGGGGGCCGCCACCGCGGCGAGTGGCCCCATCGCGTTCCTCGGGCTCATGGTGGCCCACGTGGCCCGCTATCTGACCGGCCCCGACTACCGCTGGCTGGTGCCGTACGCGGGGCTGCTCGGCGCCGGCGTGCTGCTGGTCTGCGACATCGTGGGCCGCCTGGTCGTGCGGCCGGGAGAGCTGGAAGCGGGCGTCGTCGTCGCCCTTCTCGGAGCCCCGTTCTTCGCGCTCCTGGTGTGGCGAGGAAAGTTCAAGAGCGCATGAGGCGGGTTCACGAGCAGATGAGGGAAGTCCAGGAGCCCATGAGCGGAACCGAAGTGCGAGCGCCGATGCCGCCGGGCGTGCGGCTCGGCCGGGTGTCGTTCGTCTGGCGTCCCTGGCTCGTACTGGTCACGCTGGTGCTCGCGGTGGCGGCCTTCCTGGTCTTCTGCCTGTCCATCGCCGTCGGTGACTTTCCCATCGGCCTCTCCCGGGTCATCGCCACCCTCTTCGGCCGGGGCGAACCGGTCGACGCGTTCGTGGTCATGGACCTCCGGATGCCCCGGGCGCTGGCCGGTCTCATCGTGGGCATCGCGCTGGGCCTCTCCGGGGCCATCACACAGTCCGTGGCCCGCAATCCGCTCGCCAGCCCGGACATCCTGGGGATCACCACCGGAGCCGGCGCCGTCGCGGTGTTCCTGGTGACGACGACGGGCGGCACCGCCGCGGCGATCACCGGTTCGGTCGGGCTCTCCTCGGCGGCCCTCCTGGGCGGCCTCGGCACGGGGCTGCTGGTGTACTTCCTCGCCTGGCGACGCGGGATCGACGGCTTCCGGCTCATCCTCATCGGCATCTCCGTCACCGCGGCGATGCAGGCCGTCACGGTGTGGCTGCTGGCCTCCGCCGACATCCGGGACGTGGCGCGCGCCCAGGTGTGGCTGATCGGCTCGCTGGACAACCGGAGCTGGGACGAGGTCCGGGTGGCGTTCTGGTGCACGCTCGTCCTGCTCGTCGTCGTGGCCGCGGTGGCCTTCCCGTTCAAGCCCATGCACCTCGGCGACGACGTCGCCGCCGGGCTGGGCGTACGGTTCACGCGGGTTCGGGCCGTCCTGCTGCTCTGTGCCGTCCTGCTGGCCGCGGTGGGGGTGAGCGCGGCCGGTCCGGTGCCGTTCGTCGCCCTGGTGGCACCGCAGGTGGCGATGCGTCTGGCGCGCTGGTCCACCCCGCCGCTGATCGCCTCCGGCCTGGTGGGCGCGCTGCTGCTGATCGGCTCGGACCTGGTCGCCCGCGCGGCGCTGCCGATCGGTCTGCCGGTCGGGGTGGTCACCGCGGTGATCGGGGGACCGTTCCTCGTCTACCTGTTGGTACGGGCGAACCTCCGGTAGATGGTAGAAGTAAGGCGAACCTCAACAAGGGGGGCTTGTGGCCGCTCAGTTCACCGCCCGGACCGAAGTGGGCGTCGAGGACGTCCCACGGCTGGCAGCCAGGGGCATCACCGTCGGATACGGCGACCGTACGGTCATCGACAAGCTCGACGTCACCGTTCCACCCGGGGTGATCACCACGATCATCGGCCCCAACGGGTGCGGAAAGTCCACCCTGCTGCGGACCCTGAGCCGGCTGCTCAAACCGGCCGGCGGTTCCGTCGTGCTGGACGGTGAGGACATCGGCAGGCTCCGCACCAGGGACGTGGCGAAGAAGCTCGGGCTGCTGCCGCAGGCGCCGGTGGCGCCGGAAGGGCTGACCGTCGCCGACCTCGTCGCCCGCGGACGTCATCCGCACCAGAGCTGGTTGCGGCAGTGGTCGTCGGACGACGCCGACGTCGTGCGGCGCGCGCTGGCCATGACCGGGGTGGCGGACCTGGCCGACCGGCCCGTCGACTCGCTGTCCGGCGGCCAGCGCCAACGCGTGTGGATATCGATGACCCTGGCTCAGGGCACCGACCTGCTGTTGCTGGACGAGCCGACCACCTACCTGGACCTGGCCCACGCGATCGACGTACTCGACCTGGTCGACGATCTGCACGAGTCGGGCCGCACCGTGGTCATGGTCCTGCACGACCTGAATCTGGCCACGCGCTACAGCGACAACCTCGTCGTCATGCGGGCGGGGGCCGTCCTGGCGCAGGGACACCCCCGGGACGTGATCACCGCCGAGCTGCTCCACGAGGCGTTCGGGCTGCGGGCCGAGGTGATCGACGATCCGGTGGGCGACCGCCCGCTCATCGTGCCGATCGGCCGCACACACGTCCGGCGCGAACCGTCGAACGGGCCCGCCCCGCAGGGCCGCTGACCATCCGGCGGATGCAACTCATCCTGACCGGTGGAAAGTTATCCGGTTAGGCTAGGCTGGCCTCACTTACTCGGGGTACAGTCTGGCTGCCCTCGTACCGGGGCGCAGTGGACAGTGCGAAAGCAAGGGATTCCGGATGTCTCTCCATCGAACGACGCTTGTGAAGCCGTGGCAGCGGCTGGCCGCGGCCGTGTCCGCCGCGACCCTCGGCGTCGGTCTCCTCGCGGGATGCGGTACCGATTCGGCGGACGAGAAGAAGAACGACGACGCTCCCGCCGCCGGGGGCGCGTTCCCCGTCACGGTGGAGCACGCGTTCGGATCCACCGAGGTCAGCAAGGCTCCCCAGCGGGTCGTCACCGTCGGCTACACCGACGACCAGGCCGTCCTGGCGTTCGGCGTCAAGCCGGTCGGCATGGTCGACCAGTACCCGAACCCGGCCGGGCAGACGCCCGACATCAACACGCAGTGGCCCTGGGTGAAGGACCAGTGGGGCGACACCCGCCCCGAGGTCGTCATGAAGAACGGTGACGCGGGCCCCAACTTCGAGAAGATCGCCTCCCTCCGGCCGGACCTGATCATCGCGGTCTACTCCGAGGTCGACAAGGCGGCCTACGAGAAGCTCTCCAAGATCGCCCCGACCGTGGGCCGCACCAAGGGCGAGAAGGAGCTCTTCAGCGCCCCGTGGCAGGACAACGCGGTGCACATCGCCAAGGCGCTCGGCAAGGAGAAGGAGGGCGCCGAACTGGTCAAGGGCATCCAGACCAAGCTGGACACGGCCAAGAAGGCACACCCCGAGTTCGGCGGACAGAAGGCCGTCGCCCTGTCCTGGTACAAGGACTCGATCTCGGCGTTCACCTCGACGGACGTGCGCGGCCGCCTGGTCACGGGCACCGGATTCACCTACCAGAGCGAGATCGACAAGATCGCGGACGGCGGATTCTCCACCGAGCTCTCGCCCGAGCGCATCGACCTCATCGACGTCGACCGGATCTTCGTCATCAACGACAAGGCCGACACCGACGCGCTGAAGAAGTTCGAGCTGTTCAACAACCTCCCGGCCGTCAAGAACGGCAAGGTCTCCTACCTGCTGGACAGCGAGGGACCGGCGATCGGCGCGGCGATGTCCCAGGGCACCCTGCTCTCCCTGCCGTACGCGATCGACGAACTCGTCGCCTCGGTCAAGTAGCGATGACGAGCCGACGCCCCCTTCCCCCGCGAGAACCGGTCTCCGGGTGACTGCCATCGAGACCCCCGTCGCCGGGACGACCCTGCGCACGGCCACCGGACGCGAGGCCACCCGCTGGGTGGCCGAGCACTGCCGGCGGGCGCGGTGGCTGACCGCCGCCACCGTGCTCACCACGGTGGCCGGGGCCGCGTTGCAGGTGCTCCCGGTGCTCCTCCTCAGCCGGGTAGTCGACGGGGTGGCCGGGGGCGAGTCGCGCTCGATACTGCTCACCGTCGGAGTGCTGATGGTGGGGGCGGCGCTCCTCGGCGCGGCGGCCTCCGCGGCCTCCACGTACCTGATCGGGAGACTCGGCGCCGAACTGCTCGCACGGCTCCGCGAGGAAGCCGTGCGAGCCGTTCTGGGGATGCCGAGCGCGCGGGTGGAGCAGGTGGGGCGGGGGGACGTGCTGTCCCGCGTCGGCGACGACGTGGCCGTGCTCTCCAAGGGCATCCGTACGGCCATCCCCACCGTGTTCTCGGCCGGGGTCCTGGTGGCCATCGCGACGATCGGCATGTTCGGTCTCGACTGGCGGCTCGGCCTGGCGGGAGCCGGTGCCCTGCCCGCCTACGCGCTGGCGCTCCGCTGGTACCTGCCCCGCTCGGCGCCGCTCTACCGCGAGCAGCGGGTGGCCCAGGCCGATCGGGCGCAGGCTCTGATCAGTGGACTGAACGGCATCGACACGGTCCGCGCCTACCGTATGGAGGACTCCGTACGGGAGAAGGTCACCAGCGAGTCGTGGCGGGTGCGGAACCTCGGCGTCGAGGTGTTCCGCTTCTTCGGACGGTTCGTCGGCCGGGAGAACCGGGCCGAGTTCATCGGCCTCGTCCTGATCCTGGTCGTCGGGTACGCCCTGCTGGAGGCGGACGCCGCCACCCTGGGCGAGGTGTCGGCCGCCCCGCTGATGTTCCACCGCCTGTTCACCCCGCTCGGCGCCATCATGTTCACCTTCGACGAGGCGCAGAAGTCCGGCGCGAGCCTCACCCGGCTGGTCGGCGTGTTCTCGGAGCCCTCCGAGAAACGGCTGGTGGGCGACGGCTCGGTGGCCGCGGCCGACGACGCGCCCCACCCCGTCACCGTACGGGACCTGACGTTCACCTATCCCGGGGCCGAGGACCCGGTCCTGCGGGGCGTGTCCCTGTCCATCCCGGCCGGGGGCTCCCTCGCCCTGGTCGGGGCGACGGGCGCCGGCAAGTCGACCCTGGCCGCGCTGGTCGCCGGCATCGGGAGACCACAGGCCGGGTCGGTGCGCATCGGGACGCACGACCTCGCCGGGACGGACGAGGCCGGCGCGCGCGCCCTGGTGAGCATCCTGACCCAGGAGACCCATGTGTTCTCCGGCCCGCTCGCCGACGACCTGCGGCTCGCCGCACCCGACGCGAGCGACGACGAGCTGAGGGACGCGCTGCGGACGGTCGGCGCCGGGGGATGGCTCGACCTGTTCCCCGACGGACTGGACACCACGGTCGGCGAGGGCGGCGAACGCCTGGACGTCACCAAGGTCGCCCAGATCGCCCTGGCCCGGCTGGTGCTCAGCCGGTCACCCGTGGTCGTACTCGACGAGTCGACCGCGGAGGCGGGCAGTGAGGGCGCGGCCGAGTTGGAACGCGCCGTGCTGGCCGCCTGTTCCGGCCGGACGACGCTGTTCGTGGCCCACCGGCTGACCCAGGCGATGGCGGCGGACCGGATCGCCGTGCTGGACGCGGGGCGCGTGGTGGAGGAGGGGACGCACAGCGAACTGGTCGAGCTGGGCGGCCAGTACGCCCGGCTGTGGCGTGCGTGGCGAGAGGGCAGTTGAGCGCATTCCGGCCGAGTGCCGGGTCGATTCGCATACCGCGGAAGGGTGCTGAGACTTCGATGTCCGAACCGAACGGTTCTCGCCTGGAACTTTCCCCCGCCCGGCTGGCCGCCGTACGCCGGCGGCTCGGCGACCACAGCGACCGGACCATCGTCGAAGCGTGCACCGTCGCCCTCGCGTACTGGGCGACCGGCATCGCACCGGACGGCATGGAGCTGACACCCGCCACGCCCTTTCCCGACGTCCTCGGACGGATCCACGACGGAACCGGCGGAACCGGCGGTCGGCCGGTCGACGCCGAGTGTCCCGGCGTCGCCGTGCCGGCCGGGATCGACCCGGCCGACGCCCGGCGGGCCCTCGACGACCTGGCCGACTTCCCCGACCGGCCTCTCGGCACCATCGGCCCGTCCGGTCCCCGTGCCCGGGCCGAGGAACTGGCCCGGTGGAACGACACCCGGGCGGACCGGGTCCGCCCGACCGTCATGGAGATGTTCCGCGAACAGGCGCGCCAGAGGCCGGACGCCGTCGCGATCATCGACGAGCACCGATCGCTGACGTACCGCGAAGCGGCCCGGCTGTCCGCCCAGTTGGCGCACCACCTGATCGAACGGGGCCTCGGCGCGGAACAGGTCGTCGGCATCTCGCTCGGCCGCTCCGCCGAGATGGTCGTGGGCCTCCTCGCCGTGCTGCAGGCCCAAGGCGCGTTCGTCCCCCTCGACCCCCAGTGGCCCGCCACCCGCAGGAACGCCGTCGTCGAGGACGCCACGGTCGTGCTGCAGCTCAACTCCACGGGCAAGGCCGACGCGGGGGAACCGGACGCCGTCTCCGTCGACCTCGGTGAATGGAAGTACGGGGCCCACCCCGTGGACGCGCCCGACGTGCGCGTCCCCGGCGCCTCCCTGGCCTATGTGATCTTCACGTCCGGCTCCACCGGACGGCCCAAGGGCGCCATGATCCGACACGAGGCGATCAGCGAACGCCTGTTGTGGCAGTCCGCCGAGATCCTGCGCTTCGGTCATGACGACGCGGCGCTCTTCAAGGCGCCGCTCTCCTTCGACATCTCCGTCAACGAGATCTTCCTGCCGTTGGTCACCGGCGGCCGTCTCGTGATCCTGCGGCCCGGCGGCGAACGCGATCCGCACCACCTGCTCGCCGTCATCGCCGAGCAGCGCGTCACCTTCACCTACCTGGTCTCGTCCATGCTGGACGTCCTCCTGGAGATCGCGGGCGACTCCGGCCGTCTCGACTGCCTGCGGCACGTCTGGTGCGGCGGCGAGGTCCTCACCCCGGAGCTGTACGAGCGGTTCCGCGACCGCCTCGGCATCCCCCTGTACCACGGCTACGGTCCCGCCGAGACGACCATCGGCGTCTCCCACGTCATCTACCGGGGAGCCGCGACACGCCTGTCGACCTCCATCGGCAGGGCCAACCCCAACACCCAGCTCTACGTGCTCGACGACGAGTTGCGGCCCGTACCGGTCGGCGTAGGCGGCGAGCTGTACGCGGGCGGATTCCTTCTGGGCCGCGGATATGCGGGCGCGCCGGGCCTCACCGCCTCCCGCTTCGTGGCCAACCCCTTCGCCTCGGACGGTTCCCGGCTGTACCGGACGGGCGACCTGGCGCGGTACGCCCCCGACGGCTCGCTGGACTTCCTGGGCCGCGCCGACAACCAGGTCAAGATCCGCGGCATGCGGCTGGAGATCGAGGACGTCGAGGCCTCCCTCGCCGAGCACCCCGGCGTACGGCACACCTGTGTCGTCGCGAGGAAGAACACGGTGGGCGGCACCTACCTGATCGGATACGTCATCCCGTCCGGCGACCACCAGGACCTGAGCGCGGACGATGTCAGGGAATGGGCCACGGCGAGCATGGTCGAGTACATGGTGCCCGCCCACCTCGTCGTTCTGACGGAGTTCCCGCTCACCGCGAACGGCAAGATCGACCGGAAGGCACTGCCGGAACCCGCCGTGGGCACCGGAGCCCCGGTGGCGCCCGCCACCGAGAACGAGCGCCTGGTCGGCGAGGCGGTCGCGCGGGTGCTGCGGCTGGACAGCGTCGGCGCGGACGACGACTTCTTCCAGCTCGGCGGAGACAGCATCCTGGCGATCTCCCTCCTCAGCGCCCTGCGCGAGGTGGGCCTCCACGTGAGCGCGCGACAGATCTTCACCCACACCGTCGTCGGGGCGCTGGCGGCGGTGGCGAGTGCCGAGTCGGTCGCCGCCGTCGACCACGGTGACGTCGCGACCGGCACCGTCGCCGGTTCGCCCATCGTCCAGTGGCTGGGCGAGACCACGGACGCGATCGACGGCTTCGTGCAGTCGGTCGTCCTCAACACCCCGGCGGAGCTGACCGCCGACGCCCTCGACGACATGCTCGCCGCCGTGCTCACCCGGCACGACATGCTCCGGGCCAAGCTCGTACGCGGCGAGCGCTGGGGCTTCGACATCCCGCCGGCCGGGAAGACCGCACCCTGCTGGGAGGAGAGCGACGCCCCGCCCGGGGAGTGCGTCGCCCTCGCCACCGAGGCGCTCGAACCGGACGACGGCGTCATGCTCCGTGCCGTCTGGCGCCGCGAGGCACGCCAACTCGTGCTGGTCGCCCACCACGTGGTGATCGACGGAGTGTCCTGGCGCATCCTGATGGACGACCTGGCCACGGCCTGGCGTCAGCGCTCCACCGGCGCCCCCGTCGATCTGCCCCCGGTCGGCACCTCCTTCCGGCGCTGGACCCAGCTGCTGGGCCGCGCGTCGTTCGACACCGACCGCGGGCACTACGCCACGCGGCTGCCCGCCGCCGACGCCCCCATCGGCAGGCGTGCGCTCACCGCGGCCGACACCGTGGAACGGGAGCGGACCCTCACCGTCTCCGTCGGGCCCGCGACCACGTCCGCACTGCTGGGCGAGATCCCCGCGAAGTTCCACGCCGGCGTCAACGACGTCCTGCTGACCGCCGTCGCCGTCGCCCTCGCCCGCCTGCGACGTGACCGGGGGCAGGACCAGACGTTCGCCCACATCGAACTGGAAGGGCACGGGCGCGAGGGACGCTTCGTCGCGGCCGCGGCCGGGTTCGACCCCGACCTGTCGCGTACCGTCGGCTGGTTCACCACCCTGTTCCCGGTTGTCGTGGATCCCGGAACGGCGCCCGATCCCACCGCGCCCGCCTACCTCGCCGCCGCCCTCAAGGCGGTCAAGGAAGACCTCGCCCGCGTACCGAGCAACGGAATCTCCTACGGCGCCCTGCGCCACCTGGCCGGCGACGGGCCGGCCGGCCCGTCGCCGCAGGTCCTCTTCAACTACCTGGGCCGCTTCGGCGCCGGCAGCACCGAAGACTGGCAACGCGGGATCAGCACAGGGCAGCTGGGTGAGCAGCGCGACCCGGCGATGCGGCTGCCGCGCGCCCTGGAGTTCAACGCGATCGCCGAACCCGACGAAAGTGGCGCGTACGAACTGGTCACCACCATCTCCTGGCCCGACGGCATCTTCACCGAGAAGGACATCACCGCCCTCGGCGACCACTTCCGCACCGCTCTCACGTCACTCGCCGCGCTCGACGACGGTGGCCACACGCCCAGCGACTTCCCGCTGGTGCCGCTGACCCAGGCCGACATCGACATCCTGGACGGCCCGGCGCTCCACGACATCCTGCCGCTGACCCCGCTCCAGGAGGGCCTCTACTTCCACACCGTCTACGACGACGACGCCACGGGCGCCTACGTCGAGCAGCAGCTGCTGACCCTGGACGGCGACGTGGACGCCGACCGCCTCGCCGCGGCCGCCACCCGGCTGCTCACCCTCTATCCCAACCTGGCCGCCCGCTTCACCGCGCTCGCCGACGGCCGGGTCGTCTCCGTCGTCGAGACCGGCAGGACCGCGCCCTTCGTCACCCTGGACCGCCCCGGGCTCACCGACGAGGAGATCCGCGACCTCGCCGAGCAGGACCGCAGGGCCGGCTTCGACCTCGCCGCCGGGCCGCTGATGCGGTACACGCTCATCCGCGCCGGCGCCCGCCGCACCGTCCTGGTGCAGACCGTGCACCACATCATCGCCGACGGCTGGTCGGTGCCGCCGATGCTCCGCACCCTGCTGGCCGAGTACCACGCGCCGGGATCGGTGTACCCGATCGGCGGCTACCGCGACTACGTGGACTGGCTCTCGGGACGCGACCGGGGCGAGAGCGACCGGGTGTGGCGCGAGGAGCTCGCCGGACTGCCGGGCCCCTCCCTGGTCGCCGAGGGGCACACCCCCTCCCAGCGGTTCGCCGACGTCTCGGCCGAACCTGCCGACGACATCGACGCGGCGGCACGTTCGGCCGGAGTATCCCTGAGCGTGGCCGTGCACAGCGCCTGGGCGGCGACCCTCGGGGGCATCCTGCACAGCAGGGACGTCGTCTTCGGTTCCACCGTCTCCGGACGTGACGCCGAGCTCCCCGGCATCCGGGACATGGTCGGCCTCTTCATCAACACCATTCCCGTGCGAGCCCGTTGGACCGCGCACGACACGGCGTACGACCTGCTCGACGCCGTGAAGCGGCACCAGGGCGCGGTCCTGGCGCACCAGCACGTCTCCCTCGCGCGGATCGGCCGGCTGAACGGCACAGGCTCGCTCTTCGACACCCTGGTCGTCTTCGACATCGCGACCGACGTGGCCGCCCTGCGCGGACCGGACGACACCCTCACCATCGCCGCCATCGTCAACGAGGGGGCACCGCACTACCCGTTGACGCTCGTCGTGGAACGGGCACAGGACGGCCGCTCGCGCTTCAACCTGATCTACGACGGCGACCTCCTGCGCCCCGAAGGCGCCGGGGCGATCCTGGACACGTTCACCCGGAACCTCACCGGACTGCTCGGCCGCCCGGACGACCCGGTCGACCGGCTGGTCGCCACGCCCGGCGGCGCCCCGGCACACGAGGCGTCGACGACCCTGGTCGAGCTGTTCGACGCCGCCGCGCTCGGCGACCCGGCGGCCACCGCCGTCACCCAGTGCGCGCTGGACGGCACCACCCGCTCCCTCACCTACGGCGAACTCGCCCACGCCAAAAACGAGTTGGCCGCCGCACTGTGCGCGGCAGGGGTCGGGCCGGGGCACCGGGTCGCCGTCGCCGTCCCGCGTTCGCTGGAACAGGTCGTCGCCCTCGTCGCCGTCGTCACCGCCGGAGGCGCCTACGTACCGCTGGACCTGGCCTATCCGGACGAGCGGCTGGAGTACATCCTCGCCGACGCCGCCCCGCAGGTCGTCCTCGTGGACCGGGAGCAGCGCGGACGCTTCACCGGGTTGCTGGCCCGGGCGGGCGTGCGGGCCCGGGTGCTCGTCCAGGGCGACGAACACCCCCTGGACACCGGCCTCCCGGCGGTCGCTCCCCGGGACCCCGCCTATGTCATCTACACCTCCGGCTCGACCGGGCGGCCCAAGGGCGTCGTCGTCCCGCACTCCGCGGTGACGACGCTCCTCGCCAACACGCGTAACGACGTGGGCCTCGGACCGGACGACGTAGGGGTCCAGTTCCACTCCTTCTCCTTCGACTTCGCCGTCTGGGAGCTCTGGGGCACCCTCGTGCACGGCGGCGAACTGCTGGTCCCGGAGTACGCGCTGACCCGCTCGCCGGTCGACTTCCACCGGCTGGTCCGGGAACGCGGCGTGACCGTGCTCAACCAGACCCCGTCCGCCTTCCACCGGTTCATCGAGGCGGACCTGCACGCGGCGGAGCCGGTCACGGCGTTGCGCCGTGTCATCTTCGGCGGCGAGCCGCTCGACCTCGGGCGACTGCGCGGATGGGTGGAGCGGCACGGGACGGGTTCCCCCGAACTGGTCAACATGTACGGCATCACCGAGACCACCGTCCACGTCACCCACCGGGTCCTGACGGACGAGGACTTCACCCGGGGCGACGACGCCGGCCCCATCGGACGGCCGGTCCCCGGACTGACGGCCTATCTGCTCGACGACCGGCTGCGACCGGTGCCGCCGGGCCGGGTGGGCGCCATCTACGTCGCCGGCGACCAACTGTCCCTGGGCTACCTGGGGCGCCCCGGACTCACCGCGGAGCGGTTCGTGGCCGACCCGTTCGCCTCCGACGGCTCCCGCATGTACCACACGGGCGACCTCGCCCGCCGGACCCTCGACAGCGAGCTGGAGTTCGCTGGGCGCGCCGACGACCAGGTGCAGCTGAAGGGATTCCGGATCGAGCCGGGCGAAGTGGAGAGCGCGATCCGGGAGCTCGACGGCGTCGTCGACGCGGCCGTCACCGTGGCGGACGGCGGCGACCACCTGGTCGCCCATGTCGTCGGCGAGCCGCCCGCGGACCTCACCGGCCTGCTCGCCGCCCAACTGCCCGCGCACATGGTGCCGGGCCGGGTGCTGCCGATAGACGCCCTGCCACTGACCGTCAACGGCAAGCTGGACCGGAAGGCACTGACCGAGCGGGCCGCCCAGCACACCGACCCGCCGCAGGAGATCCCACAGCCCACCGGCGACACCGCTCTCACCTCCCTGACCGGCATCTTCGCCGCAACGCTCCCCGGTGCCACCGTGCACGCCGACACCGACTTCTTCGGCGCGGGCGGCGACAGCATCGTCGCCATCACCGTGATCAACCGGGCCCGGGCGCTCGGCCTGCGGATCACCCCCCGCGACGTCTTCCTGTTCCGGACGCCCCGCGCCCTCGCCGGCCACGTGGCCGACCACGCTCCGCAGGCCGTGCCGGCGCCGGCGTCCCGCCGCGCGGACGGACCCCTTCCCCTCACGCCGATCATCCTGCGCCGGCGCGAGCTGGGCGCGTCGCTCTCCGGCTTCGCCCAGGCCAGGACCGTGACCGTCGCCGACGGCACCCGTCTCGACGACATCCGGCGCGCGGCGAACGCCCTCGTGGCCGCACACCCGGCCCTGCGCCTGCGGCTGCGCGTCGAGCACGGCGTGTGGGCCCTGCGCACCGAACCCGCCCGTGAGGCCGACGTCGGCACCCCGGACACCACCGACGCCGTCACCGCGGCGAACGAGGCCGCCGGACGGCTCGACCCGGAGACCGGGGACGTCATCGCGTTCTCCTGGCTCGCGGCGCACCGCACCCTGGTCGTCACCGTCCACCACATCGCCGTGGACACGGTGTCCTGGCTGATCCTCCTCGACGACCTGGCCACCGCCCTCACCGGGGCCGCCCTGCCGGAGCCGACCACCTCCTACGCCGCCTACGCCGAAGCGCTCGCCGTGCGGACCGCCGAGCAGACCGACGACCCCGGCCACTGGATCACCACCCTCCGGGCCCCGGCGCTGCTGCGCACGGTCCGGGGCCACCGCGGGAGGACGGCCGTCCTCCCGCCCGGAGCGAGCGACCTGGTGACCCGCGGCGCACCCGGCGCGCTCGGGCTCGGGCTCACCGAGCTGCTGGGCGGAGCCCTGCGCACCGCGCTGACCCGGATCCAGACCACGCCCACCGACCTCGCCGTCGAGCTGGAGCGACACGGCCGGGTCCCGGCCGCGGAGCACCACGACTACTCCCGTACGGTCGGCTGGTTCACCTCCATCGCCCCCGTACGCCTCACCGCCCACACCGACCCCGTCGCCTCGGCGCGCGAGATCACCGAACGCCAGCCGGACGAGGACGGGCACGTCGCCTACGGCCGCCTCAGATACCTCAACGCGCAGACGGCCCCCCTGCTCACCGCGCAGCCGCAGGTCCTGTTCAACTACCTCGGCCGGGGCGGCGAGTCGGACGCCCTGCCGATCACCACGGGCGACCCGAACAGCCCCTACGCCGTCGAGGTCAACGCCTGGACCGATGAGGCCACCGGCTGCCTCCACGCGGCCTTCACCCTCGCCGAGGGCATACCCGACGCGATCACCGATCACTGGCTCGCCGCCCTGGAACAGATCGGGAACGCCTCCGAGACGGCCGAGCGCACCGCACCGGTCACCCCACTCCAGCGGGGCCTGTTCTTCCAGGCCCAGCTGGCGGGCGCGGCCGGGCACTACGTCGCCCAGAGCTACTTCGCCTTCGACCGGCGCCTGGACACCGACGCGCTGGCCGAGGCGATGGCGTACGTGATCGCACGCCACCCCGTCGTCGGCGCGGGCTTCACCACGGACGACGACGGAAGCCCGGTCCAGGTCCTCAAGGCCGGCCGACGGGTCGCCGTCCGCACCGTCGCCCTGACGACGGAGGCCGAGGTCGAGGCCCTGCGCACCCGGGACCGCGAGCAGGGCTTCGACCCGGGCGAGCCGCCGCTCGTCCGGATGACCGTCGTGCGACTGCCCGACGGCCGCGACGGCCTGCTGCTCAGCTACCACCTGCTGCTCTGGGACGGCTGGTCCCGCGAGATCCTGCTGCGCGACCTGTTCGACGCGTACGAGGCCGTGGTGGCGGGCCGGCCGTGGGACGCGACGCCGGCCGCGCCGGGCTTCGAGGAGTACGCCCGGACGCTCGCCGCGAAGGACCCGGCCGTCTCCGAGCGCTTCTGGGCCGAGTACCTGGCCGGCCTGCCGGGACCGACGCTGCTCGCCGGGCCGTCCCCTGACCTCATGGAGGAGCTGCCGCGACCGCTCGTGCACACCCTGTCCGCCGAACTGTCGGAGCTGCTGCGCGAAGCGGCGCGGACCCGGGGCGTCACGCTGAACTCCGTACTCACCGGCGCCTTCGGTCTCCTCCTCGGAGCCCGCACCGGCCGCGCCGACGCGGTCTTCGGCGTAACGGTCTCGGGCCGCGAGGGCGAGGGACACGGCGACATCGTCGGCGTCCTGCTCAACACCGTCCCCCTGTGGACCCGGGCCCGGCCCGACGAGACGGTCGACGCCTACCTCTCGTCCGTGCAGGCGGCGCGCGTGGCGGCGATGGACCACGAGCACCTGGGGCTCGGCGAGATCCAGCGGGCCGGCGGGCACGACACCCTGTTCGACAACCTGTTCGTGCTCCAGAACTTCCTGGACCCGGACGCCTTCGCGGAGATGAACGCCCGCCACGGCATCACCTCCGTCCGGGCGGACGACTCCACGCACTACCCGTACACCTGGGTCGTCACTCCCGGCGACCGGCTCACGGTCAAGCTGGAGCACCGCCAGGGAGATCCCGACAGCGCCCGCCGTCTCCTGGAGGACTACCTGCGCGTCCTGGAGGACGTCGCGCGGGCCACCGGACCGGTGGGCGCGCTGCGCGGCCTGGGCCCGGACCCCGAACCGGCCGGGCGTACCGAGGTCGGCACGGACACCGTCGTCGACCGCTTCGACCTGGCGGCCGAGCGCGATCCGGGGCGCATCGCGCTCGTCGCCGACGGCGCCACCATGACCTTCGCCGAACTCCGGGAGCGCAGCCGGGCCGTGGCGGGTGTCCTCGCCCGGCGCGGCATCGGACCCGAGACGACCGTGGGCCTGGCGATCCCGCGCTCCCTCGACTGGATCGCGGCACTTTTCGCGGTGCTGCGCGTCGGGGCCGCGTACGTACCGCTGGAGCTCGACCACCCGGACGAGCGGATCGCGGCCATCGTCGACGACGCCCGCCCCGAGGTGATCCTCACCGTGAGCGCGGTGTCGCCCCGGCTGAACGGCGAACTGATCGAACTGGACCGCCCGTTGCCGGAGGCCGAGCCGTACACGACGTTCGCGCCGGAGGACCCGGACCGCCTGCGCCACCCCGCGTACACGATCTACACCTCCGGCTCGACCGGGAAGCCCAAGGGCGTCGTGACCGAATACGCGGGTCTCACCAATATGCTGATCAACCATCAGCGCCGGATCTTCGAGCCCGTCCTCGCCGAACACGATCACCGGATCTTCCGGATCGCACACACCGTGTCCTTCGCGTTCGACATGTCGTGGGAGGAGCTGCTGTGGCTCGCCGACGGCCATGAAGTCCACATCTGTGACGAGGAGTTGCGTCGGGACGCCCCCAGGCTGGTCGCGTACTGCGTCGAGCACGGCATCGACGTCGTCAACGTGACGCCCACCTACGCCCAGCAACTGGTCGCCGAGGGGCTGCTGGAGGATCCGGAGAGGCGGCCCGCGCTGGTGCTGCTGGGCGGCGAGGCCGTCACCCCGACGCTGTGGCAACGGCTCGCGGAGACCGGGGGCACGGTCGGCTACAACCTGTACGGGCCCACCGAATACACCATCAACACCCTCGGCGTCGGCACCTTCGAATGCCAGGACCCGGTGGTCGGCGTGGCCATCGACAACACCGACGTGTACGTCCTGGACCCATGGCTGCGTCCGCTGCCCGCCGGAGTGCCCGGCGAGCTGTACGTGGCGGGCATCGGCATCGCCCGCGGCTACCTGGGCCGGAGCGCCCAGACCGCACACCGCTTCGTCGCCTGCCCCTTCGGCCGCCCCGGGGAGCGCATGTACCGCACCGGGGACCTGGTGATCCGCCGGCCCGACGGAAACATCGCCTACCTGGGCCGCACCGACCAGCAGGTCAAGATCCGCGGCCACCGGGTCGAACCCGGCGAGGTCGAGGCCGTGTTCGCGGCCCACCCGGCGGTCCGCTTCGTCGCCGCGGTCGCCCAGCCCGACCCGGGGGTGGACGGCGGCCACCGACTGGCCGCCTATCTGGTCCTCGCCGACTCCGCGGACCTGGTGCGGGTCGCACACGAGGTGGGTGCCGGACTGCCGGACTTCCTGCGCCCCACGCACTTCGCCCAGGTGGACAGCATCCCGCTGACCGTGAACGGGAAGGCCGACACCAAGGCGCTGCCGGAGGCCAGGCCGCTGGGCGCGCTGACCACGGCGGGGGAGCGCGGCCCGGAGACCGGGACGGAGAGCACCGTCTGCGAGTTCTTCGCCGAGGCGCTCGACCTCGACGACGACGAGGTCAGCGCGGTCGGCGACTTCGTCTCCCTCGGCGGGCACTCCATGCTCGCGGTGCGGCTGATCGGGCTCCTCCGCCGCGAGTACGGTCCTGTCATCACCATCCGTGACCTGTTCACCCTGCGAACGCCGGAAGCGATCGCCCGCCACCTCGATGAGAACTCCTGAACCTGATGAAGACTCCTGACACCGAGCGCCCCCGCCCGGGGGCCGCCATCCTGCGGACGGCGCTGCGCCGCAACATCGGCGCCATGATCGCGGGCACCGTCCTCATGGGCCTCTACCAGGCGGCCGAGACCGCGTTCCCCATCGCTCTCGGACTGATCGTCGAGCACACGATGCAGGACCGCAGCCTCGGCTCGCTCGGCGTCTCGATCGGCTCGCTGGCCGTGATCATCACGACGGTGTCCCTGTCGTGGCGGTTCGGCATGCGCGTGCTGCAGAAGGCCAACACCACCGAGGCGCACCGCTGGCGGGTGCGCGTGGCGGCCTGCGGACTCCAGCCGGTGGCCAGGGACGTGGACCTCAAATCCGGCGAGATCCTGACCATCGCCACCGAGGACGCCGACCAGACCGCAGACATCATCGAGGTGGTGCCCCTGCTGATCAGCTCCCTCGTCGCCGTCGCGGTCGCGGCGGTCGCCCTCAGCCTGGCGGACCTCCGTCTGGGGTTGCTGGTGATCGTGGGGACCGTCGCGATCCTGTCGGTCCTCGCCGTGATGTCCAGGCGGATCGGAGCCAGTACGCAGGAACAGCAGGCCCGGGTGGCCCGGGCGGGCGCCAAGGTCGCCGACCTCATCATCGGCCTGCGCCCGCTCCACGGCTTCGGCGGCAACCACGCCGCCTTCGGCTCCTACCGCAGGGTCAGCACCGACGCGAAGCGCCAGGCGATCACCGTCGCCCGGGTGAACGGCGTCTACGCCGGCACCGCGCTCGCCCTCAACGCGGTCCTCGCCGCGGCCGTCTCGCTGACGGCGGGCTGGCTGGCCTTCGAGGGCCGGATCACCATCGGGGAACTCGTCATGGCCGTGGGCCTCGCGCAGTTCATCATGGAACCGCTGAAGATGTTCTCCGAGATGCCCAAGTACGTGATGATCGCCCGCGCTTCGGCCGAGCGCATGGCTCTGGTGCTGACCGCGCCCCCCGTGACGACACCGGGTCCCGAGCGCCCGGAGCCCGGCGGAGACCTGGAGGTCGACGGCCTGCACCACGGAACCCTCCAGGGGGTCCGGTTCACCCTCGCGGCAGGAGAGTTCGTGGCGATCGCGGCCTACCAGCCGCGCGCGGCGGCCGACCTGGCCGCCGTCCTCGCGGTGAACGTCGCCCCCCACGCGTACGGGGGAGTGGTGCGGCTCGGCGGCCGGGAGATCGCGGACCTGTCGGTCGAGGCGGTCCGCGAGCACCTGCTGGTCAATCCCTACGACGGAGAGATCTTCGCCGGCACGCTCCGGACGAACATCGACCCGTCGGGCACCGGCCGGACGATCGAGGCGGCCGTCGAGGCCTCCCAGCTCACCGATGTCGTCGCCCTCCACCGCGAGGGGCTCGACTACGCTATCCGCGACCGGGGCGCGAACCTCTCCGGAGGCCAGCGGCAACGACTCGCCCTGGCCCGCGCGTTGGCAGCCGACACCGATGTGCTGGTCCTGCACGATCCGACGACGGCCGTCGACGCGGTGACGGAACAGCTCATCGCGCGCAACGTCGCGAAGCTGCGCAAGGGCCGGACCACGCTCGTGCTCACCAGCAGTCCGGCGCTCCTGGACGCCGCGGACCGGGTGCTCGTCCTCGACGAGGGCGTCATCACCGCCGAGGACACCCACCGCAACCTCCTCGCCGGCGACGAGGCCTACTGCCGGGCCGTGGCCAGGTGAACCCCAGGACGGTTCCCGGAGTGCGCCCGCGCACGCTCCGGGAACGGGGGTGCCCGCGCACGCTCCGGGAACCTCTCAGCCGAGAGCCCAGGCGACGTCCCTGAGCAGGGCGTGCCGCCAGCCCGCCCGGTCGTGCCCGGACGCCGAACGCGACACCCGGACCATGGCGCCGGCCCGCTCGGTCAGCTTCTCGGTCAGCTCGCAGTGCGGCAGCATCGGGTGCTCGTGCTCGCCCACGTCGAACGCGCACCGCAGCCCCGACAGGTCGGCACCCCGGCGCAGTCGCTCGGCGACCGCTCCGCCGAGGGCCCCGCCCAGCGGATCCGGCAACGCCTCCGTACCGGGGGCCCACCAGAAGGAACCCGACTGGCAGGCGACCCGCGAGACCAGCTCCGGGAACTCCAGCGCCGCGTACAGGGCGCTCAGACCGCCCAGGCTCTGCCCGGCGACCACCAGTTGGTCCAGGCGGGCCGGCACGTCGGAGTCGGCGACCAGCGGCAGCAGTTCGTCCCGGACCGCCTCCCACAGCTCGGGGCGACAGGCGAACTCGGCCTCGCGGTCCTTGGCCGGCAGGAACACGAGGGTCACCGGGGGCATGTCACCCGAGGCGACGGCCGCGTCGAAGGCGGTCACGGCCGGGTGCAGATACAGCCAGTCGTCCCCGTCGAGCAGCAGCACCACCGGACCGCCCCCGCCCGCCGGGTGGACGCGCACGGTCCGCCGTCCGCCGAGCCGGTCGCTGCTCCAGCGGATCCGGGTGCGGGGGAGGGGGAGCACGTCGTCCGCGCCGAGTGCGGGCCAGTGGGGCTGGGCAGGGGCGTCCGGAGTCGCGGCGACGGACCGGTCCGCCCCGGCGCCGACCGGGTTGAACGGGTCGGCGTGGGCCGCGTCCCCGGCGATGACGCGGTAGGTCACCCGTAGCCGCGCGGGCATCCGCACCTCGGCGTACCAGCAATCCGTACCGCCCCAGCGGCGCAACGGGACGGGTGGCGACCAGCTCTCGAAGTCGAGCACGGGCCCGTTGCCCCGGACCTCCCCGGAACCACGCCACAGGAAGAGGGTCCGCCACCCGCCGTCGGCGGGGACCGACGTGGGCGTACGGGCCGCCGCCCAGAACGCGTCGCTGCCCGGGCGGCCCGGGAGGCCGAAGACGGCGAACGGATTCTCGTCGATCACCGGACGCATGAGCGTCTCCTTGCGAGAGAGGAAGAGGCGAGGCTGGGCTCCCCCTGGATGAGGTGAGCCTAACCCGGCGTCTCCGAGGGGGCGTTGGCGATCCGGTCCCCGAAGGCCGTCGACCGGCCGGAGGAGGCCGCGCGCACCATCCGGAGCTGCCCGATCTCCGCCACGTTCTTCATCAGCTCGGCGTTCACCCACGCGGCCATGTGCGCCATGGTGTGGTCCGGCCCCTGCCCCCAGGGAGACGGGGCGGCGGCGTCGAGAGCCGCGTCGTCAAGGCCGTCCAGCACCCCCAGCCAGGCCTCCCGGAGCTCACGCAGCCAGCCGATCGCCCCCTCGGCGTCGCCCGGCCACGCGACGTCCTCGCGGTTCCGGGGCTCGCGGCCCAGGGAGTGCTCGATCGTCGTGCTCCACCACCAGCCGATGTGCCAGCTGAGCCAGCCGATCGTCGGCACCGGAACGGGGTCGGGCTCCGTCTCGGCCCAGTCCGGCATCCACCGGCCGTCGGCGCGCAGGTGCACCGTCCAGCACAACGGCGTCGGCTGCCAGAGGAAGTCCTCGGTGTCGAGCCGCTCCAGGTGGTACTCGAACAGGGACCAGGTCAGATCGAACTGGCGGCGCAGAAGGTCACATCGCGAAGCGTTCACCGGGCGACCCTGACACACCCGTACGCCCCCGACAACGCGCTTTTCCCCGCCGCCCGGCCGGGCGGGCGGCGGGCCCTGCTCCTAGTACGCGGCGAGCCGTTCCATCAGGGCGGCGCCACGCGCGAGCGTCTCCTGCTCGTCCTCGTCGAGTTCGAGGTCGATGGCCCGGGCGAGCCAGTCGGCACGGCGGTCGCGCTCCGCCTCCAGCGCCGCCCGCCCCACGTCGGAGAGGTCGACGAGGGACTTGCGGCCGTCCGTCGGGTGCGCCCGGCGGACGACGAGGCCCTGGTCCATGAGGAGTCCGACCGCGCGGGCCATCGACTGGGGGCGCACGCGCTGGTCCGCCGCGAGGTCGCTGGTGGTCATGGCCCCGTCCCGGTCGAGGACGCCCAGAACGGCGACCTGACCGTGCGGGATCCGGTCCTCCTGCTTCACGCGCCGCGCGAGTTTGCCCATGGCGACGCGCAGATCGGCGGCGACGGTGGCGGGTTCCGGGGTCGGCATAGGGCACTTTAACCCGTGATCGGCAGCGGGTCCCCGCGGGTGGCCTGCGGATCGGAACCGGTCAGCGCCGCTGAACAGCACAACTGAACAGCAAGGCTAAGCAGCTAATCTGCACAGCACATCTGAACAGTCTTGCTGTAGAGTTGTGCTGTCGCGGCTCGCGCCGGCGTTGTCGCAAGAGTGCCGCGGCGTGTGACTTCGGAAGGACCTCGCATGGCCCGCAAGGCAGTTGAGCCCACCGTCATCCAGTCCGTCACCGCCCGCCGGATCATCGACAGCCGGGGCAACCCCACCGTCGAGGCCGACGTCCGCCTCGCCGACGGGTCCCTCGGCCGCGCCGCGGTCCCGTCCGGCGCGTCCACCGGCGCTCGGGAGGCCGTGGAACTGCGTGACGGCGACGCCGGGCAGTGGCACGGCAAGGGCGTCGACCGTGCGGTCGCCCACGTCAACGCGGAGATCGCCACCGCGGTCGTGGGCCGCGACGCGGACGACCAGGCCGGCCTGGACGCCGCGCTCGTCGCGCTCGACGGCACCCCCGACAAGTCCCGGCTCGGAGCGAACGCGATCCTCGGGGTCTCCCTCGCCGCCGCGAAGGCCGCCGCGGCGGCCCACCGCCAGCCGCTCTACCGCTACCTCGGCGGCGCCGACGCCCGTCTTCTCCCGCTGCCGATGATGAACATCATCAACGGCGGCGCGCACGCCGACAATCCACTGGACTTCCAGGAGTTCATGATCGCGCCGGTGGGCGCGCAGACCTTCGCGGAAGCCGTCCGCATGGGCTCCGAGATCTTCCACACCCTGCGACGTGACCTGCTCGCCGCCGGACATGCCACCGGCGTCGGCGACGAAGGCGGCTTCGCGCCCGCGCTGCGCACGGCGGAGGAGGCGCTCGACTTCGTGATGAGCGCCGTCGAGCGCACCGGGTACCGTCCCGGCGCGGACATCGGCCTGATCATGGACCCGGCCTCGTCGGAGTTCTTCCGCGACGGCGCGTACGTGTACGCGGGCGAGGGCGTGCGCCGCACCCCCTCCGAACAGGTCGACTACCTGGTCAAGCTGATCGACGCGTACCCGGTCGTCTCCATCGAGGACCCGATGGCCGAGGACGACATGGACGGCTGGCGCGAGCTGACTTCCCGCGTCGGCGACCGCTGCCAGCTCACCGGCGACGACGTGTTCTGCACCGACGAGGCGCAGGTGCGCGAGGGAATCCGGACCGGCGTCGGCAACTCGGTCCTGGTGAAGGTCAACCAGATCGGCACCCTGACCGAAGCCCTCGCCACGGTCGCCACCGCCCGCCGTGCGGGCTGGAGCGCCGTGATGTCCCACCGCTCCGGCGAGACGGAGGACACCACGATCGCGGACCTGGCGGTCGCGACCGGCTGCGGCCAGATCAAGACCGGCTCGCTGTCCCGTTCCGACCGCACGGCCAAGTACAACCAACTCATCAGGATCGAGGAGGAGCTGGGCCGGTCGGCTCAGTACGCGGGCGGGTCGCTGCTGGCCCGCTCCCGGTAGCCGGGCGGGGAGTCTCGCCCTCCCGGTATCCGGGCAGGGAGTCTTCCCCTCCCGGTATCCGGGCAGGGGAAACTGACTCCCCCTCCTGCCGGCCGGACGCGGAGACTCCCGGCATGACCCTCCTCGCGCGGAACGGGCGGCCTCCGGTGGACAGGTGCGTCCACCGGAGGCCGCCCTCCGTTCGCGGGGGTCCGGTCCGAGCCGCCGGACACCGGACCGTCCCCCCGCTCCCGGGTCACCGGGTCCGGACCGAAGAGGCCCGGGTCAGGGGAAGTTGACGACGGTCGAAGGAACCGTGGACGTTCCCGAGGTGGGGGACCCGACGTTGTTGATGACGTGCTCGTACTGGCCGTTGCCGCCGAGCGAGACGACGAGCAGGTTGTGGAACTTCACGCCGGGTTTCACCGGTGCCTTGAAGCCGTGTTCCTGCACGATGGTCGGGTCGACGTTGTAGTAGCAGTAGCTGCCCATGCCCCAGCCCTCGTGCTGTTCGACCGAGTCGTCGACGCGGTAGGCGGCGTAGCCCTTCGTGTTCCCGTTCTGGATGGCGGCCTGGTTGGGTGCGTCGTACGCCTTCTCGTTCTGGAAGAAGATCGTGCGGCCGCGCTCGCCGTACCACTCCACGTCGTACTTGTTGAAGTGCTCGACGAAGAGGCCGGTGGCCAGGACGTCGTCGCCGTTGACGCGGACGCCGTAGTCGGCCCGGTTGGTCTCCCAGCCCCAGCCCTCACCGTGGTCGGCACGCCAGACCCAGGTGTGGTCGATGATCGTGTCGTCGCTGTTGACGACGATGCTGGTGGTCGCCTTGCCGGGGCCCGCGCCGCCGATCCGCACGAACACGTCCTGCAGCGAGGTCGGGTTCGCCGAGTGGTCGGCGGACGCGCCCTGCGGCCCGACCTCCAGCAGCGTCGGCGAGTTGACGGGGCCCGCGTCGATGAGGAAGCCCGCGAGCTTCACCCCGTCGACGTCGGCGACCTTCATCGCGGTGACGCCGTTGTCCGGGATGATCGTGGCCAGCCCGAGGCCGAGTACCACCGTGTCGGCCCGGTTCACGTTGATGGTCTGGTCGATGTGGTACACGCCGGGTGTGAAGAGCAGGTTCAGCCCCTGGGCGAGCGCGGCGTTGATCGTCGCGGCCGTGGCGCCCTGCTTGACGACGTAGAAGCGGTTCAGCGGAATGGACTCGCCCTGCTGGGCGCCGCCGTCCCACGAGACGCCGCGCGCGTTGACGCGCTTCGCCGGGACGAAGACCTTGTAGTCGTTGCCGTCGAGGTAGAGGAACGGCTTCTCGCGGGAGATGGGCGTGGTGTCCAGGGTGGTGTACGGCGGGTTCGGGTAGCTGGACGCGGGCGCGCCCTGCACACCGGAGAAGGTCATGTTCCAGACCGCGTTGGTCCAGCCGCCCACCGAGCTGTCGCGGGTGTACCACTGCTGCTGGGAGTAGGGTCCGACCTGGCCGTCGATCTTGCTGTCGGCGATGTAGCCGCCGCTGGCCCAGCCGTAGCCGTCGGGCGCGAGGTTGAGGCCGCCCTTGACGTGCATCCGGCGGAACGGGGCCGCCTGGGAGACCGCCCAGCGGTTGGTGCCGGAGACCGGGTTCAGGGTCAGGTTCTCCGCCGAACGCCAGAAGTTCTGGGTGGCGTTGCCGTCGAACCAGCCCGCGTCCACGGTCACGTCACCGTTGAACGTGGTGTCGTTCGGGTTCAGCCCGAGACCCGCGATCTGCGTGTAGAAGCCGATCTGCGCGTTGAGGTTGTCGTACGTACCCGGCTTGAAGAGGAGCGCGTGCCGGCCGCTGCCGAACTGGGCCTCCTCCTGCTGCTGGAAGATCTCGTCGACCTTGCCCTGGATGTTCGGCGTGGACGGGTCGAAGACATGGACGTTCGGACCGAGGTCGCCGCCGCCCGGGATCTCCGGTCCGCCGCCGTCGCGGGTGCCGAAGACCTTGAACTCCCAGAGCGAGTAGCCGTATCCGGTGGCCCGCTCGGTTCCGGTCAGGCGCACGTAGCGGGCTTCGCCGGAGATGGTGAGGGTCTCGTTGCCGCCCGCCGACGTGGTGGTGCTGTAGGCGGTCGTCCAGGTGGTGCCGTCGGCCGAGAGTTCGATGCGGTAGCTCTTCGCGTGCGCGGCCTCCCAGGCGAGTTCGACCCGGCTGAGGGCGGCCGGGGAGCCGAGGTCGACCCGTATCCACTGGGGATCGGAGAAGGCGCTGGACCAGCGCGTTCCGCCGTTTCCGTCGACGGCGTTGCCCGCGGCGGTGCCGCCGTTCTCCTGGCTCGACGCGGTGACCGCGCCGCCCTGGGAGAGCAGGACGGGAGCAGCCTGTGCCGGAGCCGCCTGCACGGCCGCGAGCAGCGCCGCGACCAGCGTGGTGACGAGGCCGAGGGCCAGGGTGCGCCATCGTTGGGACGCGGCCGCCGGGGGCCGCGAGGGTCTGACGAGGGCAACGGACATGTGTGCATCTCCTGAAAGATCGGGTGGGTGGGGAGGCAACAGGTGCGGGCGTCACTCCCACGAAGAGGAGAGAGCGCTCTCTCGGTAGCCGAATGATTCTCCCGCGTTTCCGTCACGTCAAGAGTTGTGCACAGGAAGGCCGTAGTGGGGTGGCCGGGCCGCCCGATGTTTCATCTCCTGAAAGCACAAAGCCAGTTGGTCGGCATCGGGGTGGCGGATCGGAGGTCCGCCACCGGCCGCTCGAAACCAACTCCGCCGTAAGGCTTGACGGTTCAACGGGGGCCCGCCAGTCTCCCCACTGCGGGGGAGCGCTCTCTCGGCCTCATCCCCTCACAGCACAAGGAGTTCGCATGGAAGCCCGTGGAACACCACGGTCGCGCGGCGCCCTGGCGGTCATGGCCGTCGTGGCCCTCCTGTTCACCCTCTCGGTGGCCGTGGCCCCGGAACGTGCCGCCGCCGCGGCCGTTCTCGTCTCCCAGGGAAAGCCGGCCACCGCCTCCAGCACCGAAGGCCCCTTCGGTGCGGCAGCCGCCGTGGACGGCGACACCGCCACCCGCTGGTCCAGCGCCTTCGGCGACGACGAGTGGCTCCGCATCGACCTGGGCGCGAGCACCTCGATCGGGCGGGTCGTCCTCGACTGGGAGGCCGCGTACGCCAAGGGCTATCGCATCGAGGTCTCCGGCGACGGCCGGGAGTGGACCTCGATCCACTCCACCACGACGGGGGCCGGCGGCGTCGAGACGCTGACGGTCTCCGGAACCGGCCGTTACATCCGGATGCACGGCACCGAGCGCGCCACCGCCTGGGGCTACTCCCTCCACGAGTTCCAGGTCTACTCCACCACCGACGGCACCGCCCCCGGCGACGACGTCCTGCTCTCCTACGGCAGGACCGGCTCCGCCTCGACCTCCCAGCACGACGGCACCTGCTGGGAGTGCTCCCCGGACAAGGCGTTCGATCGCGACCCCGCCAGCCGCTGGGCCACCAGCCCCGAGGGCGGCTGGACCGACCCGGGGTGGATCGCGGTCGATCTCGGCGCCCGCGCCGAGATCAGCCGGGTCGTCCTCCAGTGGGACCCTGCCCACGCCAGGGCCTACCGGATCGAGGTCTCCGACAACGGGACCGACTGGACGACGATCCACGAGACGACGTCGGGCGCGGGCTTCAAGGAGACGCTCGACGTCAGCGGCACCGGCCGGCACGTACGCCTGAACGCCACCCAGCGCAGCGGTGAATACGGCTACTCGCTCTGGGAGTTCCAGGTCTGGGGCACCGGGGGAGCCCCGATCCCCGCACCGCCGCTGCCCGCGGACCCCACGTACGACCGACTGGTCTTCAGCGACGAGTTCAACGGCCCCGCGGGCGCGACGCCCGACCCCGCGAAGTGGGTCCCCGAGACGGGCCCGGGCCCCAACAACGAGCTGGAGTACTACACCGAGAACAAGAACGCCGCCCAGGACGGCAACGGCAGCCTCGTGCTGGAGGCCCGCCGCGAACCGACGCCCGGCTCCGCCTGCCCGCCCGACCCGCTGAGCGGCAGCACCACGTGCCAGTACACCTCCGCGCGGCTCAACACCTACGGCACGTTCCAGTTCACCTACGGCCGGGTCGAGGCGCGCGTCAAGGTCTCCGGTACGCAGGGTCTGTGGCCCGCGTTCTGGATGCTGGGCGCGGACTACTTCGACAAGGGCCGCCCATGGCCCTACACGGGCGAGATCGACATCATGGAGCACGTCGGCAAGGAGCCGAACACCACGTACTCGACGCTGCACGCCCCCGCGTACCACGGTGCGGCCGGTTACGGAGCGCCCTACTCACTTCCCGGGGGAGCGGACTTCGCCGACGACTTCCACACCTTCGCCGTGGACTGGGACAGCAAGGGCATGACGTTCCGGGTCGACGGCCAGGTCACGCACACGGTCGACAAGGAGGAGCTGGAGCGCACCCGCGGACCCTGGGTGTTCGACCACGACTTCTTCCTCATCCTCAACAACGCGGTCGGCGGTGACTGGCCCGGCCCGCCCGACGCCACCACGCGCTTCCCGCAGAAGATGAGCGTCGACTACATCAAGGTCTGGCAGTAGAGAACGTGCACCCCGGGCGTCCGGGTGGTGGGGCCGACCCCGCCGGCCGGACGCCCCTGCGGGCGCTGCGGCGATCCGTCGCTCAGGCGCCCCCGCGCGGCGCGTACAGGATCCACAGCGGCCCTTCGGCGAGATCGACGCGCTGTCCGTCGGGGGTGGTGTACACGGTGTCCGCGTCGGCCGCGCTCCGCGTCCATCGGGTTTCGTACGCCCGGCCGTCCCGCAGGACGACCGCGTCTCCCGAGCCCACGGTCTCGGTGAACGGGCTGGTGTTCCCGGACCGGTCGCGGAAGTCCGACGGCCGTACGGTCACGTCCTGGACGACGACCGTCCCGGCCCCGAGCCGGTCGCCCTCGGTGGTGCGGGCGGGGGAGCCGTCCAGGGAGACGAGCCACCGCTCGCGTCCGGCGGACCAGGTGAACGTCACGGAGGCGGACGGATAGCGAACCGTGCGGCTGTCCTCCCGCTCCCCGCCGGGAGGTGGCGCGCCGGTCTCCAGCCCCAGCTCCCCGACGGCGTTCACCCCGGAGGCCTCGAACGGGATCCGCTGCGGCCGCAGATAGAGATTGTGCGGCGCGGGCCGGTCCGGACCCCGGAAGTACGCCCCCGGCGCCTTGGAGGGCGGCACGGGGTCCAGCGGCGCGCGGTCGATGACCGGCAGCAGCCTGCTCTGGGCCCCCGAGAAGGCCAGCGTCGGCCGGTCGAACTGCCGCAGCAGCTCAAGATCGGTCTCCCGCGCACTGCGCACCGGGCCGATGACCGGCGGCAGGGCGGAGGAGTACACGGCGAGGATCCGGCTCAGGCCGGCCTCCACCTGCTCGACGTAGACGATGTCGGCCCGCTCCAGACCGGTGTGGGGGCGTGCGGGCGCCACATTGTCGATCTTCACGGCGAGTACGGCGGCCCGGCCCGGCCCGGAGGGAGAGCTGCTGCGGGGCGAGGGTGCGGAACCGTCCCCGCCCGTGCACGCGGCCGTGACGGACAGCACGAGCGCGGTGAACAGCGCTGCGGCCGAGGTCCTGATTCCGGCTGCGGACATGGCGACCGCCCTTCCGGGGCGTCGGCCGGCGGCGTCGGCGCAACGCCGTCGTGTCGTGGTCCCTCATCCATCATCACGCATCCGGCGCCGGCATGGTTGCGCGAACGCCGGTCCCGAGCGGAAACAGCCCCGGACGGCCCCGGACCGCCCCGCACGACGGGCGGCGCATCCGGGCCCCCGCACGGACCGGCCGGACCGGCCGGAAACGCCCCGTGCCGTGCCCATGATTCCGCTTCCGCGGGGGCGGTTCGCTCTCTACGGTTGCACCAGCGACGGGCAGTACGTCCGGAACGGCACGACAGGTGAGGCAGAGGGGGGTCCGGTGGAAGCCGAGTTGACGGCACTGGCGGCATCGGGGGCGACGGCCTTCGTGGGACTGATGGTGACGGAGGCCTGGACGCAGGCGCGCGGGCGGGTGGCCCGGTTCCTGGCGCGGGGCGAGGACGTCGACGTGATCGACGCGGAGCTGGAGGAGTCCCGCGAGGAACTGATCGCGGCACGCCGCGACGGCGACGAGGACGGTGCCTCGGACGTCGCCGCCGAGTGGCGGATCAGGCTCCGCCGGGCCCTGCGCGACAATCCCGGGGCCGCGGAGGAGCTGCGCGGCCTGCTCGACGAGCTGGCGCCCGGGCAGCCCGCCGGAACCACCGTCTCGATCAACCACAACACCATCAACGACGGAACCTACAACGGACCCGTGATCATGGCCCATTCGATCCACGACGGCGTCCGCACGGCGCCCCGCCAGGAACCGGATGCCAGGTGACGGCACCGGGTCACGCTCCCGTGGTGAGCTCCCCCCGGCACACCGGGCACCGTTCCTTGCCGTCCCAGGCGTCCCACCCGAAGGACGCGGGCGAGAACGTCCGGTCCTTCAGTTCGCCGCGCACCGCCACCCGGTAGGCCCACACTCTGTCGAGGTAGGGGTGGTAGGCGTCGTGGAAGGCCGACGAGGTGTGCGTGGCGCCCGTGCCCACGACGCGCTGGACGGCACGCAACTGCTGGAACATCGCCTGTCCGGCGCCGGCCACGTCGGCGGAGGCGTCGATGAAGAACCGCTCGCGGACCTCGTGGACGGCCGCTTCGTCGAGGGCCGCACGGGCGGCCAGGTCCGGGTCGACGGCCGGATCCTGCGCCTGGGCTATGCCGCGCAGCCGGGTGTGGCATCTCCCGACGGCGGCGATGAACTCGATGTACACGGCGCGCCGCCGCTCCTCCGCCCCGCGGTCCCTCTCATGGCGCCGGCGCAGGCGGTCGGCCAGCACGGTGCCCGATATGGCGATGAAACCGCCGCTCACCGTCGCGACGAGCGTGCCCCAGTCCATGGTTCTTCCCCCCGGAAACGATCACGGTCCCTGCGGCCCCGAATCTATCCCCGCCGGAGCCCCGCCACCGGGTTTCCGGGAAGCGAAGCGGACCGGGGCCCGGAAGCGGGCCTTCCGGGCCGCCCGGCGGAAGGTGGTGAGCACCGCGGGGCCCGCCAGCGTGACGAGGACGAAGTTCGTGACCGCGCGTCCGGTGTCCCAGCCGAGGGAGGTGGCGACGTCGAACGCCAGGTAGCGCTGCCACTGTTCGGTGAAGGGGAGACCCGGAAGGTAGGCGATGGAGCTGTTCGGGTCCACCGAGAACGGCCAGAAGGACAGGTTCAGCAGAAAGCCGAAGAGATAGCCGGAGAGCGATCCGTAGACCGCGAGCATCATGACCTCCAGGCGTCCCGTGGCCCGGGGCAGCATGCCCGCCAGCATGCCGACGAAGGCGCAGCCGAACATCTGGTACGGCATCCACGGGCCGACCCCGCCGGTGATCAGCGCGGACGCGAACAGCGAGGTGCACCCCAGGGTGAAGCCGAAGCCAGGACCGTACACGCGGCCCGCCAGGACGAGAACGAAGAAGACCGTCTCGATGCCCGCCGTCCCCGCACCGAGCGGGCGCAGCGCCGCGTTCACGGCGGAGAGCACCCCGAGCATCGCCAGGGCCTTGGAGTTGATGCCGCCCTCGGCGATCTCGGAGATCACCACGCACAGCACGAGGATCAGCAGCACGCCGAAGATCAGCGGCGGCGCGTAGTTCGCTCCCAGCCTGCCGGGGGCGACGACGAACGGCCAGAAGAAGGCGACGAGGCCGAGGAAGGCCGCCATGGCGATCACGATCCCGGCGCGCGGCGCGATGCGGATGGCCCCGGCGGAGCGGTCGGTGAGGTCTCCGAGGTCCTTCACGCACCCGCCTCCTCGTGCGGGAGCACCGCCGTCACCTGGTCCACCGTCAGGTACGGGAGCGGCGACAGGATCTTCGCCACCTGCGGGGCGAAGACGGGGGAGGCGACGATCACTTCGCCGGTCGTCCCGTCGGCGACGATGTCGCCCTCGGCCAGCACCACGACCCGGTCCGCGGCCCGCGCGGCGAACTCGACGTCATGGGTGGAGACGACCACCGACCGTCCCTCGGCCGCCAGTTCGTCGACCATGGCGATCAACTGGGTCTTCGCGCGGTAGTCGAGACCGCGCGTCGGCTCGTCCAGCAGCAGGACCCGGGGCGCGGCCGTCAGCTGGATCGCGAGGACCAGCGCCAGCTTCTGGCCCTCGGAGAGGTCGCGTGGATGCGTCGCACCGTCGATGCCCGGGGCCAGGCGGTCCAGGATCGTCCGGGCGGGATGCCCGGCTCCTTCCGCCCGGGACTCGGCGTCGGCCTGGTCGAGCTCCTGCTCGACGCTCTCCAGATACAGCAGGTCGGTCGGGGTCTGCGGTACGAGTCCGACCAGCCGCCGGGCCTCCGCGGCGGACAGGCTCTTCGGATCGCCGCCCTCCGCCGGACGGCCCCGCCCCGATGGCCCGGACCCGCCCCGGCCCCGGCGTACCGGACCCGGAGCGCCGGGCCCGCTCCCGTCCGTGCGCGCCGGGCCCGGTCCAGCGGGCCCGCCCCGGCCGACCCGCACCGTTCCGGACGTACGGTGCCCCGATCCCTGGAGCGCCCACAGCAGCGACGACTTGCCCGAGCCGTTGCGGCCCATCAGCGCCGTCACCTCCCCGGCCCGCAGGTCGAGGTCCACATCGCGGACCGCCGGGGCGCCCCGGTACGCGACCGTGATCCCCCGGGCCCTGAGCAGTTCCGCGCCCGGAGGGCCGGGGGCGGCGCGCACCGGCGGGGGTGCCGTGCCCTCCAGCGCCGTACGCAGCGGTCGGGCGGCCCGGCGGGCATCGCGTACGGACAGGGGCAGGGGCGACCAGCCCGCCGCCCGGCCCAGCTCGACGATGGGCGGGGCGATCGACGACGACGTGAAGATCTCCGCCGGCGGCCCCGACACCACCCGGCCGTCCCCCGGCAACTGGATGACGCGGTCGGCGTACTGCACCACCCGCTCCAGCCGGTGCTCGGCCAGCAGCACCGTCACCCCCAGGTCGTGGACCAGCCGGGTCACCGCGGCCAGTACCTCCTCGGCCGCCGTCGGATCGAGCGCGGACGTCGGCTCGTCCAGCACCAGGACCCGTGGGTGGGCGGTGAGCACGGAGCCGATCGCGACACGCTGCTGCTGCCCCCCGGAGAGCTCGTGCAGCGCCCGGTGGCGCAGATCCGCGAGCCCCAGCAGGTCGAGCGTCTCCTCGACGCGCTTACGCATGACGGCCGGCGCGATGGCCAACTGCTCCATCGAGTAGGCGAGTTCCTCCTCGACCGTGTCCGTGACGAACCCGTCCAGCGGATCCTGGCCCACCACGCCCACGACATCGGCGAGTTCGCGCGGCGGGTGGTCGGCGGTGTCGCGGCCGTCGACCATGACCGTGCCGTACAGCGTGCCGCCGGTGAAGTGCGGGACGAGCCCGTTGACCGCGCCCAGCAGGGTCGACTTGCCGACTCCCGTATGCCCCACCACGAGGCACAGTTCGCCCTCGTCGACCTTCAGGTTCACGTCCCGCAGGACCGGCTCGTCGGCGCCGTCGTACACGACGGACACCTGGTCGAAGGTGATCATGCGGCTTCCTCGGTGCGCTGCGCGGGGATGTGCGGAGTGGGCGGATCGGGCGGCGGCGCCAGGAACCCGGCCGCGCCCGCGAGCAGGATCGCGGCGGCCGGGACGAGCGGCAGCGTCGGCCAGCTCAGCGGATAGATGGACGGGTTCAGTTCGGCCGGGTCGTAGCCGACGTTGACGAACAGCAGCACGGCGGAGACCACTCCGCAGGACGCCACCGCCGACTCCGCGAACCGCCACGGATCCGGCCGGTACGTCGTCCGCGTCACCCGGCGCCCGCCCAGCCGCAGCCCGGCCAGGCAGAGCACCGAGCCGGCCGCCAGGGCGGGCAGCCCCAGCAGCGTGGGAGCGGTCGCGTCGAGGAGGCCGTACGCCCCGGCACACAGCCCGCACATGCCCAGCAGCATCAGCGCCCCGGTCAGCCGGCGCGAGCCGCGCGTCGCCGACCCGGCCCGGCCGTAGCCGCGCGAGTCCATCGCCGCGGCCAGCCGGAGCGACCGCTCCAGCGCGTCCTCCAGCACCGGGACCACGATCCCCCTCAGCGCTCGCAGCCCCTTGTTGCGGCCCGCCCGCAGCCGGCGGGCGCGGGCCACCCGCTGCACGCTCTGCACCAGTTGGGGGGCGACGCTGATCGACACGGTCACGGCGACACCCAGTTCGTAGAGCGCGCCCGGCAGGACGCGCAGCGCCCGCTTCGGATTGGCGAGGGTGTTCGCCGCGCCGATGCAGCACAGCATGCAGGCGAGGCGCAGTCCGTCCGTCGCGGCCGACAGCAGCGCCTCCAGCGAGACCGGGCCGCCGAGCTGGATGCCCGCGTACCAGTCGGGTGTCGGGATGTGCGGCAGGGAGAAGAGGTAGTGGTCGGTCGGCCGGATTCCGGTGGCGAAGACCGCCCGGAAGATCACCCGGATCGCCACCACCACCAGCGCCAGGTAGAGGTAGTACGTGAAGCCCCGCGCCCACGGGGCCTCGGTGCGGCGTGTGGTGACGACGTAGCCGAGCACCGCGAGGACCAGGAAGAGCAGCAGCGGGTTGTTGGTCCGGCTGACCGCCGTGGCCAGGGCGAGCGCCCAGATCCACCAGGCGACCGGGTGCAGGGTGCGCGGCAGCCGCCGGCCGCCGGTGTCCGGCCCGGGGGCGGACACCGGCGTGCCCGGCTCAGACGCCGCCCGGGCCACGCGGTGACTACTGCTCACGGCGGCGGCGTTTCGCGGCGAAGAGGGCCGCGCCGCCGATGACCACCACGAGGCCGGCCGTCGCCGCCACCGGCACGACGGACCCGGAGTCGTGCTCCACGTCGGCCGCCGGGGCGGCGTCCACCACCTTCGCCGGCTTCTCCGGCGCAGCCGCCGCCGGCCCCGTCGTCGAAGCGGACGCACTGGGGGAGGGAGTGGAGGAGGCGGACGGGGACCCGCTCGCGGAAGCGGAGGGCGACGCGGACTCCGAGACCTCCGGTGCGGCGGCCGACGGAGGCGGAACCTGGCCGCCGCCCGCCGGCCGCTGCGTCGTCCGTACGGGATCGGGCCTCGGCTCCGGTGCCGGATCGCCGCCCGTGGGGCGGGAGTTATGGGCGCGCAACTGGTTCGGGGTGACGGTCGGGCGGCCCTTCGTGCCCTCGATGTTCGTCCCGCCGAAGATCCACAGGTCCACGCTGCCCGGCCGGGGCCGGTAGCTCATCGCGCCGAGCTGGCTGTACTCCCAGGTGTTCTCCCCGGGGTCGGCGTGCCAGTACGACCAGTAGGCCGAGGCCGGCGGGGTGAGGACGCAGTCCTCCTGCTGGGACGTCGGGTACTGCTTGCCGCCCTGGTGTCCGCTGTAGCCGATCCGGCAGATGAACGCCGGCCCGTCGTGCCCGGTGCCGGTGGTCCGCCAGCCGCCCTGGTTGAGCAGCTCGTAGCCGGTGGTCGGCGTCGTACCGCAGGACCGGTAGACGGGGCCGCCCCAGTGGCTGAAGTCCACGGCCAGCACCACGCCCGAAGAGGTGGTGCACCGGCCGATCGGCTGCGGGGCCGCGGACGCCTGCCCGGTGGGGGCCAGCAGCGCCGCGCCGGCCAGTCCGAGGGCCCCCAGGGCCCGGGCGGCGCCGCGAAGGAGGCGCGGGTTCACCGCTGACCACCCGCTGCCGCCGCACGCCGGTTCCGGGCGGCGACGACCGTGCCCCGGCCCACCAGGACCAGCACCGCGGCGGCCGCCGCCAGGCCGAGCGCCTGGGCACCGGTCGACGCGAGGGCGCCCCCGCCGCCGGGACCGTCGGCGTGCACGACGCCGCCGCCCGCGCTGTCCCCAGGAGTGACGATCACCGGGGCGGACGAGGTCGGCACCGGGTTCGGGGTGGTGCCCTCCAGGTCGCGGGTCAGGGTGCCGAAGGAGATGCCGGTGGACCCGCCGACGGCCTGCGCCGAGGCGCGGATGTCCGAGCCCCGCTGACCCTCCTTCGCGACGTTGAACCCGCCGTCCTCGTTCTGCTGCGATGCGAGGAACCTCAGCGCCCTCGTGATCTGGGCGTCGTACTTCTCCGCGTCCAGGGAGAGGCCCTGCACGGCGAGCCCCGCGGAGTTGACCGAGTTGCCGGACGCTCCGGGGAAGCCGCCGTCCGCCAGCTGCCGGGAAGCCAGCCAGGCCAGCGCCTTGTCCACGGCGGCGGCGTGCGCGTCGCCCGGGACCAGGTCCAGCGTCATCGCGGCCATCGCCGTCGAGTCCACCTCCGAGTCGCCCGTCGCCGGGATCAGGCTCGGCCAGGCCCCGGAGGCGTGCTGGAGCCCCGCGAGGTACGCGATCGGGGCCTCGGCCGCCTTCTCCTCGCCCGCGCGCACCTGCGCCAGGATCCCGAGGGAGTGGGCGAAGACGGACGGTGCGTAGGTGTAGGCGCCCGCGGCCGGGCAGCTGCGGTCCGGGGCGGTGCTCGGCTTCGCGCAGACCGCGTCGGCCAGGCCGGCGATCAGGTCCCGGCCGCCGAAGTCCCGCGGATCGCGTTCGACGACCTGGGCGAGGACGGCCGCCTTGCCCATCGATCCGCCGAGCGCGTGACTGCCGCCCAGCCCGGTCCAGTCGTCCAGGGTCCGGCCCTCGCCGTCCTTGCCGCCCTGTTCCAGGAAGTCCACGATCGTGCGCAGCGCGTTGTCGTCGTGCCCGGTCGCCGCCAGCGCGAACGCACCGTCGATGGTCAGGCCGAAATCGGCGCGTCCCGTCTTCTCGTCGCCCTGGTAGTAGCGCCCCTGATGGAGATGGGACGGGCGGGTGAGGTAGGCGATGCCCTTCTTCAGGTCCGGTCCGATCCCCGGCGGGCGGGTCGTCGGCCGCGGGGTGGGGCCGCCGGTCGCCGGGGGAGTGGTCGGCGGGTCCGTGGGCTCGGGGGCCTTCGCGACCAGGGTGACCAGGTCGACGCCCGCCCCCGCCAGCACGGCGGGGCCGGTCGCGTACAGCGCGGGGTCGGTGGCGCCCTCGCCGAACCCGAAGCCGCCGCCGTCCAGTTGCTCCCGCGACAGCCAGGCGACGGCCGCGTCCGCCGCGCCGCCGTCACCGAGCGCGCGCAGCGCCTGGGCCGCGTACGCGGTGGGGGCCACGGAGCCGGTGGTCGCCCCGTTGGCCGGCGGGAACGCGCCGGAGTCCAGCTGCGCCTTCTTCAGATACGTCCGCGCCCCGGCGACGACGGCGTCCTGCCCGCCCGCCTCCTTCAGCACCATCGCGACCAGCCCCGTGGTCATCGGATCGCCGTCGCAGTTCTCGCCGGGGCGGATGAGGATGCTGGTCACCGAGCCGTCCTGGCAGACCAGTTGGGCCAGCCTGTCCACGGTCCCGGCGGGCGGCCGGACCCCGCCGCGCAGCAGTGCCAGCACGGCCAGCGCCTGCCCGTCCGCGTACGTCGCGCCGTTGAAGTCGCCCTTGGCCGTGCAGCCTGGGGTGGGGCTGCCCGCGTCGGGGCCCGCCGGGCACACGTGCTCCGTGAGGTCGCCGAGCAGGTCGTGCCCGCCGAAGTCGCGCGGGTCGCCCTCGGTGATCTCCGCGATGAGCGCCAGCCGGGCGGCCGCCGGGGCGTCGGGCGCCGCGTCCGTGCCGTTCGGGTAGGCGTAGGCGGCGGTCCGGCCGGCGAGGTGGGCCGTCACCTTGTCCAGCGCCGGGCCCTTGCCGCCCGCCGCCGCGAGCGCGTACGCGGCCTCGGTGGTGAGGAAGTCGTTCGGCGCCTCGGCCCCCTCGTCCACCACGTGCGTGCCGTCACGCAGTTGACCGCTCACCCAGCGGGCGGCGGCCGGTACGTCGATCTCCCCGGCGGGAACGCCCGGACCGTCGGTCGGGCCCTCGGTCGGACCGGGCGTCGCCCCGCCGCCCGCGCGGACCTCGTCGGGGGTGAAGGTGGGGCGGCCGGTGGATCCGCCGATGTCGGTGCCGCCGAACACCCACGCGTCCACGTCGCCGGCCCCGGGTGTGCGGCTCATCGCGCCGAGCGGACTGTAGGACCAGGTCTTCTGGCCGGGCGAAGCGATCCAGTACGACCAGTAGGCGGTGGCCTGCGGGGTCAGCACGCAGTCCTCGGCTGCCGGAGTCGGGTACCGCGTACCGGAGTTGAACGAAGCGTTGCCGATCCGGCAGATGAAGCCGTCGCCGTCGTGCTGGGTGCCCTCGGTGGTGAACCCGCCGTCGCGGAGCAGTTCGAAGCCGGTGGCCGGGGTGGTGTCGCAGCCGCGTACCACACCGCCGCCGAACGGTGTGAAGTCCACCGCGACGATCGCGCCCTTCGTGGCCGTGCACTCCTCGACGGGGTCGGCGACCGCCGGTCCCGCGCCGGTGACGAACGCCACGCTCGCGGCGAAGGTCACCGCGGCGGCCGTGATGAGCGGGAGAAGTCTCTTCTTCCCCACGCGCCGGTCCTGTTGCTGTGCGGTCCCCACCACGGCCCCTCGTGTCGTCCGGGCGGGCCCCGCGTGGCAGACGGCTCCCCGGGCAGGACACGGCCACGAAAGGGCCGCCCGCAGGGAGCTGTTCGAACCACGCCGTAGTCCGCGACGGCGTTTCTCGCTGAAATTCCTGGCCCCAGGCATTCCGGCTCGCCCGCGCGGTGGCGGGCCTACGGTTGCGGGTCAGCGCCGGATTCCGACCGGCTTCCCCTGGGGCTGAGTGCGTATCAGGCGGATTGGAACACGCTCTCGAAGAGACCGTCAAGGTGGCCTGTGTCTCCTTCGCGATCGTCCCGGCGCACGCCCGGACCGTCCCTGGCGCGGCCGTGCCGCCTCGGGTAGCGTCCTGGCCTGCCGTAGGGGGGAACCCGGTGCGAATCCGGGGCTGACGCGCAGCGGTGTGGGACGGCTGGGGGCCGTTCCCGAGCCCGAATGCCCAGACGGTGGTTGTCCCAGGAGAAGCCGTACCCACGCGTCCGGGCGTCGGCCACCCCGGCCTGCCCTTGCCCCGCCCCGCGCGGCCCGGGAGGCGCTGTGGTGCCGTGCGCCCCTCATCCCAGGAGCAGGCACATGCCCCGTTCTGTCACATCCCGCACGCCCAGCGACTCTCGTATCTCCCGTAGGTCCCGCCGCTTCGGCCTCGTGGCGCCCGCCGCCCTCGGGGCGTTCGTCCTCACGGCGCTCCCCGCCGCCGCGACGTCCACCCCCGCCCAGATCGCCACCTCGAAGACCAACGGTGTGACGTACGTCAAGTCCCTCCAGGCGGCCGACGGTTCGTACGCCGGCTCCGGCCTCTCCAACGAGTGGGCGTTCAGCGCGCTCGCCGCCGCCGGTACGGCCGCCGTGGACGTGACGCCGGGCGGCGACGCCACCAAGAACGCCCGCACCGTCTACCGCAACCTCCTGGCCACCCCCGGCTGGCCCTCCGCCACCCCCGTCGTCACCGACTACCAGCGCGGCACGCTCAACGCGTACGCCGCCGGGATCGACCCCGCCCGGGTCTCCGCCTCGCGCAACCTGATCGCCGACATCTACGGCTACTGGCAGAACGCGGAAGCCGGCTACTTCGGCCCGTCCGCCAACTACAACGGCACCGTCTTCGCCGCCCTCGCCCTGGGAGGTGCCAGAACCCAGACGGGCGCCCAGCGGATCCCGCAGGCGCTCGTCGACAAGGTCGTCACCCGCCTGCGAGCCAATCAGCACAACGACGGCGGCTGGACCTACGCCAAGGCCGAGGGCAACGCGACCGAGCTGAACAAGCCGGGCGACGTCGACATGACCGGTGCCTCGATGGCCGCGCTCTGCGTGTCCGGCGTCCCGAACACCGACCCCGACATCCTCCAGGCCAAGGCGTTCCTCAAGAGCAAGCTGGTCAACACCTCCGGCGCGTTCAACGCCATGTACGGCATCAACACCAGCTCCAACGGCTGGGCCGTCTCCGGGCTCAACGCCTGCGGCATCAACCCGCAGACCGGCGACTTCCTCACCCCGGCCGGCAGAACCCCGATCGACTTCCTGATCGCCCAGCAGTTCACCCCGGGAGGCGGCTTCAAGTACCAGCCCTCCGACACCACCCCGTCCGCCTACTCCTCCCTCGACGCCCTGCGCGCCGTCGCGGGCGGCGGCTTCACCGCGGCGCCGCCCACCCCGGTCACCGCGGGCGCGCCCAAGTGGGTCGCGGCGGGCGGCTTCACCGCCGGTACGGCGACGAAGCTGGCGCTCACCGTGGACGACGGCACCGGCGCCCTGAAGGTCTGCTCGGTGGCGTTCACCCCGACCGGCACGACCACCACCCTCGGCGACGTGCTGGCCGCCGCGACGAGCGCGTCCACCCCGGCGGGCTGCGTCACCTCCGTGGTCCCCGCCTCCGGCACCGGAACCATCACCTCCGTCAACGGCAGGGCCAACGCCGGCTCGGCGACCTGGAAGGTGTCCGTGGACGGTTCGGCCTTCTCCGGGGCCGCCCGCAACAAGACGATCGGCGTCGGCGACACCATCGCCCTGCGCTACTCCTGACCCGGTCCGGTGACGGGGGCGCGCACCGCCTGCGCGGACGGTTCCCCCCTTCACCGGGTACGGGCAGTCTGGTCCAGACCTCTTGACCGAAGGTCTGGACCATTCTACGGTTTGGCAGGGTCACGACATAGGGCGGGACGGGGCGAACCTTTCGTCCCGTCGGCGGCGGACCCGGGCTGGAAGGACATACGGATCATGGGGCGTACATCACGACTGCTGGGCCTCGGCCTGGCCGCGGCACTCGTCGTACCGATGCTGGTCGGAGCCGCGCCTCCGAAGTCCGCGGAGACGAACACCGCGGCCGCCGAGACCTGCGCGGTCAAGTCGAAGCCCACCGGCAAGGTGCTCCAGGGGTACTGGGAGAACTGGGACGGGGCGGCCAACGGCGTGCACCCGCCGCTCGGCTGGATCCCGATCACCGACTCCCGCATCACCCAGCACGGCTACAACGTCATCAACGCGGCCTTCCCCGTCATCCGCTCCGACGGCACCGTCCTCTGGGAGGACGGCATGGACAACACCGTCAAGGTCGCCACTCCCGCCGAGATGTGTCAGGCCAAGGCCTCCGGCCTCACCACCCTCATGTCGATCGGCGGAGCCGCGGCGGGGATCGACCTCAGCTCCAGCGCGGTGGCCGACCGGTTCGTCCAGACGATCGTCCCGATCCTGAAGAAGTACAACTTCGACGGCATCGACATCGACATCGAGACCGGCCTCGTCGGCAGCGGCAACATCAACCAGCTGTCCGCGTCGCAGTCCAACCTCATCCGCATCATCGACGGCGTCCTCGCCGCGATGCCGCCGAACTTCGGCCTCACCATGGCCCCCGAGACGGCGTACGTCACCGGCGGCAGCGTCGTCTACGGCTCGATCTGGGGCTCGTACCTGCCCGTCATCAAGAAGTACGCCGACAACGGCCGCCTGTGGTGGCTGAACATGCAGTACTACAACGGCAGCATGTACGGCTGCTCCGGCGACTCCTACTCCGCGGGCACTGTCGCGGGCTTCACCGCCCAGACCGACTGCCTCAACAAGGGGCTGGTCATCCAGGGCACCACCATCAAGGTGCCCTACGACAAGCAGGTCCCCGGCCTCCCCGCCCAGCCCGGCGCCGGCGGCGGCCACATGTCCACCGGCCTCGTCTCGCAGGCCTGGAACCACTACAACGGCTCCCTCAAGGGGCTGATGACCTGGTCCCTGAACTGGGACGGCTCCCGGGGCTGGACCTTCGGCGACAACGTGAGGTCACTCCAGGGCCGTTGAGCCCCCGCCCGTACGTGTCCGCGCCCCCGGTCCGCTCCGGACCGGGGGCGCGGCGCCGCTCCGGCCGGGGAGCGACACGAGGAAGGCGTGAACCGGTCGCGCGCCGGGGCGGCCGGGAGAGCAGAATCGGGTACGGACCGGGGTGATCGTTTCCCCGGTGCGCCGGGCCCGTCCCCCCGCGGGCCGGCCGACGACGAAGACGTACGAGGAGCCCCGATGGTGCACGAACGGGCCGGTCACCCGGCGCAGTCCGCAGACCTGGTCGACGTGGCACGGCTGGTGACGGCCTATTACGCCCTCCACCCCGATCCCGCCGAGCCCGCGCAGCGGGTGGCCTTCGGGACCTCCGGCCACCGCGGCTCCGCGTTCGCCGCCGCGTTCAACGAGGACCACATCGCCGCGACCACCCAGGCGATCTGCGACTACCGCGACCGCCAGGGCACCGACGGACCCCTGTTCCTCGGCGCGGACACCCACGCGCTGTCCGAACCCGCCCGGGTCACCGCCCTGGAGGTGCTCGCCGCCAACGGGGTCACCGCCCTCATCGACAGCGAGGACGGCTACACCCCGACCCCCGCCGTCTCGCACGCCATCCTCGCGTACAACCGGGGCCGCACCGGGCACCTGGCCGACGGCATCGTGGCCACCCCCTCGCACAATCCGCCCGCCGACGGTGGCTTCAAGTACAACCCGCCGAACGGGGGGCCTGCCGCCTCCGAGGCCACCTCCTGGATCCAGGACCGGGCCAACGCCCTGATCGAGGCCGGACTCGGAGTGGTCCGCCGGATGCCGTACACCCAGGCCCTGGCCGCCGACACCACCCACCGGTACGACTTCCTGACCGCGTACGTCGACGACCTGCCCTCCGCCCTCGACCTCGACGCCGTACGGGACGCGGGAATCCGCATCGGCGCCGACCCCCTCGGCGGCGCGTCCGTCGCCTACTGGGGGCGGATCGCGGAACGCCACCGGATCGACCTCACCGTCGTCAACCCGCTCGCCGACCCCACCTGGCGGTTCATGACGCTGGACTGGGACGGCAGGATCCGCATGGACTGCTCGTCCCCGCACGCCATGGCCTCGCTGATCGCCCAGCGCGACGCGTACGCCATCTCCACCGGCAACGACGCGGACGCCGACCGGCACGGCATCGTCACCCCCGACGGGGGCCTGATGAACCCCAACCACTACCTGGCCGTCGCCATCGACTACCTGTACACCCACCGCGACGGCTGGGGCGCCGGGACCGGCATCGGCAAGACCCTGGTCTCCTCGTCCATGATCGACCGGGTCGCCCAGGACCTCGGCCGCACCCTGGTGGAGGTCCCGGTCGGCTTCAAGTGGTTCGTCGACGGCCTCTACGACGGCAGCCTCGGCTTCGGCGGCGAGGAGTCCGCCGGGGCCTCCTTCCTGCGCCGCGACGGCCGGGTCTGGACCACGGACAAGGACGGCATCCTGCTGGCCCTCCTGGCCTCCGAGATCACCGCCGTCACCGGTTCCACCCCCTCCCAGCACTACGCGCGGCTCACCGACCGCTTCGGCGACCCGGCGTACGCCCGCGTCGACGCACCGGCCACCCGCGAGGAGAAGGCCGTCCTGGCCCGGCTCTCCCCACAGCAGGTGAAGGCCGACACCCTGGCCGGAGAACCCGTCACCGCCGTGCTCACCGAGGCGCCCGGCAACGGAGCGCCGATCGGCGGCCTCAAGGTCTGCACCGACAGTGCCTGGTTCGCCGCCCGTCCCTCGGGCACCGAGGACGTCTACAAGGTGTACGCGGAGAGCTTCCAGGGCCCCGGCCACCTCGCCCAGGTCCAGGAGGAGGCCAGGGCGCTGGTCTCCGAAGCGCTCGGCGACGCCTGATTCCTGTCGTCGCCATCCGCCACCCCGACCGGTGCCGGCGCTCAGGCGCCCGGCACCGTCGGCTGCACCTGCCGCAGGAAGGCCGCGTTGTCCGGGGTGCGCCGGACCCTGTCGAGCAGTACCTGAAGGGCGCCCTGGCCGTCCCGCGTGCTCAGGGCGCGGCGCAGGGCCCTCACGGCCATCAACTCAACCTGGCCGAAGAGGAGTTCCTCACGGCGGGTGCCGGATCGGGCGATGTCGACGGCCGGGAAGACCCGTGCCTGGGCGGCGGAGCGGTCCAGGCGCAGCTCCATGTTGCCGGTGCTCTTCAGCTCCTCGAAGAAGAAGTCGTCGGCCCGCGAACCCGTTTCCACGAGGGCCGTCGCCAGGATGGTCAGCGAACCGCCCTCCTCGGCACAACGGGCCGCGCCGAAAAGCTTCTTGGGGCCGGACAAGGCCGCCGCGTCGACGCCACCGCTGAGGGTCCGGCCGCCCGCGCGGGCCGCGTTGTTGTGGGCCCGGCACAGCCGGGTGAGGGAATCCAGCAGGATCACCACGTCCCGGCCCTGCTCGACGAGGCGCCGGCCTCGCTCGACGGCGAGTTCGGCCAGGGCGATGTGCTCCCGCGCGGGCCGGTCGAAGGTCGACGCGTACACCTCGCCGCGTACGGAGCGGCGCATGTCCGTGACCTCCTCGGGTCGTTCGTCGAGCAGCACCACCATCAGGTGCGCCTCGGGGTGGTTGGTGGCGACCGCGGCGGCCATCTGCTGCAACAGCACGGTCTTGCCCGTACGGGGCGGTGCGACGATGAGACCGCGCTGGCCCTTCCCGACGGGGGAGACCAGATCGACGATGCGCGGTGCGGGTCCGCCGTGCGGCGTCTCCAGGCGCAGCCGCTCGCGGGGGTGGACGGGCGTCAGGTCGCGGAAGCGGGCACGGCCCCGCAGCTCCTCCGCGGCGAGTCCGTTCACACGGTCGACCGAGGACAGGACGCGCGGCCGGTCGCAGCCGCCCTCGACCGCGTCGCCCTTGCGCAGCCCGAGGCGGCGGACCAGGGCGGCCGACACCTGGATGTCGTCGGGGGAGGGGTGGCCGCCGTGGACACGGAGCATGCCGTGGCCGTCGTCGGCGGTGTCGAGGAGGCCGGCGACCCGGACGGGGCGCTGCTTCCCGGTCGCGGGGCGTTCGAGTGTGGTGGTCATGGGAGGGGTCCTTTCGCGGACAGGCGAATGAGGGGACCGGCGAACGGAGGGGCGGCGAGAATCACGCCACGCACCGAGGGCACGGAAGGCCCTGGGCCGGAGAGACAGCGAAAACGCTGGGAAGGAGCTGGATCGCCGGTCGGAAAGGACGGGCGCGACAGCGGTGGAGAGGAATGAGCACCGGTGCCCGATGAGAAGGGGCATGCACATGTGCTCATCGCACTGTACCACCGCGAGCCGGGGGTGCGAGGGAAATTCGTCGGTACATCGGTCGGAACAACCGTCCGACGGGGCGCCCGCCGTACCGACCGTCCGCGTGCCGGCGGTCGGCGTCGGAACCGGCCTAGTCGGGCGCCGCTTGTGCCGGGGCGAGGGGCTTGGGGGCGGACGGCTTCTCGGGGGCGGTCGGCGTGCGGTAGGCGCGCAGGGGCGCGTTGGTCGCGTACACGGCGGCGATCGCCAGGACGGCGGACAGCCCTCCGGAGACCAGCGAGAAGGAGGCGGAGGTGGCCGACGCCACCAGGCCGCCGCGCACGTTGCCGAGTTCGGGGCCCGCGACGCCGATGACATGCTCCACCGAGGAGACCCGCCCCCGAAAGGCGTCCGGGGTCTCCCACTGGATCAGCGCACTGCGGGTGACGACGGAAACGGTGTCGGCGGCGCCCGCCACCGCCAGACAGCCGAGCGCCAGCCACAAAGGCCCCGCCAGGCCGAAGCAGGCAAGCGCCAGGCCCCAGGTCCCTGCCGCGTAGAGCTGCACGAGACCGGCGCGGCGCCGGCGCGTCACCGTGCCGGAGAGCAGGCCGGCCGTGATCCCTCCGACCGCGACGGCGGAGAGGAACAGGCCGAGGGTCCGCGGGTCTCCGCCGAAGCGGTTCTCGTTGACCAGGGGGAAGAGCGCGATGGGCATGGCCAGCAGCGTCGCGGACAGGTCGGTGGCCATCGAGCCCCACAGCGTCGGGCGGCGCAGCACGATCAGCAGACCGCCGCGCTCCGTCCGGGGTCCGCCGCCTGCCGCGCCGGTGCCTTCGGGGCGCATGGCGGGCAGGCGGACCACCGCGAGCAGTGCGATCGCCACGGCCACGGCCTGGGCCGCGTACGCGGCGGCGAAGCCCCAGCCGGCGATGATCAGCCCCGCCAGCGCGGGACCGGCCAGCATCGCCGCCTGGAAGGAGACGTTGGTCAACGCGAGCCCGGCCGCCACCTGGTCGCCCGGCAGGAGCCGGACCGGGAGGGTGCGCCGCGCGGGTGCGCCGAGAGCGCCGCAACTCGTTCCCAGGGCGACCAGGGCGAGCAGCAGCAGCACGCTGCGGTTGTCCGCCAGGGCCTGGGCACACATCCCCGCGGCGGCCAGTACCTGCCCCGCGGTGCTGGCCCGTACCACCGTACGGCGGTCGTAGGCGTCGGCCAGGGACCCGCCGAGCAGGCCGAACAGCACCATCGGCAGACCGGTGGCGAGCCCGATGGCACCCGTGCCCACCGGGCTGCCCGTCAACTCCCAGACCTGGGCCAGCACCGCCACATTGGCTGCCTGGCCGCCGAGTTGGGAAACGGAGGTGCCGATCCACAGATCGCGGAACGGCTGATTGCCCCGGAGCGGGCGGGTGTCGAGGAACGGGCCGCCGGCACGCCGCTTCATCGCGGTGGCTCGGTCAGATGGTCGAGGATCCGCTGCCGCATCGACCTCCGCTCCAGGGCCTGCCGCACCTCCTCGACGACGGCGGTCATCGCGTACGGGACCTCGCTGTCCAGCTCGGCGACCGTGCTGTGGGTGGCGCGCCACTCCGCCTCCAGGAACGGCACCAGCGACCGGGCGTGGTCGGTGAGGTCGATGCGGCGGGTGCGGGCGTCGGGCCCGGGCTCGGAGGTGACGAGCCCCGCCTTGCGCATGGCGGCGACGGTCTGGCTGATCGCGGAATGTGAGCGCCCCAGGGACTTCGCGAGCCCGCGGATGGTCAGCGGTCCGGTGTGCGCCAGCCGGATCAACGGATAGGCGAATCGGGGCCGTACGCCCTCGATGCCCCGCTCGATGTAGACCTGCTCGATCTCGGCGTCCATGGCTGCCAGAAGTTCGTGGAGGGAGTGCCAGGGGTCGGGGCGCGCTGTGGGATCGGAATGTGTCACAGTGCTAATATAACAGCGCTGCGACAATGTTCGTGCCCTTCTGTCCACCGGCCGGGAGCGGCCGTGGGCCGGGTCGTTAGGGTCGTGCGCATGACGACATCACTGGCCGGCAGCGCCTTCGACTCGCTCCGCTCCGACGCGGTTTCGGACCAGGAGGCGTTGCGCCGTGCATACGCGCTTCCCGGCGACGCGGCCATCCGCAAGCAGATGACCGAACTCACCGATCAGACGCGGCGGTTGATCAGCTGCTCGTCACTGGTCCTGATCTCCAGCGCGGATGCCGAGGGCAACTGCGACGTCTCCCCGCGCGGCGGCCCCACCGGGTTCGTCAGCGTCCTGGACTCCCGGACGGTGGCGATTCCGGACGCGACCGGCAACAAGCGCCTGGACACCCTGCAGAACGTCATCGCCACCGGTCGGGCCGGACTGCTGTTCCTCGTCCCGGGGCGGACGACGACGCTGAGGGTGAACGGCCGGGCCTGCGTCTCCACCCGCCCGGAGCTCCTGTCCCAGCTGACCGCCGTGGGGAAACCGCCGGTCAGCGCGCTGGTGGTGGGCATCGAGGAGGTCTACCCGCACTGCCCCAAGTCGCTGATGCGCAGCGGGGCCTGGAAGCCGGAACAGTGGCTGCCGGCGGACGCCCAGCCCACCTCGGCCGAGGTGACGCTGGCCCAGCTGCGGATGCCGCGGCTGACGATCGCCGACATCGAGCGGAACGAGGCGGAGTCGCTGAAGTACCGGTACGAGTAGGTGGCCCGGCCGGACTGTCGGAGGGGCCCTGGGCCGCCGTGCCCTGCCCGCCGGGGCCCCTTTGCCCGCCGGTCTCCGAAAGCGCCGAGGCCCCCTGGCGGATGCCAGGGGGCCTCGGCGGGCGACGGTGACGCCGTCAGCCGGACTCTTCCGAGCCACCCTCGCGACGCGCCACGCCCTCACGGAACTCGCCCCCGCGGAACACCCCGAGGATCTCCTCGGCGGCCAGCGTCGCCGTCAACGTGCCCTCCCGTACCCGCTGTTCGAGCTCCGGTGCGAGCTTCCGCACCGCCGGGTGGCTGTGCAGACTGTCCAGCAACTCGTCGCGGACCATCGTCCACGTCCAGTCCACCTGCTGGTCGCGGCGCTTGGCCGCCAGCCGGCCGGTCGACTCCAGGAGCGTCCGGTGCTGCTCCAGTCGCTCCCACAGGGTGTCGAGACCGCTCGACTCGCGCGCGCTGCACGTGAGCACCGGGGGGGTCCAGGCCGCGTCCGCGGGATGCATCAGCCTCAGCGCGCCCGCCAGTTCGCGCGCGGCCGAGCGGGCGTCACGCTCGTGCGGGCCGTCGGCCTTGTTGACCGCGATGGCGTCCGCCAGCTCCAGGACGCCCTTCTTGATGCCCTGCAACTGGTCGCCGGTACGGGCCAGCGTCAGCAGCAGGAAGGTGTCGACCATGTTGGCCACCGCCGTCTCCGACTGCCCGACGCCCACCGTCTCCACCAGCACCACGTCGTAACCCGCGGCCTCCATCACCACGATCGACTCCCGGGTCGCCTTCGCCACCCCGCCCAGCGTGCCCGCCGTGGGGGAGGGGCGGACGAAGGCGGCCGGGTCCACCGCGAGGCGTTCCATCCGGGTCTTGTCGCCCAGGATGGAGCCGCCCGTACGGCTGGAGGACGGGTCGACCGCCAGCACCGCCACCCGGTGCCCGAGCCCCGTGAGCATCGTGCCGAGCGCGTCGATGAACGTGGACTTGCCCACGCCCGGCACCCCGCTGATCCCGATCCGCCGGGCCGCCCCCGCGTGCGGCAGCAGCCGGCTCAGCAACTGCTGCGCCAGCACCCGGTGTTCGGCCCGCGTCGACTCGACGAGCGTGATCGCGCGCGCCACGAACGCCCGCTTCCCGTCGAGCACTCCCTGCACATAACCGTCGATGTCGATCTTCGCAGCCATCCGGTCAGCGGCTCACAGCTCGTGTCCGAGCGCGGCGCCGAGCCGCGTCACCAGGTCGTGGGCCGCGTCCGGGATCACCGTCCCCGGCGGGAAGACCGAGGCGGCGCCCGCCTCGTGCAGCGCCTCGATGTCCTGCGGCGGAATCACCCCGCCCACCACGATCATGATGTCCTCGCGCCCCTCGGCGGCCAGTTCCTCACGCAGCGCGGGCACGAGCGTGAGGTGTCCGGCCGCCAGCGACGAGACGCCCACGATGTGCACGTCGGCCTCGACGGCCTGCCGCGCCACCTCGCCGGGAGTCTGGAACAGCGGGCCGACGTCCACGTCGAAGCCCAGGTCGGCGAAGGCCGTGGCGATCACCTTCTGGCCCCGGTCGTGCCCGTCCTGCCCCATCTTGGCGACGAGGATGCGCGGACGGCGGCCCTCCGCCTCCTCGAAGGCCTCGACCAGTGCACGGGTGCGGTCCACCGAAGGGGACTCTCCTGCCTCTTTGCGGTACACACCGGAGATCGTACGGATCTGCCCGGCGTGCCGCCCGTACACCTTCTCCAGCGCGTCCGAGATCTCCCCGACCGTGGCCATCGCCCGCGCCGCGTCGACCGCCAGCGCCAGCAGGTTGCCCTCCAGGCCCGGGCCCGGGTCACGCTCGGCGGCGGCCGTCAGCGCGCGCAGCGCCTCCTGGCACGCCACCTCGTCGCGCTCCTCGCGCAGCCGGCGCAGCTTCTCGATCTGCTGGGTGCGCACCGAGGAGTTGTCGACCTTGAGGACGTCGATCTTCTCGTCGGTCTCCACCCGGTACTTGTTCACCCCGATCACCGGCTGCCGCCCGGAGTCGATCCGCGCCTGCGTGCGTGCGGCGGCCTCCTCCACCCGGAGCTTGGGGATGCCCGCGTCGATGGCCTTCGCCATGCCGCCGGCCGCCTCGACCTCCTCGATGTGCTGCCAGGCCCGGTCCGCCAGGTCCCGCGTCAGCTTCTCCACGTACGCGCTGCCGCCCCACGGGTCGATGACCCGGCAGGTGCCGGACTCCTGCTGGAGCAGGAGCTGCGTGTTACGGGCGATGCGGGCGGAGAAGTCGGTGGGCAGCGCCAACGCCTCGTCCAGCGCGTTGGTGTGCAGCGACTGGGTGTGCCCCTGCGTCGCGGCCATCGCCTCCACGCACGTACGCGTCACGTTGTTGAACACGTCCTGCGCGGTCAGTGACCAGCCGGACGTCTGCGAATGGGTGCGCAGCGAGAGGGACTTGGGGTTCTTCGGGTCGAACTGCCGCACCAGACGCGCCCACAGGAGCCGGGCCGCCCGCAGCTTCGCGACCTCCATGAAGAAGTTCATGCCGATCGCCCAGAAGAACGAGAGCCGCGGCGCGAACGCGTCGACGTCCAGCCCGGCCTCACGTCCGGCGCGCAGATACTCCACCCCGTCGGCCAGGGTGTAGGCGAGTTCCAGGTCGGCCGTCGCCCCGGCCTCCTGGATGTGATAGCCGGAGATCGAGATGGAGTTGTAGCGCGGCATCTTCTTCGAGGTGAACGCGAAGATGTCGGAGATGATCCGCATCGACGGCGACGGCGGATAGATATAGGTGTTGCGGACCATGAACTCCTTCAGAATGTCGTTCTGAATGGTCCCGGCCAGCTTCTCGGGCGGTACGCCCTGTTCCTCGGCGGCCACGATGTACAGCGCCAGCACGGGGAGCACCGCGCCGTTCATCGTCATCGACACCGACATCCGGTCCAGCGGAATGCCGTCGAACAACTGGCGCATGTCGTAGATCGAGTCGATCGCCACCCCGGCCATGCCGACGTCGCCGGTCACCCGGGGATGGTCGCTGTCGTAACCCCGGTGGGTCGGCAGGTCGAAGGCGACCGACAGACCTTTCTGACCTGCCGCGAGGTTGCGCCGGTAGAAGGCGTTGGACTCCTCGGCCGTGGAGAAACCTGCGTACTGACGGATCGTCCAGGGCTGGTTGACGTACATCGTCGGGTAGGGCCCGCGCAGATACGGGGCGATCCCCGGATACGAGTGCAGCGCGTCCAGGCCCTCCAGGTCCTCACCGGTGTAGAGCGGCTTGACCGTGATCCCCTCGGGCGTCTCCCAGAGCGGGGCATCGGAGCCGTCGGCGGCCTTCGTCACGGCCGCCTGCCACTCCTCGGCGGAACCGGCGGGCGGCTCGGCCGCCGTGAGCGGCACGTCGGAGAAGTCGGGAACGGAGGGTTTCCGGTCCGTGGGCGATGTCGGCATCACGCCACTCCCATGCGGTCGAGTACGGAGGTGAGAACGGCGACCGCGTCGCAGCCGGCGAAGACATAGGAGTCGACATCGGCGTACTCGCCGGGGCGTCCCGCGAGGAACACCCGCGCCGCTCCTGCCGACTTCAGCGCACCGGCCACCTGCTCCGCCTGCTCGGCGTACAGCGCGTCCGACGAGCACAGAACGGCGATGGTCGCCCCGGAGGCGGTCAGCGCGCCGGCGGCGGTGTCCGCGTCCACCGACACCGGATCGTGGACCGCCTCGATGCCGCCCGCCCCGAAGAGGTTGACGGCGAAGGAGACCCGCGCGGTGTGCGCGGCGGCCGGACCCAGCGCGGCGACGAACACCTTCGGGCGGCTCCCGGCCGCCGCGAGGTGCGCGTCCGACCGGGCGCGCAGCGCCTCGAACGCCTCGTCCCGCCGGACCCGGGGCAACCCGCCCGGAGCACCCGCGTACGCGTCGGGCGCGGGCTCCCGCTCCACGGGGCGCTCGCCCGGCTGCGGGAACTCGCTCACCCCGGTGATGGGCTCCTTGCGACGGGCCAGCTTCGCACTGCGTGCGGTCCAGGTGGCGGCGAGCCGCTCCGCGACCATCCCGGAGCGCAGGGCGGCGGGCAGACCGCCGGCCCGCTCGGTCTCCTGGAAGAACGACCAGGCGGCCGAGGCGAGTTCGTCGGTCAGACGCTCCACGTACCAGGAGCCGCCCGCCGGGTCGATGACCCGTGCCAGGTGCGACTCCTCCATGAGGATCGTCGAGGTGTTACGGGAGATCCGCCGCGCGAACGCGTCGGGCAGGCCCAGCGCGTGATCGAACGGCAGCACGGTCACGGAGTCCGCGCCGCCCACCCCCGCGCCCAGCGTGGCCAGCGTGGTGCGCAGCATGTTCACCCACGGGTCGCGCCGCGTCATCATCACCGGCGAGCTGACGGCGTGCTGCCGCTGGGATCCGGCGGCGGGGGCTCCGGAGGCCTCGGCGACCCGCGCCCACAGCCGGCGTGCCGCGCGCAGCTTGGCGATGGTCAGGAACTGGTCGGCGGTGGCCGCGTAGCGGAACTCCAGCTGCCCGCAGGCCGCTTCCACGCTCATCCCGGCCCCGGTCAGGGCCCGCAGATAAGCGACGCCGGCGGCCAGGGAGAGCCCCAACTCCTCGCCGGCCGAACCGCCGGCCTCGTGGTAGGGGAGCGCGTCCACGGCGATGGCCCGGATTCCCGGGTACTCCGCGTCGCACACCCGCGCCCAGCGCACGGCGGCGGTGAGGTCCGCCCCGACGCCCGTCCGGGCCTCGTGGCCGAGCGGGTCGGCCCCCAGCGTGCCGCGCGCCTCGCTCTTCGCGACGCCGCGTTCCCCGTGAAGCCGCAGCAGCTCCGTCGCCGCGGCGTCCAGGTCGGCGGGGGCGTCGAGGGCGATGGGCGCGAGGTCGAGGTACACGCCTTCCAGCGCCCGGGCGAGCCCGTCGACGGGGACGCCCACCGGGCCGCCCACGGTGAGCCAGAGGGAGGTGACGCCGTTCTCCAGATCGCCGAGTACGGCCTCGTTGAGCCGTACGGGGTCGGTCAGGTTATGGCGTTGGCGCACATCCCAGCCGCCTGCCGCGTTCCCCTCGGCCCTGCTGCCCCGGGTGAACGGGGCGAAGCCGGGAAAGCCGGTGTCCGGCGTCTCGTCTTGCGCGGTGTAGAGGGGGCGGGTGATGAGCCCGTCCTCCAGTGTGGTGGACAGCGCTTCCTCGGCGGCCGAGCCCGAGACTTCCTTGCCCGACTTGCGCAGTACGCCCTCTACGAGGGTCTGCCACTGGTCATGGGAGGGGTCGGGGAACGCGGCGGTGGGAGAGAGCCCGTCAGCAGGCTGGACCGTCATGGTCAGATGCTAGGCCAGTGCGCCGAACCAGCAGCAGGGGCGCATGCTGTGACCTTGCCCTCTCGCTCAGGTACGTGATCCGTTACATACGGTCGCATAGTCGGCGTGGCGGGTGGGCGGCGGCAACACGACGGTTCTCGACATCGGGATGAATCAGGACAGTGATGCATATTATGTGCGAAGTTTCCTGATTTTCTATGTCATCCCTGGAATGCCGTATCCACCCCGGCGCCCCCGTGGCCGCCGGGATACGGAGAGGACGCGACCGTGGCCGTCGGACCTGTGGAGTACCTCGTCATCGCCTTCCCCGGCAGTCGTTTCACCGGGGCGGTCGCCCCCGCGCTCGCCGGCGCCGTGTCGTCCGGAGCCGTACGGGCGGGCGACCTGGCCTTCGTCACCAGGGCCGAGGGCGGCGCGCTGGCCCCGGTGGAACTGCGGGAGCTGGACCCCGAGGGAGTGGTTCCCGCCGATACGGCGGAGGGCGGGGCGGCGGCGGCCCTGGGCGCGGAGGACCTCGAGAGGCTCGACCGGGCAGTGCCCGCGGGCGATGTCGTGGCGATCGTCGTCCGGGAGGACCTGTGGACCACACGGCTCGCCCGCGCGGCCCGCGAGGCCGGCGGCACGTTCGTCGCGCACGAGCGCCTCGGGGCCGGTGCGTCCGGTGACCAGGAGGTCACGGGGGACGACATCATCACCCGGCTGGAGCGGCTCGCCGAACTGTGGAGGCGGGAGGTCCTCACCGACGCCGAGTTCGTGGAACAGAAGACGAAGCTCCTGTCGGACTGATGTCCGGCCGACGCCCCGGGAGGCCGCCCGGCGTTCTCCGGTGGCGCTTTCCTTACTGCATACGACGTTGATCCTGATATGTGGAATTCCTGGAATTCATCGGGGAAAGAGGCAGTTCATCGTGCAGACCGCCCGAACCGTTCCGGCCGCCACCGTTGTCAATCTGCGCGACCTGGGCGGCATCGCCCTGGGCCGTGACCGCCGGGTGCGCCAGGGCGTCCTGTTCCGCTCGGGTCAGCTGAGCGAGCTCGACCCGGCGAGCGACCGGGCGGTGTCCGCGCTCGGTATCCGCACCGTCGTGGACCTGCGCACCGCCGACGAACGCCAGTGGGCCCCGGACCGGCTGCCGGACCGGGCCAGGCTCTTCGTCGCCGATGTCCTGGGCGACCACCCGGGCGTGGCGCCCGCCCGGCTGCGGTCCCTGCTCGCCGACCCGGCGGAGGCGGAACGGACGCTGGGGGGCGGCCGGGCCGAGGAACTGTTCGCCGAGACCTACCGGAAGATGGTCCTCTCGCCGGGCGCCGCGGCCGCCTACCGGGCCTTTCTGGAGACGGCCGCCGACCCCGGTGCGCGCCCGGTGCTCTTCCACTGCACGGCGGGCAAGGACCGCACCGGCTGGGCGGCAGCCGTCCTGCTGATGCTCCTGGGGGCGGCCCGCGCGACGGTGCGGTCGGACTTCCTCGCGGTCAATCCCGCCGTACGGGCCGCCTTCGCCCCGTACGTGGCGAAGTTCCTGGACGGTGGCGGCGACCCCGCCGTCGCCGCGGCGGTCATCGAGGTCCGCCCCCGCTACCTGGACGTGGCGCTCGACGCCATGGACGAACGCTGGGGCGGCCTCGACGGCTACGTACGCGACGGGCTGCGCGTACCCGACGCCGTACTGGAGCGGCTGCGCGAGGGCCTCGTGATCCGCGGCTGAACCGGCCGGAGCGCGGCGCCGGCACCAGGGCGGGGACGCGGAAAGGCGGCCGGTCCGGCAGGGAGTTCCCCGGCCGGACCGGCCACCTTTCGACGTGCTGGAGCGGTCCCGGCTACAGGCGCACGAGGCGTTCCGTCAGGTCGCGGTAGTGCTGGAGGGCGATCCGCAGATCCTCGGTCTCCGCCCCGGTGGCTGGGTCGCTCCCGTCCTTCCCCGCGCGCAGGCGCCGCCCACGCTCCTCCAGGGCGGCCCCGAGGCTCGCGACGACCTCGTCGAAGGTGGCGTCGGCCTCCCGCACCGCCCGGTGCGGGTCCTCCACGAACCCGGTCACCGCCTGCTGGATCCGGGCGGCGTACGCCTCCTGCTCCTCGGGGGCGAACAGCGGCCTGCCGGGGTGCGCCCCGTCCTCGGCCGGCCCCCGGGCGGTGTCCGGTCCGGCGTGCGGGACCGTGGGGCCCGGGGCTTCGGAGACCGCGGGGCCGGGGGCGGTACGGGGGTCCGCCCCGGTGCGGCCGGCCGGCTCCTCGCCCGTGACCGTCCTCGGAGCCGTCACGGGCGCGCCCGGGCCCCTCACGGGCGTACCCGTGTCGATGGGGCCCGCGCCCTCGGGCAGATCCGACTTTCCGTTCGGTGTCCGCGTCATGATGTACCGCGTCCCTTCACCAGATGACTGTTGCCGTGTTCACGGCCCGACGAACCGTCCGCGAGCAGGCCGTCGAAGAGCCCGCGGGCCTCGACCAGGGCCTCACGCATCTCCTCGGTGCTCACCTCCCCGCGACGAGCGGCGTGCACCCGGCGGTAGCCGTCGACGTGCGCTGCGTGGTGGACGGAGAGCGCGTCCGTACGGTCCTCGAAGTCCTCGCCGTCCGGGAAGCCGCGCTCGCGCGACAGATCGGCCAGCAGCGCGTCGGCTTCGGTGAGCGACCGCTCCGGCGATTCCACGAAGAGCTCTTGGGCGCTCGCCCAGCGGGCGGCGTACCGTGCGCGCGCCTCCTCGGTCAGCGGGCGCTCGTCGAGGTGCCCGTGCCGCTTCACCCGGTCGCCGAGCTCCTGCTCGGCCGCCGCGGTGTCCCCGCCGTGCCGGGCGACCACGCGGTCGTACTCCGGCCCGAAGCGGCCACGCAGCCCCCTGCCGCCGGCCGGACGTCCACGGAGCAGGAAGAACGCGGCGACGGCCGCCACGGCGACCACGGCGATGATGATGATCGCTGTCGTCATGGCTACCTCCCCCGACGCTCATCGGCCGGTACGTAGCTCTGCTGTCGCACAGTGGTCAACCCCTTCCGGTCCGAGCCCGGCGGCAACCGCCGAGCGATGTACAGGGGTTCGTGTACCCCCGGATCCCCGTTCGAGGCAGCGGCCCTCCGACGGAAGGGCTCCGCGCAACGCTCTGTGTAGGGTGAACGTGTCGGATCGGCGGCAGGTCGGAGGGGCACGCGATGACGGAGCGCAAACCACCGGGGGTCAGTTTCGAGTCCTGGGTCGACCGGCAGATCCACGAGGCTGAACAACGCGGCGACTTCTCCGCGCTCCCGGGCTTCGGCAAGCCGATCGCCGGCCTGGAACGCCCGTACGACGAGGCCTGGTGGATCAAGCAGAAGATGCAGCGGGAGGGCGTGTCGATGCTGCCGCCCGCGCTGGCCCTGCGCAAGGAAGCGGAGGACGTACCCGGCGCGGTCTCCGCGGCCCGCACCGAGGCCGAGGTGCGGCGCATCCTGACCGAGGTGAACGAGAAGATCGAGCGGGCGATCCGGATGCCTCCCGAGGGCCCGCCGCTGCGGCTGGTCCCCTTCGACGTGGACGGGACCGTCCGCCGCTGGCGTGAGGAACGCCACCCGGCCTGAAGCCGCCACCACGGTGCCGCATACTCGCCGTATGGGATCGGGCAGGGCAGTGCGGCGGCGCGGGCGCACCCCACAGCGTGCCGACGTGACGGTCCGCCGGGCCTCGGCGGGCGACGCCGGCCGGCTGACCCGGCTCGTCCGCACATCGGGTGCCTACGAGGGCCCGTACGCCCCGATGGTCGAGGGCTACCGGGTCGGGCCGGACTACATCGAGGCGCACCGGGTCTTCGTCGCCGCGGACAGCGGTACGGGCCTGGTCCTCGGCTTCTACGCGCTGCTCCTCGATCCGCCGGAACTGGACCTGATGTTCGTCGCCGACTCCGCCCAGGGGCTCGGCGTCGGCCGACTGCTCGCCGCGCATCTGCGCGAGGAGGCCCGGAGCGCCGGACTCACGGCAGTCCGGATCGTCTCCCACCCGCCCGCCGAGGGCTTCTACCGGAGCATCGGCGCCGAACCCGTCGGCACGGTGCGGGCCGACCCGCCGGCGGTCATGTGGGACCGCCCCGAACTCCTGCTCCGCATCGGCTGAGGCGAGCCCTGCCGGGAATGACCGGAGCCCGGCCGCGGTGCGCGGCCGGGCTCTTGGACGGGGTGCCTGGGAAGGTGATCAGCCGCCGTACGGGCGGGTGATCAACTCCATGCCATGACCGTTCGGATCGGGGAAGTACACGCCCCGTCCGCCGTCGTTGTGGTTGATCTCGCCGGGAATCTTCTGATGGGGATCGGCGAAGAAATCGATCCCCAGAGCCTGGATCCTCGCGAACGCGGTGTCGAACTCCGCCTCCGAAATGAGGAAGGCGTAGTGCTGCGGGGTGATCGAAGCGGCGGGAATCGTCGCGAAATCCAGCGTGACGCTGTTCGCGAGAACGACCGGAACGAACGGACCCCACTCTTCTCCGACCGTCAGGCCCAGCAGGTCCGCCAGGAATTCGGCGGACTCGCGGTTGTCCCGGCAATGGACGATGGTGTGGTTCAACTCGACTGACACGGTGGAATGCCTCCAACGGGCATCTCACGGGCTACCTCCACGCCTCACCCGGCCGGTGACCGACGCGCGATGCCCTGCCGTGATCATAGGCGGGCCGCACACACCGGTCCACGGGGTTGGGCCCGTGCCCGTGGGGAACCTGTGAGATCCGGCCACCGGCACACCGCCGTCCCCGCCGGGGCCCTGAAGGGAAGGGGAGGCCACGTGACATCCAGCAGAGGCCGTCAGGAGACCCAGGAGGAACGGGCGGACCGGCAGTGGTCCGAACTGCTCCAGGAACTGCGCGTCGCCCAGACCGGGGTGCAGATCCTCTTCGGTTTCCTGCTCGCGGTGGTCTTCCAGTCGCGCTTCGAGGACCTGAGCGACACCGACCGGAACATCTACGTCGTCACCGTGATGCTCGGCTCGGCGACTGCGGCGGCGCTCATCGGCCCCGTGTCGTACCACCGGCTCCTCACCGGCCGCCGGATGAAGCCCGAGACGGTCATCTGGGCCTCCCGGATGACCGTGCTCGGCCTCGTGCTGCTGTTCTGCACGATGTGCTCGGTGCTCCTGCTGATCCTGCGCGTCGCCCTGCACAACCAGCTGGCCCTGTGGCTCGTCGGTGCCATGGCCCTCTGGTTCGTCGCCTGCTGGTTCGTCTTCCCGGTATGGGCCCTGGCCCGGGGGCGCTCCGGCCGACGGGAGACCGACGACGGGGAAGGCGACGCGGACGAGGTCGAGTCGTCCCAGCGGGGGAGCGACACCACCTGAAGCGGGTCAGGCCGGGCTGCGCACATCGGTCACCGCGAAGAGCGCGCCGTCCGGATCCCGCAGGGTGACCTCGGTGCCCCCGAAGCCGGTGCGCTCCTCGACGAGGGCGCCGCCGTGCCGCCCGGCCGCGGAGACCGTCGCCGCCAGATCCACCACCGGGAACTGGACCTGCCAGTGCGGGCGCACCAGCGGGTCGACAGCCGCCTCCACCGCCCCGGAGCTGATCCGGGCCAGCGGATGCCCCTCGCACCGCACGATGACCTCGTCGCCCTCGTACGCGACATCGCAGCATCCCGGCCGCCCGCTCGCCCAGTCGAGCACCTCGCCGTAGAAGATCGCCGCGTCGAAGGCGTTACGGGTCCGCAGCCGCAGCCAGGCGTGCGCGTGGTCGGCCGGGGCCGGCGGCGAGGCGGAGGCCTCGGTGCGCTCCCAGAGGCCGAAGGAGGCTCCGTCCCGGTCCGACGCCAGCACCCCGCGCCCCTTGCCGAGCGTCAGCGGCCCCACCGCCACGGTCCCGCTGCGCTCGCGGATCCGGGCGGCGGCCACGTTCGCGTCCTCCACCGCGAAGTACGGCGTCCAGGCCACCGCGACCTGGTACGCCGAGGAGACGGCGAAGACGCCGGCCACCGGGATCTCACCGCGGTAGGCCACGGAGAAGTCGGCCCCGAGCCGACCGGGGCGGAACGACCAGCCCAGGACCTGCCCGTAGAACCGCTCGGCGGTCTCCCGGTTCCGGGCCATGAGGGTGACCCAGCACGGTGCGGCCGGCCCCGTCAACGGTGCCGGCGAGGAGGCCGTACGGGGATCGCTTCCGGTCATCGTCCACTGCCTTCTTCGGGGAGCGGCGTCCTGCCCGGCCGCTGCGGTCCAGCAACCAGCCTCGACCGGCCCGCCCGGTCCCGCAACGCGGGCCCGGCCGACGCCCCCGCTCAGCCGCGCTGCTGCTCCTCGTCGGGCGGCAGCGGACCGTTGCCGTGGTCCTTCAGCTCATACGGGGACAGGGCGTGGCCGTCCGCGGGGAACCGGTCGGAGGCGTGCGGGTCGTGCTGGTCGATGTGGGTGCGCCCTTCCGGCTGCCGCGGCTGCTCATGGGGCTGGGGCGGCGGCGGCTCGGCGTCGTGCTTGCGCTTGCTGAGGATGAAGCCGCCGATAAGCAGGGCGACGACGGCCAGCGCCACGATGGGCATGACGACCCCGAGGGCCCCCGCGCTCGCCGCGAGCGGGACCTCGGCCGACACCTCGACCGCATTGACTGCATTCAGAACATCCATGTGATGCGCATACCCCGGGAGAAGGGCATCAGTCAGCTATTCACAGCAATTCATGTTTTATGGGTATCTCGGGGGAAACGTGTTTCAAGACCGTGGGCCAGGACCGCCCTCCTGCCCACCCTCCGGGAGCTCAAGTCCTCTTTCGGACGCTTCCCGTGTCGCCGTCGGCCGGATGCGGGGTCAGCCTGGAGTGGTCCCGAAGGCCGGCACTCCAGTGGAAGGAATCACGGTGAACAGCACCCCCGAGCAGAGCGGCGAGGAGCATCCGGCGGGCCGGGAGGTGGTGGTCTCGCTCAGCCGCTGCGACACACAGGACGCGCGGACCGTGTTCGACGTGCTCGCCACCGCCTTCGCGTCCGACCACCCGATGGGCGAGACCCCCACGTCGGCCTCGGGTCCCCGCCCGACCGTGTGGGTCACCACCGTGGACGTGTCGGAACCGAGGGCGGCCGCCACCCCCGCCCGCCTCACCGAACCGGTCACGGTGGACGCCCAGGGCGGCTACCGGGCCGTTGACCGGCTGCGTACCCACCTCACCGGCGCCTTCGCGGTGAGCGTCGTCGGCACGGCCGCCGGCGACCAGGAGCAGGAGGTCAGGCTGCGGCTGGAGAACCGCTGACGGCCCGGACGAGAACCCGACCGGGGCGAACCGGCCCCGCGGTGAAGCGAAAGGCGCACGCATGGATTCCCTCGCCCTGGGGGCCGACCTCGAACCGGAACAGGTCGTCGACGAACACTCCACCGTGACCCTCCACGTCAACGGAGCCCCGACGACGCTGACCATCGACCACCGCACCACGGTCCTGGAGACGCTGCGGGAGAGCTTCGGCCTCACCGGGGCCAAGAAGGGCTGCGACCACGGCCAGTGCGGGGCCTGCACGGTCCTCGTCGACGGGCGGCGGGTCAACAGCTGCCTGCTGCTCGCCGTCGCCCAGGACGGCGCCGCGATCACCACCGTGGAAGGACTCGCGGACGGCGAGAGCCTGCACCCGGTGCAGCGGGCGTTCGTCGAGCGGGACGCCCTCCAGTGCGGCTTCTGCACCCCGGGCCAGATCTGCTCGGCCGTGGGCATGCTCCGCGAGGCCGCGGACGGCCACCCCTCGCACGTCACGGAACCGGACACCGCCACCGGACCGGCCGGACCCGTCGCGCTCGACGCCGATGAGATCCGGGAACGGATGAGCGGCAACCTGTGCCGGTGCGGGGCCTACCCCCGGATCGTCGAAGCCATCGAGGACGTGATCGAGTGAAACCGTTCGGCTATGTGCGCCCCGCCTCCACCGCCGAGGCCGTCCGGCTCTGCGCGGAAGGCGCCGGCGCCCGCTTCCTCGGCGGCGGCACCAATCTGGTGGACCTGATGAAACTCGGCGTGGAGACGCCCCGGGTCCTGATCGATGTCGCCGGGCTGCCGCTGGACCGGGTGACCCGGACGGCCGACGGCGGCCTGAGCATCGGTGCCACCGTGCGCAACAGCGACCTCGCCGCCCACCCCGACGTGACGGAGAGCTACCCCGTGCTGTCCCAGGCGCTGCTGGCCGGCGCCTCCGGCCAGCTCCGCAACTCCGCCACCACCGGCGGCAACCTGCTCCAGCGCACCCGGTGCCGCTACTTCCAGGACGTCTCCAAGCCCTGCAACAAACGGCTCCCCGGCTCCGGTTGCCCCGCCCGCGAGGGCACCCACCGCGACCTCGCGATCCTCGGGCACTCGCCGGAGTGCGTGGCCACCAACCCGTCCGACATGGCCGTCGCCCTCGCCGCGCTGGACGCGACCGTGGTGCTCCTGGGGCCCGAGGGCGAACGGGCCGTCCCCCTCACCGAGTTCCACCGCCTGCCGGGGGAGAACCCCGACCAGGACACCGTGATCAGGCCCGGCGAGCTGATCACCGAGGTGGTGCTCCCGCCGCCGGTGCCCGGGGCGGCCTCCCGCTACGGCAAGGCACGCGACCGCGCCAGTTTCGCCTTCGCGCTCGTCTCCGTCGCCGCCACGCTCCGGGTCGACGCCGGCCGCGTGGAGCACGCCACGCTCGCGTTCGGCGGCGTCGCCCACCGGCCGTGGCGGGCCCGCAGGGCGGAGGCCGAGCTGCGCGGCGCTCCGGCCACCCCCGCGGTGTTCCAGCACGCCCTGATCGCCGAACTGGCCGAGGCGCGGCCGCTGCGCGACAACGCGTTCAAGGTGGATCTCGCCCGCCGGCTCGCCCTCGACGTGTTCGGCGAACTCACCGAGCGGCAGCCCGCCCGGACCGGCTGAACCGTCCGGGGCCCTTGCCCACGCGCCCACCGTCCGCCCGCACCACCGACCCCCGAGGACCCACCGCCATGACCACCCGAGCTCCGCAGTTCCCCGGTGCGCCCGTCGTCCGCAGAGAGGCCCGGGACAAGGTCACCGGTACTGCCCGCTACGCGGCCGACCGCGCGCCCGCCGGCTGCCTGTACGCCTGGACCGTCCCGGCCACCGTCGCGGCCGGACGCGTCACCGCCGTACGGGCCGTCGACGCCCTCGCCGTACCCGGCGTCCACACCGTCCTCACCCACGACAACGCGCCCGCGCTCCAGGAGCCCGACGACCCGATCCTCGCCGTGCTCCAGGACGACCGGGTCCCGCACCACGGCTGGCCGATCGCCCTCGTCATCGCGGAGTCCCTGGAGGCCGCCAGGACAGGGGCCGGGGAGCTCCATGTCGAGTACGCGCGCGACGAGCACGACGTGGTCCTCACCGACGACCACCCCGGTCTCTACACGCCCGAGGAGGCCAACGGCGGCCATCCCGCCGTCCGGGTCCGCGGCGACGTGGAACGCGCCCTGGCCGGGGCGCCCGTCCAGATCGACGCGACGTACCGGACGGGCGCACTGCACAACCACCCCATGGAACCGCACGCCGCCACCGCCGTGTGGGCCGACGGGCACCTCACCGTCCACGACTCCAGCCAGGGCTCCACCAAGGTCCGCGAGAGCCTGGCCCGGGCGTTCGGCCTGGACCCGGACCGGATCACCGTGGTCTCCGAGCACGTCGGCGGAGGCTTCGGCTCGAAGGGCACCACCCGCCCCCAGGCGGTCCTGGCGGCGATGGCCGCCCGGTACACCGGGCGGCCCGTGAAGCTGGTGTTCCCCCGGTCCCAGCTGGCGGAGATCGTCGGCCACCGGGCCCCCACGATCCAGCGGGTCCGGCTCGGCGCGGACCTGGACGGGGTGCTCACCGCGGTCAGCCACGAGGTCGTCACCCAGACCTCCACCGTGAAGGAGTTCGTCGAGCAGGCCGCCGTGCCCGCCCGCGTCATGTACGCCTCGCCGCACAGCCGGACCGCGCACCGGGTGACCGCTCTCGACGTCCCCAGCCCCTCCTGGATGCGCGCCCCGGGGGAGGCCTCCGGGATGTACGCCCTGGAGTCCGCCATGGACGAACTGGCCTCCGCGCTCGGCCTGGACCCCGTGGAGCTGCGGCTGCGCAACGAACCGGACACCGAACCGGACAGCGACCGCCCCTTCAGCAGCCGCGGCCTCGCCGCCTGTCTGCGCGACGGTGCGGCCCGGTTCGGCTGGCACGACCGCGACCCCCGGCCCGCCGCCCGCCAGGAAGGCCGCTGGCTCATCGGTACGGGCGTGGCCTCGGCGACGTACCCCGTCCTCGTCTCCGGGTCCACCGCGACCGCCCACGCCGCGCCGGACGGCGGCCTGCGCGTCCAGGTCAACGCCACCGACATCGGCACCGGGGCCCGCACCGTCCTGGCCCAGATCGCCGCCGACGCGCTCGGCGTCGCCCCGGCGGACGTACGCGTCGACATCGGCTCCACCGATCTGCCCGCCGCCCCGCTGGCCGGCGGCTCCTCCGGCACCGCCTCCTGGGGCTGGGCCGTGCACAAGGCGTCGACCGACCTTGCCGCCCGCCTCGCGGAGCACCCGGGTCCCCTGCCGGCCGCCGGGATCACCACCACCGCCGACACCGAACGGGAGACCGGCGAGGAGTCCCCGTACGCCCGGCACGCCTTCGGGGCGCACTTCGCCGAGACGGCCGTCGACGCCGTCACGGGCGAGGTGCGCGTCCGCCGCCTCCTCGGCGTGTACGCCGCCGGGCGGATCCTCAACGAGCGCACCGCGCGCTCCCAGTTCACCGGCGGCATGGTGATGGGCATCGGCATGGCCCTCACCGAGGGCTGCGGCATCGACCCGGACTTCGGCGACTTCACCGCCAAGGACCTCGCCGCCTACCACGTGCCCGTCTGCGCCGACACGGCCGACATCCAGGCGCACTGGATCGAGGAGGACGACCGCCACCTCAATCCGATGGGCAGCAAGGGCATCGGCGAGATCGGGATCGTCGGCACCGCCGCCGCCATCGGAAACGCGGTCCGCCACGCCACCGGCGCCCGGCTGCGCGAACTGCCCCTCACCCCGGACACCCTGCTGCCCTACCTGCTCTGACCGCCCCGCTACCCGACACCGCCCCCACCAGCACGGACGGCCCAGCTGTTGCGTGTCCGGCCTGCTCGACGCACCCTGATGAGTGACCCAGAAGTGATCTGTGCTCACGCTTCGTGTTCGGGGGTCGTTCGTACGACGGGGTGAAGTACGACGGGGTGAAGCACGTGGGCCTCGTGGTGAGGAGCCTCGACGATGACCGTTCCACTCGACCGGCACTACTCGGTCGAACTGCAGGTGTCGGCAGAGCGCGTTTCCCAGGTGCGGCGGATCGTCGCCGCACACCTGCGTCACTGGAGTCTCGACCTGCACGTCCGGCCGGTGTGCCGGGCCCTGGACGAGCTCCTGACCAACGTCCACCGGCATGTCGGCGACGGCAACACCTGCGTCCTCGAACTCCGCTGGACCGGGCGGCACGTGACCGTGTCCGTCGCGGACAACAGTGCCCGGATGCCCCGGCTGCTGCCGGCCGGCGGCGGGCTGAGCCGGGTCATGGCCCTGAGCGACAGCTGGGGCACCTGCCGGACCACGGACGGCAAAGTGGTCTGGTTCACCCGCTACGCCGAGGCACCGCGGCCCGCGGGTCTGCTCCCGTACGCCCCGCTGCCCGGCGTCCGCACCGCCCGCCACGTCCCCCGGGCGGCGCTCGTGTAACCGCCCGGAGGAGCGGCCCTCACCCGGCCGACGCGGAACGCGCTGCCCCGGCACGCATGATCCGCGCCGGCCGGGTAGGTGCGGGGGAGGGGAGGGCCGCGTTGCGCGGACCGGTGCGGCGCGGCACGGTCGGAGTACCGATGCAAGGAGGCCACTGCCATGCCCATCGCGACGGTCAACCCCGCGAACGGCGAACTGATCAGGTCCTTCGACGCCCTCGGCGATGAGGAGACCGAACGCAGGATCGCCGCCGCCGCGGAGACCTTCCACCAGTACCGCACCACCCCCTTCGAGCAGCGGGCCGGCTGGCTGAACCGGGCCGCCGACCTCCTCGACGAGGACCGCGACACCATCGCCCGCACGATGACCGTCGAGATGGGCAAGCCCGTCACGGCGGCCCGCGCGGAGGCGGCCAAGTGCGCGAAGGCGATGCGCTGGTACGCCGACCGAGCCGAAGGGCTGCTCGCCGACGAACACCCGGACCCGGGCGACGTGAGGGACTCCGGCGCCTCCCACGCACTGGTCCGCTACCGCCCCCTCGGCGTGGTCCTCGCCGTCATGCCGTGGAACTTCCCGCTCTGGCAGGTGGTGCGCTTCGCCGCCCCCGCGCTGATGGCGGGCAACGTCGGACTTCTCAAGCACGCGTCGAACGTGCCCCAGACCGCCCTCTATCTGGAGGACCTCTTCCACCGCGCCGGCTTCCCCGCCGGCTGCTTCCGTACGCTCCTGATCGGATCGGGCGCCGTCGAGGCGGTCCTGCGCGACCCGCGCGTCGTCGCGGCTACCCTCACCGGCAGCGAACCGGCGGGGCGCGCCGTCGCGGCCACCGCGGGCGACGAGGTGAAGAAGACCGTGCTGGAGCTGGGCGGCAGCGATCCGTACGTCGTCCTGCCGTCCGCCGACGTGGCGAAGGCCGCCGCCACCGCCGTCACAGCCCGCGTCCAGAACAACGGCCAGTCCTGCATCGCCGCCAAGCGCTTCATCGTGCACGCCGACGTCTACGACGCGTTCGCCGAGCGGTTCACCGCGGGCATGCGCGCCCTGACCGTCGGCGACCCGCTGGAGGAGGCCACCGACATCGGTCCGCTCTCCACCGAACAGGGCCGCACCGACCTGGAGGAACTCGTCGACGACGCCGTCGGACGGGGAGCCGAGGCGCTGTGCGGCGGACGCCGTCCCGACAAGCTCGGCGGCGGTCTGGAGAACGGCTGGTTCTACGAGCCCACCGTGCTCGCCTCCATCACCACCGCCATGCGCATCCACCGCGAGGAGACCTTCGGCCCGGTCGCCACCCTCTACCGGGTCGCCGACCTCGACGAGGCGGTCCACCTGGCCAACGACACCCCCTTCGGCCTCAGTTCCAACGTCTGGACCCGCGACCCCGGCGAACAGGAGCGCTGCGCCCGCGACCTGGAGGCCGGCGGAGTCTTCTTCAACGGGATGACGGCCTCGCACCCGGCCCTGCCCTTCGGCGGGATCAAGCGCTCCGGTTACGGCCGTGAGCTGGCCGGACACGGCATCCGCGAGTTCTGCAACGCCACCACGCTCTGGTACGGCCCCGAGGCGTCCTGACACCCCGCCCGGGTCGCGCCACCCCGTGATGAGCGATCATGGGCGGCGACCCGAGACCCACCGGAGAGGCCGCCATGAAGCCGCGCTGTGCCGTGATCGAGGACTTCCAGTCCGTCGCCACCACCGTCGTCGACTGGTCGGCCGTGACCGCCGACGTCGAGGTCGTGACCTTCACCGAACACCTCGCCACCGAGGACGAAGCGGCCGCGGCCCTCGCCGACTTCGACGTCGTGGTCACCCTGCGCGAGCGGGTGCCGTTCCCGGCGGAGCTGTTCGCCCGGCTGCCCCGGCTGCGGCTGCTCGTCGCCTCCGGCATGCGCAACTCCGTCATCGACCTCGACGCCGCGAAGCGGCACGGCGTCGTCGTCTGCGGCACCGCCAGCTCCTCCACCCCGCCCGTCGAGCTGACCTGGGCGCTGCTCCTCGGCCTGGCACGCGGGATCGTCCCCGAGGCGGAGGCCCTGCGCTCGGGCGGCCCCTGGCAGTCCACCCTCGGCGCCGATCTGCACGGGCGGACGCTGGGACTGCTGGGGCTCGGAAAGATCGGCGGCCGGGTGGCGCGCGTGGGCCTGGCCTTCGGCATGGACGTCCTGGCGTGGAGTCAGAACCTCACGAAGGAACGGACCGACGAGGCCGGGGCGGAGCGGGCGGCCTCCAAGGAGGAACTGCTGGCCTCCAGCGACTTCGTCTCCGTCCACCTGGCGCTCGGCGACCGGACCCGGGGCCTGATCGGCGCGGCCGAACTCGCCATGATGCGCCCGACCGCGTATCTCATCAACACCTCCAGGGCGGCCATCGTCGACACGGACGCCCTGCTCGCCGCCCTGGACGCCGGCGTGATCGCCGGGGCCGCGACCGATGTGTTCGACACCGAGCCGCTCCCGGCCGGTCACCCGCTCCGCACGGCCCCGCGCCTGCTGGCCACCCCGCACCTGGGCTATGTGTCGCGCGCCAACTACGAGACCTACTACGGCCAGGCGGTGGAGAACATCAGGGCCTTCCTCGACGGGCAGCCGGTCCGCCGCCTGGGCTGACGGCGGAGGGCCCTGTCGGAGCCTTCGGTCAGTAGCGCAGCGCCGCCGCGATCCGGCCGTGCTCCGCCAGCGAACCGTCCTCGACGAAGACCACATCGGCGCCGCTGTCGAGCGCGGCTTCGGCCAGCTCGTCGACGATGTCCTCGCGGATCGTGCCGTCCGCGCTCCGCGTGCTTCCCCCGGGCACCGGCTCCAGGTGCTCGTCGGTCACCCTGACGGCTGCCTGGAAGTGTTCTTCCACCGCGACCAGTCCCGCCCGGCCCTCACGGACGGCGGCCCACACCTCGTCGAGCCCGCCGGCGAAGGAGTGGGCGCTGCGGGCGTTGTCGAGGCGGGTCTCCACGTCCGCCGCCGCCCGGCGAGCGCCCTCGTCGAGGGCGGGCCGCAGCTCCTTGAGGACCTCGGCGGGCGACAGGTCGGCCGGCGCGCCCTTCGTGACCCGGCCGACGGCGGACCCGGAACTCTCGCCGACCTCGTCCAGCAGGGCGAGGGCGGGGGCGAGGCCCACCAGATACAGCGGGCGCGGGTCGTCGGCGAGCACCGTGCGCAGCTTCTCGTCGACATCGCGGAAGAAGTTCCGCGTCTCCTCGTCGCTGAAGGTGCTCGGGGTGTCCCCGATCCGCTCCTCGCGCTGCGGGTTCGGCGGTTCCTTCGGCGCGGTCAGCGGGAAGCCGCCCACCTCCTCCTGGCGGATGCCGTCGGCCGTGCCGATCCACAGCGTCGCGTGGTCGGCGGCGACGGTCAGCGCCCGGAAGGGCCGGGTCTGGGCCTTGGCGGCGACGAGGTTACGGGTGAGGTAGGTGTCGCTGAGCACCACCCGTTCGGGTGCGGTGCGCGGAAGCTGCCAGATCCAGTACTCGTCGGTGGTGGCGAGGAGCACCAGGGAGTCCATCGCCGCGCGTGGGTCCACCTCGGCCGCCGCCCGCTCCAGCTGGTGCACGAGGGCGGCCCGGACCTCGCGGCTCACCTGTGGATCGGCTTCGAGGCGGTGGCCGGCGTCCGCCACCAGGTTCCGCAGGCGGACCGGGTCCTGGGCGTTGTCCGGGGCCTTGCGGTGGGTCGGCATGGTCAGGGACAGGGCCGGATAGGGCCGGGTCGCCCGCAGCTCCCGCAACAGGTCGGCGGTCAGGGCGTCCGTATCCATCGTTCCCTCCCAGGGCTAGAACCCGCTCCCGTATGAAGCGGATGCTTCGACGAGTCAATTCATACCTTTTGATCCTAATATGAGCGAGTTGTTGCCCTTGGAGTGCGGGAGGTTGCGCGATGTCCACGCTCACCGTGTGGAAGTTCCGGACGGCCGAAGGCGCGGAAAGCGTCGAAGAGGCGCTGAAATCCCTTCAGAAGGAAGGGCTGATCAAGATCCTCGACGCGGCGGTGGTCAGCTGGCCCGCCGACCGGGCCAAGCCGCGCACGAAACAGCTGCTGAACCTCGTCGGCGCCGGGGCCCTCAGCGGGACCTTCTGGGGCATGCTCTTCGGCCTGATCTTCCTCATGCCGCTGCTGGGCGCGGCCATCGGGGCGGCGGCCGGGGCGCTCGGCGGGAAGCTCGCGGACGTCGGCATCGACGACGACTTCATCGCCGAGGTCAAGGAGAAGGTGACGCCCGGAACCTCGGCGCTGTTCCTGCTGACCACGAACGAGGTGCCCGAGCGGATCGGCGCGCAACTGCCCGGCGACGGCGCGGAACTGCTCCACAGCAACCTCGACACCGAGCGCGAGGCGAAGCTCCGCGACATCTTCGGCGACGAGACGGTGTGACCCGCGCACAGCCCTTCGCCCCACTCGCACCTCCTCTCCTGGATTGGACGGACCGTCCGTGAAAGCGAACCTCCCCGCGCGCCGAGCCGTACGCGCCCTGGCCCCCGTCGCCGTCGCGGCCCTGCTGTTCACCGCCACGGCGGCCTGCGACTCCGACACCAGCAGTGAAGGTACCGACCAGGGTGTCCACACCCTCACGCCCGAGCCGGAGGAATCACCCTCGAAGGCGCCGAGCCCGCGCACCCAGCAGAGCTTCGCCGCCTCCGTGTCCGCCGAGTCCGAACGCGTACGGCAGGAGGCGGCCAAGCGGCTGGAGGAGGTCGAGGGCCGGGGCAACGCCGTCGGCGACGTCTCGGTCAACGGACTGCCGCTCACCGCGTCCGAGGAGGTCCGCAGTGCGCTCGTCCGGGTCACCAACCCCACGGACGAGGCCACGTTCTTCGCCGTGAAGGTGGAGTTCGTCGATGCCGAGGACAAGGTCCTGGCCACCGTCGTCGTCGGCGTCGAGAACGCCCCGCCCGGCCGCACGGTCACCGCCCAGGCCAACAGCCGCAAGGCCGCCGGGGTGAAGACCTTCCCCCGGGTCGCCCAGGCCGAGCGCGGCTGAGGGGCGGGGTCATGAGCGCCGCCGACGTGGTGACCGACTCCCTCCAGAACCTGCGCGACCGGTTCGCCGACGTACAGGAGGGGAAGCCGGCCGACTACATCCCCCAGCTGGCCCTCGCCGACCCGGACGCCTTCGGTCTCGCGCTGGTGAGCATGGACGGACACCGCTACGTCGCGGGCGAGGCCGAGGTGCCCTTCACCCTCCAGTCGGTCTCCAAACCGTTCATCTACGCCCTCGCGCTCTCCCTGCTCGGCCTGGACGAGGTGAGCCGCTGGGTCGGCGCCGAGCCGAGCGGCGAGGCGTTCAACGCCATCAGCCTCGAACCCGGTACGGGCAGGCCCGCCAACGCCATGGTCAACGCCGGTGCGATCGTCACCACCGCGCTGATCCCCGACACCCCGGACGAACCCGCCTTCGACCGGATCCTGCACTGCCTCGGCTGCTTCGCCGGGCGTGAACTGGACGTCGACGAAGAGGTGTTCAGCTCCGAGTCGGTGACCGGGGACCGCAACCGGGCGCTGGCGTACCTGATCCGCTCCACCGGCACCATGCCCGTCGACCCGGTCCTGGCGGTCGACCGCTACTTCCGTCAGTGCGCGATCCGCGTCACCGCCGTCGACCTCGCCACGATGGCCGCGACCCTCGCCTACGGCGGTGTGAACCCGGTGACCCGCGAGAGGGTCGTCCCCGCCGAGGTCGCCGCCCGGGTCCTCGCCGTCATGGCGACCTGCGGGATGTACGACGGCTCGGGCGAATGGCTGCTGCGCGTCGGTCTTCCCGCCAAGAGCGGGGTCTCCGGCGGCCTCATCGCGGTGGGCCCCGCCCGCTTCGGCGTGGCGACCTACAGCCCGCCGCTGGACGCCACCGGCGGATCGGTGCGCGGCCACGCCGCACTGGAGGCGATGTCGGACCGCTACGGGCTCCACCTCATGCTCAACCCCGCGCTCCCCGGCTCCACCGTCACCCTCGTCACCACCGCGGACGACCTGCCCTCGGCGCCCTCGGCCGGGCACGAACGGGTCCTCCACGAACAGGTCGGCGTCGTCGTCGCCCAGGGGTCCATCGACTTCACGGCCGCGGAGCGGGTGCTGTACGCCCTGGACGAGTCCGGGCCGGACGGGGGTTCGGTCGTCCTCGACCTGCACGACGTCACGTCCGTCGACTCCGTGGCCCTGGGGATGCTGCACACCGGGCTCGCCCGGCTCGCCGGCGACGGGCGGCGCGCGGCGGTCGTCGATCCGAACGATCTGCTGGGCCCGTCCGACCTCGTGCGGGAACGGACCGGCCAGGACCTGCCGCGCTACGCCACCCGTGAGGGCGCCGTCGAAGGCTGCGCGCAGGCCCTGGCCGGGGAGGACTGAGCCGGTACCGCCGAATGGGCCGGACTACCAGATGGCGCCGACCCACTCCGGGTGGTCTATGAACGGATTCCGGTTGTGCTGGAACCGGTCGAATATGACGTCGTTGCGGCGCTTCTCGAAGGTGTCCGGCGGGTCTTCCTGGCTCCACTGCTGCAGGACGGACAGCTTGCCCATCTTCGGCGCGGACCCGTTGTTCACCTGGTCGTTGGGTTCGAGGTCGGCGAAGGAGTCGTTGCCCTCGTAGCGCACCGCCATGTAGAGGATCATGCGGGCGACGTCGCCCTTGACCGCGTCGCGCGGCTCGAAGGAGTCGCCGTCGGTGAAGTTGCCCGGTGCGTCGCCCAGTTCGCTCCCGCCGTTGTCGAAGTCCTTGTTCCCGCGCGTGGAGTTGACCTGGACGTCGGTGGGCCGCAGATGGTGGACGTCGGTGCCCGGGCCCGTCGCGGTGCCGAAGTCACCGTGCGACTTGGCCCAGACGTGCTCCCGGTTCCACTGTCCCGAGTTGCCGCCGTTGTCGTTCTTGGACTGGGAGCGCCCGGTGTACAGCAGGACCACGTTGGAGGAGTTGGCGGGGTCCTCGTCGGTGGCCTTGAGGGCGTCCCACACCTGGCTGTAGGAGAGCTTGGTCTGGTCGCTGATGATCGTGTGCAGAGCGGACTTCAGCTCGGCTCCGGTCTTGCCGAGCGCGTCCTGGTAGTAGGTGTCGTCGAGCGCCGCCGCGGTGGCGGTGTACCGGCCGGGCGAGGCGTCCGACGGGGCCGCGGCGGCGGTGCCGGCGAGCACGGTGACGGCTGCCACCGCGGCGAGCAGTGGACGCGCGTAGAACGAGTGACGACGGGACATGTGGGGTGTCCTCTCCGGAACGCGGGCGTCGCGACGAGAGCCCTGGGTGGAGGCGCCCGCGTGACGGCCGTGCGGTAGGTGGTCAGGCGGGAGCCTTCCACACGCACCGCGCCCCACGTGTGAACACTGTGTACCTATCATGTGCAGGTCAAGAATCGGTCCGCCGGGCGCCGCCGGAACCCCGTACGCCCCCGGTGGCCCAGGGCCTTCGGGGGCGTACGGGGTGCGCGGGGCGTGCGGGCTGTCGCCTCCGCCCTCCGACGCCGAGCCGTTCTCAGGGGTGTGGAGGCGCCGCAGCGTGTGCGGGCCTCACATCAGGGGCGCCATCCAGCTCTCGAGGACTGCTTCCCGCTCGTGCGAGTGCAGGACGCCGGACGGCTGATTCTCGTGCCACCACTGTGTCAGCAGGGCCGGGGTGGCGTTGCCCCGCACGAAGTGGGAGAGAAGGCCGAGCGACAGATCGACCTCTCGTCGGGTGTACGCGGTGGCCGCACCGGAGAAGACCGGCGTTTCGACGCGCTGGTCGTCCCGGGCGCACACCACGGCGGTCATCATCGTCGGGCCGTCCGGACCCCAGGCGTTCAGCGCCGCGGCGACGACGCTCGTCACCCGGGTCGCCCACCGGGCGGCGGACGAGCGGACCGGAACATCCAGGACCTGAAGGTCCGTCACGTCGGCCCAGGTCCATGCTTGTCGCCGGCCGCCTTCACCGACCGAGAGCCGGGTGGGGAAGAGGAATACACCGGGGTCCTCCCCGGTCGGAGGCGAGCCCAGGCAGACCCGGTCCCGTTCTGTCCAGAACAGGCCGATCATGCACCCGTGCAGGTCGGTCTCGTCGCCCCGGGGCGAAGGCGCCGGCATTTCTCAGCTCCGTCTCTCGGCCGCGGACGCGGGGTGTCATCGGTCGGCACCGGGGCCCTGTCCGTAGGAGACCGAACGCCGGTGGCTCCTCGCCGGCGGCCGCGTCCTCTGTCCGGCTGCCAGGCGAACCAGCCTTCCGTCCCGCGCTTTTGACCGACACTAACCAGGCCGCATGGGCCCGCGACCTCATTCCGGCCATGCGGGACGTGCGGGTGGCGCCCGATGTGCGTCGAGGCGCCAGGCGGTAGGCCACCCCAGCTTCCCCGGAGCCGACAGGCTCCGGGGGGCGTCGCACGTGCTAGCCGGCCGCCCAGTCGCGCAGGGCGCGTACCGAGCCGAAGTCGGCCACGTTCCGGTCGAGGGGGTCGTCGGTGTACTGGTGGATGCGCCAGTCCGCCTTGATGCGGGGCTTGCCCGCGGTGCCGTAGTCGGCGATCCACAACCCGTCGCCCGCGTAGCCGGTGGTGTCGTGGTCGAGCCAGAAGGAGCGGTTGCAGTAGAGCAGCACCCGGTGGTCGGGCCGTTCCCGCTTCACCGCGCGGATGAACCGGTCCTTGTCCGCGTTGCTCGCCCGCGTCCCGCCGCCGGTCTGTTCCCAGTCGACCGCGAGCAGATCACCCGCCTTCTCCGGGGTCTTGCTCAGGAAGTAGTCCACTTGGTCCGCCACGTCCCCCGGCCACAGGAAGTGGTAGAAGCCGACGACGCACTCGGCGTCCCTGGCACGCTTCACCTGCGCGTCCAGACGTGGATTGACATAGGTGCGGCCCTCGGTGGACTTGATGATGACGAAGTCGAGTCCGTCCGTGTCGTAGGAGGGCTGATAGGCACTGACATCGACACCGTGGAGCATGGGCACCGCCTCGGAGAATGGGGCAACGACCTCCCTCTCCTGCCCACTCCCCGGGCCCCCCAAGGGCTGATTCACCCTCCCGGGTAAGCGTGCGCGGGCTCCTCGGATGCGGCCGGGTCCGCGGGGGGCGAGAATTGCCGCAAGGACGAGGAGGCGGCATGAGCGAAGAGTCCGAACCCGTATCCGCGGCCGTGTCCGGGCCCGAGGGCATCACGCCCGACCGGCTCCTGCACACGGGCGCGAGCGACCGGCCGAGCGCGGAGGACCTGGTGCTCGCCTCCGGGCGGGACCTGACGCCGGAGACCCTGGAATGGGCACGGCGCAAGCTGGCCGCCGAGGGGCGGTCGGCCATCGACAAACAACTGCCCTGACGGCCCGGCGGGCCCGTGGCACACCTGGTGGGCGGGTGCGCGGAGCCGTACGCCGAGGTGGGGGCGGCCGGGGAGCCGGGGAGCGCGTGGGGCGCGCCCCGGCTCCCTCGGCTAGCCTGAGTGACATATGAACCGTTTGACGACCTCACAGGGCGCTTTCGAGCTCGCCCGCTTTCCCGAGCACCCGCGCGACCCCTTCCGTGCGTGGGACGCCGCCGACGAATACCTGCTCCGGCAGCTGACCGACCCCGAGACGGGCCCGGTCGACCTCTCGGGGACGATCGCGGTCGTGGGTGACCGGTGGGGGGCGCTCGCCACCGCGCTGGCCGCGCACCGGCCGGTCCAGATCAGCGACTCCTACCTGGCCCGGCGCGCGACCCTCGCCAACCTCGCAAGGAACGGCATCGACGAGGACGCGGTCCGGCTGCTGTCCTCGCGCGACACCCCGCCGGACCGGATCGACGTCCTGATCGTCCGGGTGCCCAAGTCCCTGGCGTTCCTGGAGGACCAGCTCCACCGGGTCGCCCCCGCCGTCCACTCCGGCACCGTGATCATCGGCACCGGCATGGTCAAGGAGATCCACACCTCCACGCTCAAGCTCTTCGAGCGGATCATCGGCCCGACCCGCACCTCTCTCGCGGTGCGCAAGGCGCGGCTCATCTTCTGCACCCCGGACCCCGCTCTGCCGCGTACGCCGAGCCCGTGGCCGTACCGCTACGAACTGCCCGCCGACGTGGGCCCGGTCGCGGGCCTGACCGCCGTCAACCACGCGGGGATCTTCTGCGCGGAGCGCCTCGACATCGGCACCCGCTTCTTCCTGAAGCACCTGCCCACCCGGTCCGGGGCGGTCCGGGTCGTCGACCTGGGCTGCGGCAACGGGGTCCTCGGGCTCTCCGCCGCCCTCGACAACCCCGACGCGCACCTCACCTTCGTCGACGAGTCCTACGGGGCGGTCGCCTCCGCCGAGGAGACCTTCCGGGCCGGTGCGCCCGACGGTGCGAAGGCCGACTTCCTGGTCGGCGACGGTCTCGGCGACCTCGACCCGGGCAGCGTGGACCTGGTGCTGAACAACCCGCCCTTCCACTCGCACATGGCGACCACCGACGCGACGGCCCGCACGATGTTCGCCGGGGCGCGGACCGCCCTGCGGCAGGGCGGCGAGCTCTGGGTCGTGGGCAACCGGCACCTCTCGTACCACACCCACCTGCGCCGGATCTTCGGGAACTGCACCACGGTCGCGGGCGACCCGAAATTCGTGGTGCTGCGCGCCGTCAAACGCTGACCGCCGGGCCTTCCGTCCGCCGGACGCCCGCCGGCCCTTCCGGATTCTTGCAACACGTTCTACTGTGTGCGCCGCCGCACACGGACGACGCCGAAGCGAGACTCTGGAGGGGCCGTGCACCTCGAATACACGCCTGAGCAGCAGCGGCTGCGTACCGAACTGCGCACCTACTTCGCGACCCTGGTGCCCGACAACGCCTACGCCCGCTACGCGGAGCCCGCCGCCCAGAAGCGCTTCTACCGCGACACCGTCCGCAGGCTCGGCACCGACGGCTGGCTGGGGGTCGGCTGGCCGGAGGAGTACGGCGGCCGGGGACTCGGCCCGATGGAACAGTTCATCTTCTTCGACGAGGCCGCCCAGGCCGGCGTACCGCTGCCGCTGATGGCCCTGAACACCGTCGGGCCCACGATCATGCAGTTCGGCACCGACGAGCAGAAGGCCCACTTCCTGCCCGGCATCCTGGCCGGGGAGATCGACTTCGCGATCGGCTACAGCGAACCGGACGCCGGCACCGACCTCGCCGCTCTCAGGACCCGCGCCGTCCGCGACGGGGACGAGTACGTCGTCGACGGACAGAAGATCTGGACCACCAACGGTGACACCGCCGACTGGGTCTGGCTCGCCGTGCGCACCGACCCCGACGCCCCGCCCCACAAGGGCATCACCATGCTCCTCGTCCCCACGAGCGACCCGGGCTACTCCTGCACCCTGATCAACACCCTCGCCTCGCACGACACGGCCGCGAGCTACTACGAGAACATCCGGGTCCCGGTGTCCCGCCGCGTCGGCGAGGAGAACAAGGGCTGGCGGCTCATCACCAACCAGCTCAACCACGAACGCGTCACCCTCGCCGCCCACGGCACGATGGCGGTCCGGGCCCTGCACAACGTCCAGCGCTGGGCCGCCGACACCAAGCTCGCCGACGGCCGCCGGGTCATCGACCTCGGCTGGGTACGCGCCCTGCTCGCCCGTACCCACACCCGCCTCGACGCGATGAAACTGCTCAACTGGCAGATGGTCTCGGCCCTCCAGGACGGCACGCTCACCCCCCAGGACGCCTCGGCGGTCAAGGTCTACGGCTCCGAGGCCCGCCGGGACGCCTACGCCTGGCTGATGGAGATCGTCGGCTCCGCCGGCGCGCTGAAGGAGGGATCGGCCGGCGCCGTGCTCCACGGCGAACTGGAACGCGGCTACCGGTCGGCCGTGATCTTCACCTTCGGCGGCGGCAACAACGAGATCCAGCGGGAGATCATCGCGTGGATCGGGCTGGGGATGCCGCGCGTGCGGCGCTGAGGGCTCCTGACCGTGTCGTCGTCGTGCGACACCGAAGGCGCGACCAGGATGTTGCTCGCGTCTTCGATGGGGGCTTCTGTCAGCTCTGCCGTGTGCGTCAACCGCTGCCTGTTCTCTTCGCGGGACTTGGTGGTCTGCTCTAAGGGGGAGACATGGCAGCGGTCCGCCTCCTCCTCGTTCGCGCGTCCGGTCAAGGGTGCAGGGCCGCGACAGGCGACGGGCGCTCGTGGACCCGGTCACCGGCCGATGCCCCCCGGGTGACCCGCGGGGGCGGCCCGGCCGGACCGCCCCCGCGGGTTCGAGCGGCGCCCGCCTAGACGGGCCGCTTCTCGCTGTGGGCGGGATTCTGCGAGAGGGCCCCGCGCAGGGTGATCAGTGACGCGACGGCGCCCACGGCGGCGAGGGCCGCAGCTCCGGTGAAGGCGGCGGAGAACCCGTTGGTGAGTGCTTCGGGGTTGCCGAGTTCGCGGGCGCCGTACGCCGCGGACACGGCCGTCATCGCGGCCAGTCCGAGTGCGGAGCCGACCTGGTAGCTGGTGTTGACGATGCCGGAGGCCAGGCCGCCCTCCTCGGGCCGCGCACTGGACAGTGCGGTGCCGAGGGAGGGGATGAACGCCAGCGACATGCCGGCCGCGGCCAGCAGGGACGCGGGCAGGACGTCGACCCAGAAGGTGCCGTCCGCCCGCGCGAACGACAGCCACAGCATGCCTGCCGCGAGGGCCAGCAGGCCGGTGACGATCAGCGGCCTGCTCCCGAAGCGGGCCATCAGACGGGGTGCCAGGACGATCATCATGATCATGATGGCGACCGTCATGGGCAGCAGGGCCGCGCCCGAGGCGAACGCTCCCAGCCCCAGCACCTGCTGGAGGTACAGGTTGAGGAAGAACCACATGGGGATCCACGCGGCGGCCATCAGCAACTGCGCGATGTTCGCCCCGGCCAGGTCGGGGGCCCGCCAGATGCCCAGCCGCATCAGCGGCTCGCGGCGCTTCGACTGGATGGCGACGAACGCGGCGATCAGCGCCACGCCTGCCGGCAGGACGAGCCAGGTCTCGGCCGAACCCCAGCCGGTTTCCGGAGCGCGGACGATGGCGTAGACGGCGGTGGCCAGTCCCACGGTGACAGTGGCCGCTCCGGCGAAGTCGACGGAGCCGCGGCGGACGGGGGTGGAGGGCATGACCGCCGGGGTGGTGGCCAGCACGATCAGGGCGATCGGAATGTTGATGTAGAACACCCAGGGCCAGCTGGCGTACTCGGTGATCACGCCGCCGAGAAACACACCGGCCGTGCCGCCCGCCGGGGCCGCCGCCCCGTAAAGGGCCAGCGCCTTGGTCAGCTCCTTGGGGCGGGAGCCGAAGAGCAGCATCAGCAGCGTGAGGGCGGACGGGGCGATCAGCGCTGCGCCGACGCCTTGCAGGGCTCGCCCGGTCAGTTCGACCCAGACCTCGGAGGCGAGGCCGGCGACCAGGGATCCTGCGGCCATCACGGACCAGCCGGCGACGAAGACCCGCTTGGCGCCGAACAGGTCGGAGAGCCGTCCGCCGAGCAGGAGGAGCCCGCCGAAAGCGACGACGTAGGCGTTGAAGACCCAGGACAGGCCCTCGGGGGAGAAGCCCAGGTCCACCTGCATCTCGGGGAGGGCCACGCCAATGATGGACGTGTCCATGATGACCGTGAACTGGGCCAGGGCTATGAGGACGAGTGCCGTCCAGCGGCGTGGGCTGGGAGGGGCGGACGGGGTG
>NZ_JAAXYC010000029.1 GCF_018619185.1 Streptomyces sp. McG3 | reverse complement strand
CCCCTCGACCTCCAGCTCCGAACTCACCAGCCCTCAGCCCGCAGCCCTCGCAGTGTCGGAAGGACCGCGCCATGAACGCACCCGTATCCGAGCCGGACATCGCCTCTCGCGCCCATCGGAGCGTGATCGTCACCGGGGCCGCGTCCGGCATCGGCCGGGCCGCTGCTCTGGCCTTCGCCGCGCAGGGCGACCGCGTCCTCGCGGCCGACCTCGACGCGGAAGGCGCCGAGGAGACCGTACGGAGGGTCACGGCCGCCGGGGGCATCGCCCTGGCGGCCGTCGGGGACCTGGCCGAGCAACGGGTGGTGGACTCCGTGGTGGCCCGCGCGGTGGCGGAGTTCGGCGGGGTCGATGTCCTGGTCAACAACGCGGGAATCATGGACCGCATGTCGGCGGCGCACGAGACCGACGACGCCGAGTGGGACCGGGTGTTGCGCATCGACCTCACGGCTCCCTTCATCCTCACCCGTGCCGTACTCCCCCACATGCTGACCGCCGGCGCCGGCTGCCTGGTCTTCACCGGCTCCGAGGCCGGCCTGCGCGGAGCCGCCGCCGGGGCCGCGTACACCGCCGCCAAACACGGGATCACCGGGCTGGTGAAGAACCTGGCGGTGATGTACCGCGGGCAGGGCATCCGGGCCAACATGATCGCGCCCGGCCCCACCGCGACCGGCATCGGTGTCGACAGCAGCCCCGACGCGCACGGCCCGTCCGTTCTCAGGAGCCTCATCGGCGCGAACATCGGCCGCATCGGCTCGGCGGACGAACAGGCCGCCGCCATCGTCTGGCTCGCGTCCGATGCGGCTTCCTTCGTCAACGGCGCAGTCCTGCCCGTGGACGACGGCTGGTCTGCCGTCTGACGCGGTCCGGGCCGGGTACGCGCGGCGTGTCACGGGCGGACGGCGTTGGAGACGGGGGTGCCTCGGTGCGGGCGGTCAGGGCAGGAGTTCCACGTATCCGTCGGTTCCGTGGACGCGGATCCGCTGCCCGTCCCGGATCAGCCGGGTGGCTCGCTCCACGCCCACGACGGCGGGCAGGCCGTACTCCCGGGCGATCACCGCGCCGTGGGTCATCAGGCCGCCGACCTCCGTCACCAGGCCCGCGATCCCGACGAACAGCGGCGACCAGCTGGGGTCCGTGAAGGTCGTGACCAGGATGTCGCCCGCTTCGAGGTCGGCCTCCGCCATGTCGAGGATGACGCGGGCTCTTCCCTCGACGGTCCCGGCGGACACCGGCAGTCCGGTCAGCGCGCCGGCCGGCACGTCGTCGCGCCGGTACGCGCCGGTGACGGCCTCGCCGTCCGACGTCAGGACCCGGGGCGGGGTGAGCGCCTGGTAGGACCGGAACGCCTCCTTGCGCCGCTGGATGAGCCGCTCGTCCGCCCGGTTGGACCGTACGGCCTCGTGGAGTTCCTGGAACGTCAGGTAGAAGGCGTCCTCCTTCTCGGTGAGCACTCTGTCCCGCACGAGCCGCTCGGCCTCCGCCAGCAGGGCCCGCTTGTAGACGAAGTAGCGGCTGACGATGCCGTACTTCGGGTACTCCCGGTATCCGATGAAGGTCCTGACCCGGTCGATCATCCGCTGTGCCTCGTCGGCCTTCCGGTCCCCGTCCGGCAGGGCCCGCAGGCGTGACAGCACGTCCTGTTCCTTCTGCCGGGCCTTCCGCCGGCCTTGTTCGAAGCGCTGCTCGGCGGCGCCCGGCCCGAAGTTCCTCACGTTGTCGAGGATCACGGGAACGAGCGTGGTGGGGCGCTCGCTCCATCGCGGCCTGGTGATGTCGATCTCGCCGACGCAGCGCATGCCGTACCGGTCGAGGTACGCCTCGATCGCCTCCCGTGCCTCGGCACCGCCCTCGGTCTTCGCCAGCTCGTCCAGGAAGGTCGCGTCCTGGAGGTGCTCGGCGTCCCGCAGGAAGGCCAGCACCTCCGGCAGCGGGCGGATCACGTCCGCGACGTCGAGCAGCGCCAGTCCCATCTCCGACGTGATGTTGTCGGGGGCCGACAGCGTCAGCGTGTCGGCGACGTTCTTCTCACCCAGCCACTCCCGCAGCCTGTCGTTGAGCCACCAGGTGGCGTCCATCCCCGCCATGAGCGCCCGCATGCTCAGCGGGTCGGCCAGAACGCGCTTGTGCTCCTCGAAGGCCTCCTGCAGGAAGTCGAACAGCGCCGGACCCCTCTTCGTCCGGATGTCACGTTCCAGGGCGGCGACGGACGTCCGGCTCCGTTCGATCAGTTCGGTGACGACGGCCGGATCGGTCTCGATCGGGGCGGGCGCACCGGTGGACGGCGGCCCGACGGGAGCCGCGTCCGGGAGCGAGGGAACGAAGCCGTCGCGTTCGAGGACGGTCTCCAGGGCATCCCTGACCAGCGGATCGCCCTTCCCCATGACGTCCAGGAGGCTGTCACGGCTCGTGGGCGATGCCAGGCGCGGGGTGACATCGACGAACAGCCGCCCGCCGGCCTCGTGCATCGGCACCATGGCCGTCAGCTGCCACATGGAGTACCCGAGGGGCTTCATGGGGTCGGTCATCATCTGCTGGTGGCCGACGGAGACGTAGACGCGGTTCCCCCCGCTGTTCCCGTCGGTGTTCTCCCCGTCATTCCTCTCGTCACTGTTCTCGATGACGGGGAGCGGGAAGAGGGTGGTGATCGGCCTGCTCTGCACGATCCGGAAACCGTCGTCGACCAGGCACCATTCGATGTCCTGCGGGCGGCCGAAGTGCGCTTCGATCCTGCGGCCGAGCCCCACGAGGCGGACGGCCTGCTCGTCCGTCAGCGCCGGCCGCTCCCGCTGTCGTGCGTCGACCGCCACTTCCCGCGTACCACCGTCGGGCAGGGCGTGTACGGCGCGCTCCTTGGCGGCGATGGCCTTGGTGACGACTTCGCCGTCCCGGACCGTGAAGACGTCCGGGTTCACCAGGCCGGAGACCAGGGCCTCGCCGAGGCCGAAGCCGGCGTCCACGGTGGCGGCCTTCCGGTTGCCGGTGACGGGGTCGGCCGTGAACAGGATGCCGGACGCGTGCGGGAAGACCATCCGCTGCACGACCACGGCCATGTGGACCGTACGGTGGTCGATGCCGTTCCGCTGTCGGTAGATGACGGCCCGCTCGGTGAACATCGAGGCCCAGCACCGGCTGATGTGCCGGAGGACCGCGGTCGGCCCCAGGACGTTCAGATACGTGTCCTGCTGGCCGGCGAACGAGGCTGTCGGCAGGTCCTCCGCCGTCGCGCTGGACCGGACGGCGTACGCGGCCTGCTCGCCGAACCGGACGAGCGAGGAAGAGACCGCCGCCGCGATGTCTCCCGGGACGGCGGTCTCTTCGATGCTGCGGCGAATCCGTGCGCTGAGCGTGCCGATCGCCTCCCGGTCCTCCGGGTCCAGCCGCGACAGCTCATCGAGCCGCTCGTCGATCGGCGGGACGTCCGCCATGGCCCGCCGGAAGGCGTCCGTCGTCACGCAGAAGCCGTCCGGCACGCGGATGCCTTCGATCCGCGACAGTCCGCCCAGGTGCGCGCCCTTGCCGCCGACGGCCGCGACACGCGTCTCGTCGACCTCGCTGAGGTCCAACACGTACGGGTCCGTCATCGCGACACCTCCGGGGCGGTCGTCTTCCGTCGCGCTGCGGCAGCCGGTCGGATCACCGGCGCCTCGCCCTCTGTCGAACCTCTTGTCGGGCACGTACTCATCCCTGGTTTTCTTCCCTCTGACGAATGGACCGGCGGATCCTCCCGGCCGGTCGGCGCACGTCGTGCCACCGTTCCCGCTGGTGGTGGCATCGACCCGAGGATTCTGCGCCGTCACCGGGGTCTTGCCGCAAGCCCCCCGGTGAGCTATAAGTTGAGAGCGGCAAGGAGAGGTCCCTCTCCTTGCCATTGTTGTTCGTGCTTCCTCCGGGCGCCGGGTCATTCCTCCGCGTCGCGGACCAGCAGCGCGATCTGTACCCGGTTCTGGACCGCCAGCTTGGAGAACAGGCTGCCGGTGTGCGCCTTGACCGTCGCGACACTGATGTGCAGCCTCTGAGCGATCTCCGGGTTTCCCAGTCCGTCCGCGATGGCCCGAGCGGTTTCGTGTTCCCGTTCGGTCAGTGCGGACAGCCGTTCCCGCGCGGCCCGACGGGTCGCGTCACGGGCGTGGGAGGACTGCGGGCCGGTGGCCGCGGCGATCACCCGTGCCGTGGCGGCCGGCGACAGCACGGGGGTGCCGTCCGCCACGGCCCGCACGGCGTCGAGGATCCGCACCGGCGGGGTGTCCTTGAGGACGAACCCGAGAGCTCCGGCCCGCAGGGCGCCGAGCACCAGGTCGTCGGAGTCGAAGGTCGTCAGCATGAGCACCCGGGGCGGCGCCGGCCGGGCCAGGAGCACCCGGGTCGCGCCGAGTCCGTCGAGGCCGGGCATCCGTACGTCCATCAGCACGACGTCCGGCCGCTGCTCGTCCACCGCGGTGATCGCGGCGTTCCCGTCGGCCGCCTCCGCGACGACGGTCAGATCCGGTTCACCGTCGATGACGAGCCGCAACGCCATGCGTACCAACTGGTCGTCGTCGACGATGACGACACGCACCGGCTCCCGTTCGCTGTCCACTCATGCTCTCTTCTCGTGGGTGGGTTTCGGCCAGGGTAGCCGCGCGCTGAGGACGTAGCCGTGGTCGGCCGTGGGGTGATGGTGGAGTGTTCCGCCGGCCAGGCCGACCCTTTCGGTGAGGCCGAGCAGCCCGAATCCCGATGCGGGTGGCCGTTGCGTGGTGCTCGTGGTGGCCGGGGCGTTGCGGACGTCGACGCCGAGCCCCTCGCCCGACGCGCCTTCGAGTGCGATGCGGACGGGCGCGCCCGGGGCGTGTTTGGCGGCGTTGGTCAGCCCTTCCTGGACGACCCGGTAGCAGGTTCGTCCCACGACGTCGGCCGGTGTTCCCGTCACCTCGGTGGTGAGGGTGACGTCCAGTCCCGACGCGCGGGCGTCGGCCACCAGGTCGGGGATGCGGTCGAGAGAGGGCTGCGGTGGTTCCGGGTGGCCCGGGTCGGCCCGGAGCACACCGAGGACATCGCGCAGTTCTTCCAGTGCCTGGTGGGAGCCCTCGGCGATGCCGCGGACCAGGAGACGGCTCTCCTCGGCTCCGAGGTCGCCGCGGTGGTCCAGCACTCCGGCCTGCATGGCGACCAGGGAGATCCGGTGCGCGAGCACGTCGTGCATCTCGCGGGCGATCCGGTTGCGCTCCAGGACCCGTGCCTGCGTCGCTCGTGCCGTCTGTTCCCGTTCCGCGCTCTCCGCGCGGTCCCGCAAGGACCGCACCTCGACGCGCCGCGCGCCGATGGCCATGCCCACGGCCGCCGCGATGCCCGCGGTCAGGGCCGGCAACGCGAGCTGCAACCAGAGCATGCCGGGCGGGTTCTGGACCGGGTAGACCCCGCCCGCGAACTGTGACGCGGCCACATAGGCCAGGGCGACGGCCCCGATCTCCACCGGACGTCGGCGCGTGGAGATCGAGCCCAGCGCCAGGAGGGCGGCGCCGGTGGCGAGCGTCGACGCGGTCGAGGCGACCGCGACCGTCATGGCGACGGCGAGGGGGAATCGCCGGCGCCACAGCAGGGCGGTCAGGCAGCCGAGGGCCACGAGCGGATCGCCGACGCGGAACCAGGAGCCCGGTCCGGCGCCCTGCTCGTGGAGCAGCACTCCGATGTAGAGCCAGATCGGCACGCTCACCGCGGTGGCCGCCGCCAGCCGCCAGATCTGCTGCCACCGTCCGAGCCGTGGCGCGCCGTACGTGTTCACCCGTTCATTGTCGCGAAGCCGGGACGCCGGCGAGTCGTCCCCGGGGCGGAGGCGCACTCGACCGGAGTCGTACCCGCGTCCCGCCCGTGGTCGGCGCCGCTCCGGGCCGCCGGGCCGATGTGCCGCCCGGGCCCGCACGCACAGACTCGTCCGGACGGCGGCCCGAGGGTGGAGGCGGCCCGTACGACACCGACACACAGCCGGCGGGCGCTCAGCGCCGGTGTTCCCGGCGCCCCGTGCGCCCCATTCTCCAGGAGGACGTCAGATGCGTAGTACATCCTTGTCCCTCACTCTCGCCGTCGGCGTCGTGGCGGTGGCGCTCGCCGTGCCGGGAGCGTCCGCGGCGGCTCCGGACACCGTGCGGGTGGGTCCGGGCGCCGGCGGGGCGAGTCCGGGCCCCGTGCGGTGGGGCCCGTGCCCCGAGGACATCACCGCTCCCCGGCTCGAGTGCTCGACGCTCGACGTGCCGCTCGACTACCGGCACCCGGACGGCCGTCGGATCGAGATCGCGATCTCCCGGCTGGCGAGCGAGAACCCGTCGAAGCGCCGCGGTGTCCTGGTGACGAATCCGGGCGGTCCCGGGGGTGCGGGGCTGGACTATCCGGCGGTTCTGGCCGGTGCGGGGCTGCCCCGGGAGGTGCTCGACTCCTACGACGTGATCGGCTTCGACCCTCGTGGCGTCGGCCGGAGCGCGCCCGTGACCTGCGATCTGACGCAGGAGCAGCAGTACCGCGGCAACTTCGCGCCGTACGCGCACACAGCCGCCGATGTCGCGCGGGAGGCGGGGTACGCGCGGACCGTCGCGAAGCAGTGCGCCACCTCGCGCACGGCGTCGGTGCTGCCGCACATCACCACCGCGAACACCGCGCGCGACATGGACCGGCTCCGGGCGGCGCTGGGTGAGCAGAAGATCTCGTACCTCGGTCACTCCTACGGCACCCATCTCGGTGCGGTGTACGCGACGATGTTCCCGAAGCGCGGCGACCGGGTCGTCCTCGACAGCAATCTGGGTCCCGGCGGCTATGACGTCACGGCCATGCGGTCGTTCGGCCGCGGGCTGGAGGACCGGTTCCCTGACTTCGCGGAGTTCGCGGCCGCGCACCCCCGGTACGGTCTGGGTGCCACGCCCGGGCAGGTGACCGCGAAGTTCTTCGATCTCGCGAAGCGGCTGGACGGGAAGCCGGTCCGGGGCATCGACGGGACCGCGTTCCGCGCGGTCACGTTCGAACGTCTTTACGCCGATGTCCTCATGCCCCACCTGGCGGAGTTCTGGCAGGCGGTCGACAGGGACCGGCCGCTGCCGGCGTCTCCTCCGCCGCCGGCGAACCTGGAGAACCTCTTGGCCGCGCGCCACTACGTGATCTGCAATGACTCGCGCTGGCCGGGGACGGTGCGGGAGTATCAGCGCAACGTCGCCGTCGACCGGATGAGGTATCCGATGATCGGGGCGTCCACGGCCGGGATAGGACCGTGCGCGTTCTGGCCGGCGGAGCGGGTCGAGCCGCCGGTGCGGATCGGTGACCGGGGTCCGTCGAACGTGCTCATGGTGCAGAACGAGCGCGACCCGGGGACGCCGCTGGCCGGCGCCCGGGAGCTGCGACGGGCGTTCGGCCAGCGGGCCATGCTGGTGACGGCCGACCAGGGCGGACACGGTGTCTACCCGTTCGGCGGCAACACGTGCGCGAATGACGCGGCGACGGCGTTCCTCACCACCGGACAGCGCCCGGCGCGGGACCTGGCCTGCCCGGCCGAACCGGGCGGGCAGGGGTAGCGGAAACAGCGGGCGCGCGGTGGCGGGGGCGTCGGGTCGTGTGTGCGGCGGGCACAGTGGGAACGGAACTGTCGGCGGGCGACGGCAAGGCCGGCCGGGAATGGCCGACAGGGACGGCCGGCGGGGCGTCCGGGCCGTCGGGTGAACCGCGGATCGTCCGCGTACCGGCCGACGTCGGGGCGGCAGCACGGAAGCGGGCCCGCCCGGGAGGGGACGTGGGCGCGTCGGGAACACTCCGGCGAACTCTCTCGTTCGACCTCCGGCCCCCTGCCGCGAACCGTGAATCCGAGGAACCGCCTTGCCCGATGCCTCCACTGCTGACGCCGTGCACCCGCTCCCGTCGCCCTCCGCCCAGGCGGAGCGCCTGATCGGGCTCGGGGTCCACGAGATCGCGGGGATTCCCGCCGAGGACATCCGCGCGTTCGCCGGAACGGCCGGCCGGCGCCGTGACGTTCTGCTCGCCGTCCATCCGGACCGCGCCCCCGCCTCCGCCCTCGCGCCGCTGCTCCTCCGCGACGGCAAGCCCGGCTTCGTCGTCGTCGACATGCCCGACGTCGACCGGTTCGCCCCCACCGCGGTCGAACTTCCCGACGCGCCTGTCTATTTCGTCGCCGGGCCCGACCGCGGCGACCACCTGGCCAACTGGAGCCCGGAAGAGGCGTTGCCCGCCCTCACCGAGGAGGGCCGCACCCCGTTGGTGCTCACCGAAGGCATCCACTGGGTCCTGCAGCGGCCGGCGGTGCTTGAGCGGAACCTCTGCTTCATGACCATCGGGTCCCGGCTGCGCAAGGCGAACGGCGCCCTGGACGCGCGTACCCCGGCGCTCTGGATCAGCAACGGCACCGGTCGGGACGGCAAGGAGCGGCGCAACGCCCCCAAGGTCGGCTGGTGCTGGTGGGGCAACCGCCATACGTGGCTGGGATTCGCCTCCGCCACGGGCCGCGAAGGCCAGTAGCGCCCGTCCGCCCGGCCTTTGATCCACCTCCGATGACCCACCTCCGATGCAGCGGGCCGCGCTGGCCCGCTGCATCGGCGCGCGCGAGAACACCTCCCCGGAGTGCGCGGCCCGAGCCCTGACACTTGCTGACTGAGCGCCAGATGCCTTGTACAACAAGGGGTTTGGCTACTTTGCATCAACGCCTGCGAACTTTGAACACTGTGGTGACGAAGTATGGACGCCGCCGGTAGAAGCCTCCTACTGTTCTCGGCGCAGCCACCGGAGTCCCTGTCCGGACGATGCGCTGCCCCACCGCACGAGCCGAACGTTCACCCCCGGGCGCCGGGTGGCCCCACCCACCGCCGCGACGTGCCCCTCGCCGCGAGGGGCCAGGAGGAAGAATGCATCCACGGCCGCTCCACCGTTGCCGCAGACATCTCACCGGTCTGCTGGTCTCCGCGTTTCTCGTCGGCGCCTTCTCCGCCGTGCCGGCCGCCGCCGCGCCGGTACCGCGGGACGAACTCCCGCCGCAGGAGCCGGGCGTCACCCTGCGCGTCTTCGACGTGCAGGTCCCCCTCAGCGAGCTGTGCGACATCAAGGCCGGACAGACGCCGAACGTCGACAAGTTGATGCCGGGCATCGACTGGAGCTCGCCGGACGACTTCGGCTTCGGTGATCACTTCGTCTCGCAGGTCACGGCCAACCTCACCGTGCCTGACGACGGTGCGTACGGCTTCCGCCTGACCAGCGACGACGGTTCGCGGCTGCGGATCGACGGCTCCACCGTCATCGATCACGACGGGCTGCACGGCGCCGAGCCCAAGGACGGGTCGGCCGAGCTGACGGCAGGTCATCACGCGCTGCGGATAGACCACTTCGACCGCACCGGTGGCCAGCAGGTCACCCTCGAATGGAAGCCGCCCGGCGCGGGTGACTTCACCGTCGTGCCGAACTCCGTACTGAGCACCGACGCCGACGTCGTACGGGTGACGGCGCCGGGCCGCAAGGAGTGCGAGGGCGCCCTCGACTCCCCCGGCGACGGGCTGCCGCTGACCTCTACGCACCCGGACTACGCGCTCACCGATCTGCGGCCCGCGGGCTTCGAACCGCAGGTCACCGCGATGGACTGGCTGCCCGACGGCCGGCTCGCCGTCACCACCTGGGGCGGCACCGACAACACGACCGGCGAGGTCCACCTCCTCGACAACGTCCAGGGCGACACCGGTCCCGGGGAAGTGACGGCCAAGAAGGTGGCCGAGGGGCTCAAGGAGCCGATGGGCATCAAGGCCGTCGACGGCAAGCTGTACGTGTCCCAGAAGCACGAGCTCACCGAGCTGACCGACACCGACGGCGACGATGTGACCGATGAGCGCCGGACGGTGGCGACCTGGCCGTACGGCGGGAACTTCCACGAGTTCGCCTTCGGTCTGCTCTACCGGGACGGCTACTTCTACCTGAACCTGTCCGTGGCGATCGACCTGGGCGGGGCGACGACCGACCCGCAGCCCGCGCCGAACCGCGGTTCGACGATCAAGGTGAACAAGGAGACCGGCAAGGTCGACTACATCGCCGGAGGTCTGCGGACACCCAACGGCATCGGCTGGGGCCCGGAGGGCGACATGTTCGTCCTCGACAACCAGGGCGGCTGGCTGCCCTCCTCGAAGCTGCTGCACATCAAGCAGGACCGCTTCTTCAACCACTACACCAACCCGTCGGGCCCCTTCGACGCGAAGCCGGTGACCAAGCCGGTGCTGTGGCTGCCGCAGAACGAGATAGCCAACTCCCCCAGTACACCTCTGCAGTTGGACGAGGGCCGGTTCGCCGGGCAGATGCTGTTCGGTGACGTCACGTACGGCGGCATCCAGCGCGCCTATTTGGAGAAGGTCGACGGCGAGTACCAGGGAGCGGTCTTCCGCTTCACCCAGGGCCTGGAGGCGGGGGTCAACCGGATCAGCATGGGTCCGGACGGCGCGATCTACGCCGGTGGCCTCGGCGCGGGCGGCAACTGGGGCCAGGAGGGCAAGCTGACCTACGGGCTCCAGAAGCTCTCGCCCAGCGGTGACAAGGCCTTCGACATCCTGGCGATGCGTGCGAAGCCGGGCGGCTTCGAGCTGGAGTACACCGAGCCGCTCTCCGAGGAGACGGCCGCGAAGCTCGCCGAGAGCTACCGGGTCGAACAGTGGGCGTACGCCCCGACCCCCGCCTACGGCGGCCCCAAGATCGACGAGGAGTCCCTGGACGTCGGTGCGGCCACCCTGTCCGAGGACCGCAAGAAGGTCACGCTGACCCTTCCCGGGCTCAAGGCGAACCGTGTGGTCCACGTCCGCTCGCCGCGCCCCTTCAGCTCCGCCGACGGCACGGAGCTGTGGAGCACGGAGGCCTGGTACACCCTCAACTCCCTGCCCGGCGACCAGCCCCCGGCCACCCGGTACGAGGCGGAGGAGGCCGCCCTCAGCGGCGGTGCGGGCTTCGACACCGAGCACGCGGGCTATTCGGGCGGCGGCTTCGTCGACGACTTCGGCAGCGAGGGAGCGGCGGTCACCTTCGACGTGGAGGCCGGGAAGGCGGGTCCCCACGATGTGGGTCTGCGCTACTCCAACGGGCCGGATCCGGCGCCCGGCACCAAGACGGTGAGCGTCCATGTCAACGGCGAGAAGGTCCGGCAGACCGAGCTGCCGTCGACCACCGACTGGAAGACCTGGTCGACGGGGACGGAGCAGCTGGAGCTGCGCGAGGGCCGCAACACGATCACCTACTCCTACGACAGCGGTGACACCGGTCATGTGAACCTGGACATGATCACCGTCCATCCGAAGGGGGCCCGTGTCCAGCTCTTCGACGGCACGGACCAGGCGGCCTGGCAGCATCCGGACGGGCGGGCGCCCGAGTGGCCGGTGAGCGGCGGGGAGATGGAGATCGCCGGCGGGGACCTGCGCACCAAGCAGGGCTTCCAGGACTTCCGTGCGCACGTCGAGTTCCGGCTGCCGAACCTTCCGCCGGACGTGACCGGCCAGGACCGCGCCAACAGCGGCGTGTATCTGCAGGAGCGCTATGAGGTGCAGATCCTCGACTCGTACGGTGACACCACGCTCGCCGACAACGAGGCCGGGGCGATCTACACCAAGAAGGCCCCGGACGTGAACGCGGCCACGGCCCCGGAGACCTGGCAGACGTACGACATCACCTTCCGCGCCGCCCGCTTCGACGCCTCGGGCGCGAAGACGCAGGACGCCCGGGTCACCGTCGTGTGGAACGGCGTCACCGTCCACGACGACGTGGCCGTCGACGGCCCGACGGGCGGCGGAGCTGCCGAGGGTCCGACGGCCGGGGCGATCAAGCTCCAGGACCACGGGAGCAAGATCCGCTACCGCAACGTGTGGGTGGAGCCGCTCACCTAGGGCCTCCCGTCCGGGATGATCCGGGGCCCGACGTACCGGTTCCGGGGTGGCAGCGGTCTGCTGTCACCCCGGAGCCGTCCGCATCGGCGCTCCCACCGCGCGCCGCGCCGGCCGGGGCCCTGCCGCCGGGTCCGTGCGCCCGGTGGGGTCACCGCTATCGTGCTCCCGTGACTCGCACCGCGCAGCGTCCGCTGCTGTTCCTCGACGTCGACGGTCCGCTCATCCCCTTCGGTGCGACGTCCCGCCCCCACCCGACCTACGGGACGGCCCCCGGGACTCCGGGCACCGGCGCGAATCCGCTTCTGACCAGGATCGATCCCCGGCACGGGCCCCGGCTCGCGGCGCTGCCGTGCGAGCTCGTGTGGGCGACCACGTGGATGGAGGACGCGAACGCGTGGATCGCCCCCCGCATCGGCCTGCCGCCGCTGCCCGTCGTCCACTGGCCCGAACCCTCCGAGGACGAGGCCGCGGCAGGACAGGAGAGCCGGGACGAGCGGGACGGGCTGCACTGGAAGACCCGCGCCCTCGTCGTACGGGCCGCCGGCCGTCCGTTCGTCTGGGTCGACGACGAGATCACGGACACCGATCGGACCTGGGTCTCCGCGCACCACCCCGGCCCGGCCCTGCTCCACCGGGTGAATCCCCGGCGAGGCCTGGCGGACAGCGACTACACGACTCTCGACGCCTGGCTGCGAAGCCTGGCCGACGGCGCGTAGGCGCGTTTCCCCGCGTCCTCGGGGCTTCGGTTCCGTCAGGCCGCGCTTCTGCGGCAGGAGACGACCACCAGGAACGGCCACAGGGCCTGGGCGAACGTCACGACACGCTCGGCGACGCCGGGCGCCCCCGCGCTCTGCAGCTCCGCCAGGAACCACAGAGCGCTCGCGCCCATCAACGCGCTCGCGGCGAGCGACACATCGGGCCTCAGCCCCCACGGCACCGGCTTCCTGTCCCGTACGGCGGCCAGGAGAGGCCACACCGCCAGCAGCACGAGGCCCACGGTGGACACGGCCCCGTGCTCCAACGCCCCGCCGCTGTCCGGGACGGGCACCAGCGTCAGCGCCAGTGCGCACAATCCGCCGCCGGCCAGGGCCACCCGGCCGGCGGGGGCCGCCGGCCGGAGCGCGTGCGCCGTCACCACGTAACACGTCCCCAGCACCAGCAGCATCCCCGTCATCAGCCAGTAGCCGGCAGCACCGTAGGAGGCCAGCACGCTCAAGGTCTGCCTCGCGGGGTCGTACTCCGGCCCCTGGCGCAGCTGCGCAATCGTCCAGGAGCCGACCAGAAGGACGGGGGCGCATCCGAAGAAGACCAAGGCCCACCAGGGAGCAGATCGCATCGAGCCAGCATAAATGTGAGCATCTCGCCCATTGCTGACATCCGCCCGATTCGGTCGGCCGCGCCACCAGCGACGCGGGGCACACCCGGCAGCGCTCGGGGCGTTCAGGCCGACAGCACGCGCAGGACCAGTGCGGCGGCGGCCAGCAGGGCGAGCACCACGGGCGGCGCGATCTCGTAGTCCTTGACGCGCAGGTGGGTGACGACGGCCCCGATGAAGTAGAGGACGACGCCGACGGCCGCGGCGGATCCGATCAGCGGCACACCGAGGCCGATCAGGAGGCCGAGGGCGCCGGCTGCCTTGAGCGAGGCCAGCCAGGGGAACCAGGTGCCGGGGACGCCCACCTTGCCCATCGAGGCCGTGATGGCCTCGTTGCGCGTGAACGTCAGCACGGCGGAGGCGCCGAGCGCGAAGGCGAGAAGGACGCCGACCACGGCGTAGGCGATGAACATGGTTACCTCGAGATCATCAATGATGCGAATGGCTAGATCGTTGATGACTATAAACGATTTTAGAGGTTCCACAATATGGGTCCTGATACCGTGGTGGAATGCCAGCTCAGGACAGGGCCGCCCAGCCATCGGCGGGGCCTTCGACGTCTCCCGGTGATCCGGGCTACCGCCTCGGATTCCTGCTCGCCTACCACGGCAACGCGACGCAGACCCTCATCCACAAGGCGCTCGCGGCCACCGGGCTCACCCCGCGGCACATGATGACGCTCCTGCAGCTCGCCGACGGGCCGGTCACACAGAAGGCGCTCATCGAGAGGCTCGACGTCGACCCCAGCGTCCTCGTGGCCCTCCTCAACGACCTGGAGGGCGACGATCTCGTACGCCGTCGCCGCGACACCGCCGACCGGCGCCGCCACATCGTCGAGATCACTCCGCGGGGCGCCTCGCAGCTCCGGACCTCGGACACGGCACTCGACACCGTGGAGGACGGACTCTTCGCGGACCTGTCCGAGCGCGACCGGGCCACGCTGCGCCGACTGCTGGGCAAGCTGCGGACCTCCCCGCAGGACTTCAGCTGCACGGAGGAATGAGCCCCGCGGTCCTCGACGCCGCCCGCTCAGATCGCGGTGTCCTCCGGGGCCGCCCCGGTCTCGGCCCGCCGGATGGGCATCATCGTCTCCACCGACTCGTGTGCGAGGTGGTCGAGGATCAGCCGGTTGACCAGCGCAGGCTTCTCCAGCGGAGCCAGGTGGGACGCCCCGGGAACGACAGCCAGCTCGGCGTCCGGGATCGCGCGGTACAGGGCCGTCGTGTGCTCCAGCGTCATCAGGTCGTCATCGCCGACCATGACGAGGGTGGGCGCCCCGACGCGGGACAGGTCCTCGGCCGTCAGCGTCGGCTGCGTGCGCCACATGTCGACCACCTTCGCCGCCACCACCGGCCAGTGGTCCGCGCCGTCCGGTGAGACGGGCTCGTACATCTCCCGGAAGAACGCGAGACCGGGCGCGGCGGGGGTCATCGCGTCGAGCATCGACGGCTCGACGAAGCACTCGGTCCCCGGGCGGAAGTTGGCCCCGATCGCCACAGCTCTGCGGACGAGGTCGGGACGGTCCATGGCGACGAGCAGCGCGACGACTCCCCCGTCGCTCCAGCCCACCAGATGCGCCGGTTCCCCGACGACCTCCTCCAGGAAGGCCACCGTGTCGTCGGCCATGTCCTGGTACGTCAGCGGACCCGCGACGTCGGCCGTGTGCCCGTGGGCACGCCGTTCCGGCAGATACACGCGGTGGGCGGCGGCGAGGTCGGCGCGCTGCGCTCCCCACGTGTCGTTGGTGCAGAAGCCGCCGTGCAGCAGCACCAGCGGGTCGCCGGCCCCCTCGGTCTCGTACCAGGTCCTGACACCCGGCAGATCCGCGTACTCACCCATCGTTCCGGGCCTCCCCGGGGCAGTCGTCCTGGTGGTCCCGTCTCCGTCCAGTCTGCGTCGCGGTTCCGTGGGCCGCCATGCGGAGCCCGTGCGGTGAGGTCCGTGGGGCCCGCGCGAGCAGGGATCGCGGGCTCGCGACCGGCCCGCCGAAAAGATTTCGAGAGGTTTTCGGGCGACGATGTCGAGAACCCGTATCCGGCTCCGTCCCTGGAGTGAAAGCGGCCACAAGGGGCCGCACAGCACCGAGGAGTACCACCATGGCCAAGTACCTTCTGCTCAAGCACTACCGCGGAGCCCCGGCCTCGGTCAACGATGTGCCGATGGACCGGTGGACGCCCGAGGAGATCTCGGCGCACATGCAGTACATGCAGGACTTCGCGGACCGGCTGGAGAAGACCGGCGAGTTCGTCGTCGGGCAGGCGCTCGCCCCCGAGGGCACGTGGGTCCGGTACGACGGCGAGGGCCGCCCGCCGGTCACCGACGGGCCGTTCGCCGAGACCAAGGACCTCATCGCCGGCTGGATGATCATCGACGTCGACGGCTACGACCGCGCCGTCGAACTGGCCGGGGAGCTGTCGGCCGCTCCGGGGGCGGGCGGGAAGCCCATCCACGAGTGGCTGGAGGTCCGCCCGTTCCTGTCCGCGCCGCCCACCGTCACGGAGTGACGCCACGATGAACGAGGCCCTTCTGCGGAGCCTCACACCGAGCGTCCTCGGCATCCTCGTCCGCCGCGGAGCAGACTTCGCGGCGGCCGAGGACGCCGTGCAGGACGCCCTGGTCGAGGCGGTCCGCGTATGGCCGGACGAGCGACCGGGGGACCCGAAGGGCTGGCTGGTCACCGTGGCCTGGCGGCGGTTCCTCGACGCGACCCGGGCGGAGGCCGCCCGGCGGCGGCGGGAGGACCTCGTCGACGAGGAGCCCGCGCCCGGCCCCGCGCGGGCGGTGGACGACACGCTCCAGCTCTACTTCCTGTGCGCCCACCCGTCGCTGACGCCGTCGTCGGCCGTCGCGCTCACCCTGCGCGCGGTCGGCGGGCTCACGACCCGCCAGATCGCCCGGGCCTATCTGGTGCCCGAGGCGACCATGGCGCAGCGCATCAGCCGGGCGAAGCGCACCGTCTCCGGCGTGCCGTTCGATCAGCCAGGCGATGTCGCGACCGTGCTGCGCGTCCTCTATCTGGTCTTCAACGAGGGCTATTCCGGCGACGTCGACCTCGCCTCCGAGGCGATCCGGCTCACCCGGCAGCTCGCGGCGACGATCGGCCATCCGGAGGTGGCGGGGCTGCTCGCCCTCATGCTGCTCCACCATGCCCGCCGCGCCACCCGGACCGCGTCCGACGGGGGCCTGGTGCCGCTCGCCGAGCAGGACCGGGGCCGCTGGGACACCGGGGCGATCGCCGAGGGTGTCGAGATCCTGCAAGGGGCCCTCGCCCGCGACCGGCTGGGTGAGTTCCAGGCCCAGGCCGCCATCGCGGCGCTCCACGCCGACGCGCCGACCGCCGCGGAGACCGACTGGGTGCAGATCGTCGAGTGGTACGACGAACTGGCGGGCCTGACGGACAGCCCGGTCGTGCGGCTCAACCGTGCGGTCGCCGTCGGCGAGGCCGACGGACCGCGCGCCGGGCTGACCGAACTCGCCGCGCTGAGCGACACGTTGCCCCGTCACACTGCGGTGGCGGCGTATCTCCACGAGCGCGACGGCGACCTGACGAAGGCGGCCCGGCTGTACGCGGAGGCGGCCCACAAGGCCCCCACGCTCGCCGAGCGCGACCACCTCACCCGCCAGGCAGCCCGGCTGAACGCCGGTCTTCGGCGCTGACAGACCGACAGGTGGCGGTGGCGGTGAACCGTACGGTCGAGCGAGTTGATCACTCGATCGTGACTTCCGCCCCTTCGGCGCCCGGTGCGTCGCGATGCTGTGGAGCAGGCGCGCGACCCGCGCCGTCGGAAGTTGTGGGGGTGGGGAGTGGCATGACGCGAGAAGCGGGACATGACGGGGACCTGGACAAGCGGGTGGTCCTGCTCGTGGCGGGGGCGGCCGATCTGGCGGTGAGCGCGGTGGGCTCGGCCCTGGGAGCGGTGCGCGGGCTGCTGCGTCGCTCGGACGCCGCGGAACTGGCCGCGGACGCCGAGCACGAGCTGATGGCGCGCGGGCGCCTGGTGCTGGGCCGGTACGCCGTCCCGCCGCCGGCCCATCTGGAGCTGCTCGCCCGGCATGCCGTCGCCCGGCGGGCCGCCGATGACGAGTGATCGCTGGGACGCGGCCGCGTTCAAGGTCCGGGTCGATGAGGTGCTGCACCCGTTCGTCGCCCGGGAGGCCGATCTGTTCGCGGCGATCGACCCGGCCCTGGCTCCGGTGGCCGCACAGGTGGAGGCGGTCGTCGCGGACGGCAAACGGCTGCGAGCGGCGTTCTGTTACTGGGGCTGGCGGGCGGCGGGACAGCCGGAGAGCGACGCGCTGGTGCGGGCGGCGGCCTCCCTCGAACTGATCCACGCCGCCGCTGTCGTGCACGACGATCTCATCGACGACAGCGCTCTGCGGCACGGCCGGCCCACCGCACACATCGCTCTGCGCGGTGCCGTGCGCCGTCGCCCGCGTTCCGTCGCCGCCGCCAGGTCGCTGGCGATGCTGGTGGGCGATCTGCTGATGGGAATGGCCGGGGAACTGTTCACCACCAGCGGTCTGCCCGTCGCCTATCTGGGCCGGGCCCGCCCGTTGTGGTCGGTTCTCGGCCGGGAGCTGATCGCGGGCGAGTGCCTGGAGATCCTGCGCACCGGAGCGGAGCCGGACACCGCGGCCTCACTGAAGGTGATCCGGTACAAGACCGCCAAGTACACCGTCGAGCAGCCCCTGTTGATCGGTGGCGCGCTGGCCGGGGCCGGCGGCCGGCTGTGCGAGGGCTACTCCGCCTACGGGCTGCCGCTGGGCGAGGCCTTCCAGCTGAGGGACGATCTGCTCGGGCTGTTCGGAGACCCGGGGCGCACCGGCAAGGCCAATGCCGACGACGTGTGCGGCCACCGGCCCACGGCCCTGCTGGCGGAGACCTGGCGGGTCGCGGGTGCCGACGACCGTGACCGGCTCCGGGCCCTTCTGGGCCGTCGCGACCTGGACGAGGACGGGCTGAACGCGGTGCGCGCGGTCATGCGCGGGCTGAAGACCCCCGGCCTCGTCGAAGACATGATCACGGCGCGCGTCGGGGAAGCCCTCGGCGCCCTCCACGAGCTGGACGTGCCACCGGGCGCGGCCGACGCCCTGACCGCGCTGGCGAAGTCGGCGACCGTCCGGCTGTCCTGACCCCTCACCCGCCCGCCGCGCAGAGCACCGCACCCATCGCACCGCCCTGCACCGCACCGCACCGCACCGAGAACGAGGAAGTCCGTCTTGACCTGTACCGAGGCTTCGATGAACGCCCTGCGGCAGGGCGGTGACGAACTGGCCGACGCCACCGTCGCCGCGCTCTTCGAACGCGGGGAGGTGGGCAAGTTCAACACGCTGATGCGCTACGTCTCCACCGCCGGCGCTCCCCTGCCGGACGGGTTGCCCGATGTCGCCCGGGACTACCTTCAGGCCACAAGTGCCCCACCGGCCTGGGTCGACTGGGAGGAGATGGAGAAGGCCCGGCTGTTCTTCATCGACAACAACGTCCATATCTCCACCGCGCTGTCGTTCGCCTCCATGCCGGCCTGCTATGTGGTCCCGCACGTGGCGAAGCTCCTCTCCGCCACCCACGGGCTGAAGTACCCCTCCAAACGGATGGCGGAGACCGGCCAGTTCACCGTCTACCTGATGCGGCCCGACGCCTTCGAGGCCGGGGGCCGCTTCCTCCCCGCCGCACAGAAGGTCCGCCTCCTGCACGCGTCGATCCGCCATCACCTCCTGCGCGAGAAGCGGTGGGACACCGAGGCGCTCGGGACGCCGATCTGCCAGGAGGACATGATCGGCGGGCAGATGTTCTTCTCGCTGCTCGTGCTCGACAGCCTGCATCGCCTCGGCGTCCACCTGTCGGAGGAAGGCGCGGCGGCCTACTACTACGCCTGGCGCGTGGTCGGCGCGATGCTGGGCGTCAGCCAGGAGGCCGTGCCCCGGTCCCTGGAAGAAGCGCGCCAGTTCCTCGACCTCTACATGATCCGGCACATGGGGCCCTCCGAGGAAGGCGCGCTGCTGACCCGGCAGCTCATCGACCTCTACGAGGAGGTCGTGCCCGGGACCCTCTTCGACCCGATCGTCTCCGCGCTCGTCCGGCACCTGGTCGGCGACACCTGCGCCGACTGGCTCCAGGTGCCCCGCACCTCATGGGACACCGTCGTCAAGGCCGTGCCCCACCTGCTCGGAGTCCTGGAGACCGTCGAGGACCGATCGCCCCTCGGCGCCTGGGCGCTGGACCGCCTCGGTCACCTCACCACCGTCCTCGAACTGTCCTCCCTCACCCGTGGACGCGTGATGCACTACGCCATCCCCGAACAGCTCAAGGAGGAGTACGGCGTCTCCCCCGGGGCGTCCCGCGCCCGCCGCTGGAGTCCGCCCGCCGTCACCGTCCCGGCCACACCCCCGTCGTGACAATTAGGTAAGCCTCACCTAATATGCGATGTGTCGTCTTCGGGTCCCCACACGCCGAGAAGCCGGTATCCCCCCTTCTTTCGTTCGCCTCCCGGGAACGGCTCCGTCGTGACGTGCGCCGTACCCCTCCCCCGAAGGAGACATGCAGCGCATGTCCATGCCCCGCCGCGGCCGCCTGGCCGCTCTCGCCGCCCTGACCGTCGTATCCGTGGGCGCCGGCATCCTCGCCGTTCCCGCCTCCGCCGCCACCCCGGGCATCCACGCGGCCGAGCGGGCCGAGACCGGCGGTACCACGTCCGCGGCCTCCCCGATCCTGGTGTCCGGCCGGTCCTCCTGGGGCTTCAAGGACTCCTGGGTCCGCTACGTCACCGGCTCGGGCGGCTCGGTGAACGTGGCCGGCGGTGCGACCGCCGACGCGACCGGACGGGTCGGTTATCCCGTCAAGCACGGGTCGGTGGACCCTGCCGAGCGCTCCGCCGATGTGCGCTTCGGCGGCTCGGTCACCTACGCGGTCCCGAGTCACGGGATATCCGCCATCACGCTCGCCAACCCGCGTGTCGTCCTCAAGGGCGGCAAGGGCACGCTCCACATGGACGTGACGACCGACATCGCCGCCGGCAAGGCCCCGGTGACCACGCCCGGCGTACCGCTCGCCGCGCTCACGGCATCCGCCGACGCGCTCGACGGAGCCGCCCTCGACTGGACGGGCATCACGGCCACGCTCACCGACGAGGGCGCGGCCATCTTCGCCTACCAGGGCCGGCCCATGTACGCGGTCGGCACGGCGCTGGACCCCGTCGCCATCAGCGGCGGCGTCAGCGTCCCCACCCTGACGGTCAGCCAGGTCACCGGCCTGGGCGCGGAGAACGAGGTCACCGTCAGCGGCAAGGGCTACCAGCCCGGGCGTGGCGTGTATCTGGCCCAGTCCATCGCCCTGCCAGGCACCACCTACCCCAGCGTCTTCGGCAACGCGGCGTACATCCGTCAGGTCGGCGCGGACGGCGCCTTCAGCGTCACGTTGAAGCTCACCGAGACCTTCACCCCCTCCGGGGCCCCCGTCGTCGACTGCCGCACCACCGCCTGCTTCGTGACGAGCTTCAACTCGCACGACGGCAGCGACCCGGCCTGGATGCCCTCCCGGGCCCAGGACGTCGCCCAGCCGCTCACGTTCGGCGTCGAGGTCCCCGCCGCCACCGTCACCCAGCACCCCGCGCCGCGTACCGTCCGCTCGGGCGCGACCGGTACGTTCACCGCCGCCGCGACCGGCGCGGACTCGGTCCGCTGGGAGCGCAGCACCGACCGTGGCGCGACGTGGAGCACCGTCTCCGGAGCCGCCACCACCACCCTGTCGGTCAAGGCGTCGGCCGCGCTCAACGGCCACCGCTACCGTGCCGTCTTCGTCAACACGTCCGGTGAGACGGCCACTTCGGCGGCCGCGCTCACGGTGTCCGCCGTGCCCGCCCGGATCGTCTCCTTCAACGCCTCTCCGGAGCCGGTCGGCAAGGGCGGCAAGCTGAAGGTGGTCGCCACGCTCCAGACCGCCGGCGCCACGGACAACGTCTGGCGGCCGCTGGCCAAGGCGCCCGTCGTGATCGAGTTCCGGGCGAAGGGCGGCAAGACCTGGAGCCGGGCGACCACGGTCAGCACCTCCGGCAAGGGCGTCGCCTCGGCGTCGGTCACCGCCGTCAAGGACGGCACCTGGCGCGCCCGTTACGCGGGGACCGCCGACCGCGCCGCGGCCGTCAGCACCTTTGACAACGTGGACGTCAAGCTGCGGACCGCCGTCTCCGGCTTCAACGCCTCTCCCGAGCCGGTCCGCAAGGGGCGCACCATCACCGTCAAGGGCACCCTGCGCAGCCTCGACGGCACCTGGAAGAACGCCTCCGGCCAGTCCGTGATCATCCTGTTCAAGGCCGACGGCTCCAGCAAGTGGAGCAAGCTGGCGACCGTACGCACGAACGGCAAGGGCGTGTTCTCGAAGGGGTTCACCGCCAAGAAGGACGGCACCTGGAAGGCGCAGTTCAAGGCCACGTCGTCCCGTCTGGCCACGACCGGCGCCGGCGACCGGGTCGACGTGCGCTGACCCGGGTCCTGTCCGTCCCGGCCTCCGCGCCGCTGCCCCTCTCCCGTCGTCCGGGGAGAGGGGCAGCGGCAGTGCCGGGTGCCTTGCCGGTGGTGGAGCGGGTCAGGGGGCGGTGCCCCAGGCGAGGGTGGTGCCGGTGAAGACGCCGATCCTCGGGGCGTCGGCGAAGGCGGTGTTGGTGGAGCGGCTGTAGTCGTCGCTCTCCTGGAACGCCGACCAGTCGCTCTTGTTGAGCCGCAGTTGGATCTCCCCGGTCGTGGCGCCCGCCGCGAGGCTGCCGCTGCCGAAGCCGACCTCCAGGTAGTGGCCGGCTCCGGTGGCCGGTGTGCCCACCGGCCGGACGCCGTGCGTCACGCTGCCGCAGCCCAGCACCGCGTAGTCGCAGGCGGTGGCGAAGGTGCTCGCGCCGCCGTCGGAGGTGAACCAGTAGCGGGCCGTGACCGTGGACAGGTCGATAGCGGCCGAACCGGTGTTGACCAGGCGGAGGGACATCCGGATCTGGTTGTCGGCCGGGGAGTTGTCGGTGTTGCGGTACTCGGCCTTGAGCGCTCCCGTTCCGGCGCCGCCGCCCGCCTCGGTGGTGACCTGTGCGGCCGGGGTCCCCGCCGAGACGTTGCCTGCCGCGTCCTTGGCCCTGACCGAGTAGCTGTAGGCGGTCGAGGCGCTCACGCCGGTGTCCGTGTAGGTCGTCGTGGCCGTCGTCCCCACCCGGGTGCCGTCGCGGAGGACGTCGTACCCCGTGACGCCGGTGTCGTCCGTGGACGCCGTCCAGGCGAGGGCGACGCTGCTGCTGGACTTGGCCGTCACCCGCAGGTTCGTGGGCACGGTCGGCGCCTGTGTGTCGTCCTCGCCTCCGCTGCCGCCGTCCAGCGGCGGGTGGGCGTTGCGGAGCAGTTCCTGGAACTGTCCGGAGAACCAGTGCCCTGCCACCGGGGAGTCGGGCAGCGCGCCCGTGAGGTTGAAGCCGTTGCGGCCGTTGCCGGTGTACGTCGGATCGCACATCCGGTCGAAGCCCTTGCCCTCGTCGTTGTCGATGGGCTCGCTGCTGCCGTCGGACTCACCCGGGGGCTTGGCCCAGACGTAGGCGTCGATCCCCGGCTCGGGGGCGGTCGTGGGGCGCTCGCCGATGCCCGCGCCGCTCTGGTTGCACCAGTTGCCCGCGTGGATGCGGCGGTCGGTCCGGCCCCCGTCGACATAGGCGTCGGCGCTGGTCAGAGGTCCGGGTCCGGCGGGCCGGGAGGAGCCGCCCCAGCCGTTGCGGGCGGTGTCGATGAGCATGCCGATGTCGGAGGCGAAGCCCTGACGGACCAGTTCCGTGCGCAGGGCCTTGGCGAACGAGAGCTCGTCCACGTAGTAGTTCCAGTCCACCCAGCGCGACTGGCGCACCGTGGTCCCGTTCACGGAGTCGGTCACCGCGAAGTGCGGCTCCTGGAGCGCCGAGTAGTTGGCCGTGTTCACGATGAAGCCGTGCACGTCGGAGACGGTGGCGCCCTCCGTCGTCGCGGCCTTCTTGAACTGCTGTGCCGCGGGGACGAAGTTGGAGTCCCAGCCGAGCCAGCCGTGGTGGGCGGCGTCCACGTAGTTGTAGACGTTGGGCAGGGCGCCCAGGGTGTGCAGGGCGTATCCGATGCCCTTCTCGTAGTTGCCGTTGGCCTTCATCGTGGCGCACTCGGGGGTGGAGCCGGCGGTCCCTCCGGCGTTGGTGACGAGGTTGGGCAGCGAGTCCGGTTCGATGAGCGTGACGATGCGCAGGCTCGCGTAGGCGGGGTCGCCGAGGATGCCGGCGATGGGGTCGATGTAGTCGTCCTTGTAGCGGCTCAGCTCGGTGGGGCCGAGTTCACCGTTGGATGCGAGGGCCGCGCAGTCCCGGCCGGGCAGGTTGTAGATGACGACCTGGAAGAGGTCGGCTCCCTGGCTCACGGCCGTGTCGAGGTGCGCGCGCAGGCCTCGCGCGCCGGGTGTTCCGCCGATCGCGGCGATGCGGTCCATCCAGACGAAGGACGGCTCGTCCGCGATGACGTCGCCGCCGGGCTCGGCTGCGGCCTTGGCGGACCAGTCGGGGTTCACGTACGCGGTGGCGCCCGCGTAGGGGTTGTCGACGCGGGCGGCGGCCGACGCCTGTCCGGGTACGGCCACCGCGAGTGCGGCGCCCATGACCAGTGCGGACAGTGCGGCGGCCGCTCTTCTGCGAAGTGCGTGCGGGGTGGTGCCTCTGCTTCTCATTGCGGCTCCGTGCTCCTCTCGTACGTCCGTCGGGGGTGGCGACGGACGGGTTCAGGGGTCCGTGACGCTCAGGAGGTAGGGGATTCAGGTGGGAAGCGTGCGTGTGGGAGCGCTCCCAAACTGGCGTGGCATTCGATGACTGTCAAGCGGTGCAACGCAATTACGTTGCACGGAAGCGCAGTTGGAAGAAATTGGAGCGCTCCCATCAACGGCCGAACAGGGGGCACGCATACATCACCGGTCGCGTTCGCGTCGACGATTGGCCGACTACCGACTTGCGGGGGGCGCGAACGGCGCCGCGGGAGAAGACGCCGCAGCGCTGGTCTAGGCCAGACCACGTCCGTCCCCCTATCCTCACCCGTAGCCGGTGCCACACCAACTCCCCCACCCAGGTTGCCTGCCGGCTCGCGCCCCCCACTCAACTCCGCTCGAGCAGCCGGGTGACCTCCCCCATTCGCCGCCTCCAGGAGGCCACGGTGAAATTTCGCACCAGAAGCTCGGCGATCATCGGCACGCTCTGCCTCGTCACGTCATTGGCGTTGGCCACGGCGTCGGCCGACGAGCCCGCCGCCCCGGTTCAGCCGGTGAGCGCGTCCCTGACCGAAGTGGCCAGGGCCCAGGGGCCGTCGGCCGGAGCAGCCGGGCCCGATGACACGCTGTGGATCGCCGAACGCGCGGGCACCGTAAGAGTTCTGGATGATCAGGGCCTCGGCGCACCCGTGCTCGACATCTCCGACGAGACCACCACGGACGGCGAACGCGGCCTGCTGGGCGTCGCGTTCGACAAGACCTTCGCGCACTTCTACATCTCGTTCACGGACCTCGAAGGCACCAGCACCGTGGACGAGTTCGCCGTGGAGGGCGGCGAACTCCAGCCGGAGACCCGGCGCACCGTCCTCACCCAGACCCAGCCGTACGCGAACCACAACGGCGGGGACATCAAGTTCGGCCCCGACGGCTATCTGTACATCGCCTTCGGTGACGGCGGATCGGGCGGCGACCCGCACGGCAACGGACAGAAGCTCGACACGCTGCTCGGCAAGCTGCTGCGGATCGACCCGAGCGGAGGCGAACCGTACGCGATCCCGGCGGACAACCCGTTCGTGGACGACGCGAACGCGAAGGACGAGATCTGGTCCTACGGGCTGCGCAATCCGTGGCGGTTCTCCTTCGACGCGGGCACGGGCGACCTACTGATCGGCGACGTCGGCCAGAGCGACTGGGAGGAGATCGACTGGGCCCCGGCGGACAGCGAGGGCGGCGAGAACTACGGCTGGTCCTCCATGGAGGGCACCCACCCCTTCCGCGGCGGCACGGAGCCGGCGAACCACGTCCCGCCGGTCCACGAGTACGACCGTACGGGCCTCGGCTGCTCGGTGACCGGCGGATTCGTCTACCGCGGCGACGCACTGCCGGACCTTCGGGGGAGCTATGTGTTCAGCGACTACTGCGACGGCACGCTGCGCACGCTCCAGCTGGAGAACGGTGAGGTGACCGGCGTGGGCGACCTCGGAGTCAGCGGCGGCGAGGTCATCTCGTTCGTCGAGGGCGGTGACGGCGAGCTGTACGTCCTCGGCAGCGCCGGCGCCGTCTCGCGCGTCGACCCCGCGTGAGCCGCTGAAGCGCACGGACGGTCAGCCGCACGGACCGATGCCGGGGGCCCGCCGATCATGACGACCGGCGGGCCCCTGCCCGCATGGTCCGGCCGTACGCGAGGGGGCTCGGACCCGACCGCACGGCAGGCACCCTTATGCCCCCCCGCATCCATCACGGGAGGCTCCGGCCGGGCGGGGCCGGGCGGCCCGTCCTCTCCGCGCCTTCGCCCCTCTCATGGCCACGGCGGGCGTCCCGGTCGAAGATGCCCAGCAGCTCGCACGGCCCGCCCTCGGCGCCGATCGCGTGCGGGAGCATCGTGGGGAACTCCGCCGCCTGGTTCGTCTCGATCCGCAGGCGCCGGTTGCCCAGGAGCAGGATCGCGGTGCCGGAGAGGACGACGAGCCACTCACGGCCCGGATGGGCGCGCAGCCGGGAAGGGTTGTCGGGCGGCGGCTCGGTCATGCGCTGACGGATGACGGTCATGCCGGGTTCCGCCTTGATGGGCCACCGCAGCTGACCGTGGGCCCCGTCGACCACCGGGTTGGAGACGATGTCGTCGGAGGCGGTCTCGACCAGCTGGTCGAGGGAGGTGTCCAGGGCGCGGGCGAGCGTGACCAGCTGGTCCAGGGCCAGCCGGCGCCGGCCGTTCTCGATGCGGCTGAGCGTGGACTGGCTGACCTTCGCGCGGGCGGCCAGCTCCTCCAGGGACCAGCCCTGGGCCACGCGCAGGGCGCGGATGCGTTTGCGTACCAGGCTGTCCAGCTCACCATCTTCTTGCGTCATAGGCATGATCGTATGCCACTGGGGCAAGGTGCGCTGGGCGTCGGTCACTCCTGGGGCCTCGGCCCTTCACCTGGGGCACCCGCGTCGCGGGTGTACGCCGGTGGAGAGGAATCCATGAGTCCGAACCAGCCAGGCCCGGTGTTCCCGACTCCCGCGAGCGGTCCGCGCACGGGTTCGACGTCGGTGGCGCGCCGGCCTCCGTCGTGGCCGCTCTCCTCCTCCAGGTGCTGGTCCGGGGGCCGCTGCGGCCGGCCCGCACCGCGGACACACACCCCGCATCCGGTGAGCCACAACCGACGGTTGTGGGCCCATAGGCTTCAGGGTGTGGACATCGAAGCCGTGCGCACGTTCGTCACCGTCGCGGACACCGGACAGTTCCGGGAAGCCGCCGTGGACCTGCGCATCAGCCAGCAGGCCGTCTCCAAGCGCGTGGCGGGCCTGGAACGCGTACTCGGGGTGACCTTGTTCGTGCGTACCGCCCGAGGAGCGCGCCCCACTCCGGACGGGCAGGCCTTCCTGCCCCACGCCCGCGAGGTGCTGCGGGCCGTGGAACGTGCCGTCGCCTCGGTGCGCCCCGGGGACCGGGTGCTGCGCGTGGACGTGCTCCACCGGCGCATCGCGCCGGCGCTGGCCGTACGCGGCTTCTACCAGGCCCACCCCGGCACGGACCTCGACGTGGTGACGCTCGCGGACGCGAACGTGACCGGGGCGGCCGAGGCGGTGCGGGCCGGCGAGATCGACGCGACCTTCCGCGCCGTGCCCGCGGGCGCGCTGCCCGACGGGATCAGCGCCGAACGCGTCCTGGACGATCCGTTGCAGCTCCTCGTCGGACCGCGCCACCCGCTGGCCTCCGCCCGGTCGTTGGCCCCGGCGGACCTGGCCGGGCACCGGATCTGGATCCCGGGCATCAAGCAGGGCACCGAGTGGGCCGCCTACTACGACCGGCTGGCGGAGGACTTCGGTCTGCGCATCGACGCCGTCGGGCCCGACTTCGGAACCGAGGCGCTGATGGACTCGATCGCCGACTCCGCCGCGCTGGCCACCCTCATCGGCTCCCGGGACCGCTACGTATGGCCGGCCTCGCACGACCTGCGGCGGCTCCCGGTCGTGGGCCCGACTCCGGTCTATCCGCATGTGTTCCTCTACCGGACGGGCAATCCGCACCCGGTTCTGGCGGCTCTGCGCAGGTACCTCGCGCAGGTACGGCCGACGCCGCCCGCCGAAGCGTGGACACCGGGCTGGGCCCGCTGACGCCCGTGCGAACCGCCTCGGCTCAGGGGCGTTGCACGGGGACGGGCCGGAGCCCGGGCCAGCGGGCGAGCATCCGCCGGCGCAAGTCCGTGCAGAGGGTACTGAGTCCGTTCAGACCATCGCGGCCGGCGGTCATGCCGCCGACGACACCGAGCCGGTGGACGAGGCGTTGCCGGGCGGTGACGGTGCCCCACTTCCAGTCGCGGACCGGGATCCGGGCCAGGTGATCGGCGCCTTCGCGGTGGGCCCGCTGGACCAGGGCGTCGCCCCGGATCAGCCAGCCGGCGCAGGAGTCGGTGAGATCGCCGTGGAGTTCGTCGCCGGTCTCGGTGCGCCATGCCGTGCGGTAGGCGGCCTCCGCCCGTTCCAGCAGGGGGGCGGGTGCCGCGGTGACACACCAGCAGGTCGGGAAGCCGATGCGCAGGTAGGCGAGTTCCACCAGCCCGCTGCCCAGTGAGGCCTGTTCGAAGTCGATGAACCGGGTCCCGCCGGTGGTGTGCAGGTCGTTGCCGGGGCACGGGTCGCCGTGGAGCAGGGCGTGCCCGGGCGCCCGGGCGAGCCGGTGGACGAGGTCGTCGAGCTCGCCGGGCACGTCGGGAGGGACGGGAGCGTCGAAAGCGGCGGCCAGCCGGAGGAAGGAGGCGGCGTCGGCGGCGTCCGGGCCCTGCCAGCGGGGCAGCACTCCGGCGTGCTCGGGGCGGGCGACGGCATGCAGCCGGGCCAGTGCCGCCGCGTAGTCCACGATCCAGTCGCCGGAGGGTTGCCGGTGGTCGAGATGCTCCAGGACCAGCACCCGGTCGCCGGGGGCGGTGCCCAGAAGTGCGGGCACCACGGCCGGTTCGGCTCCGGCGGCGAGACGCAACGCGGCCAGTTCGCGGGCGTACCGCTCATCGGCGTCGGGACCGTCGACGATCTGCTTCACCACCACCGGCGCCCCGGCCGTATCCACCCGCCAGACCCGTGAGCGCGGGCTGCTGCTCAGCCGGCGGGAACGTCCCGGAGCGCCCAGTCCGGTCCGTAATCCGTCCCCCCACGGAAGTCTCGTTCTCATGCGGTCATCCTCGCACGGGAGGCATGACCTGACCGGGGAATGCCCGACCGCCGACCCGGCCGTGGAGCGGCGAGTCGAGACGCTCTTCTCCGTGCCGCCCGCGGGGTTCCGTCGCTCGTCCGGGCCGCATCGAGCCGTACGGTACGGCGTCGGCCCGCGTCCGGGTCCGGCGTCGGGCCCCGCGTTGCGACGGGGGCGTGGCCGGCACGTACGGTACGGCAGGTGAACGAACCGCCCGAAGCCGTGACCGGCCCCCCTGCGGACGAAAGCGTCCGGGCCACGACGACCCGCGTGTTCCTGGCGCTCGCCCCGCCCGACGACGCGAAGGACGAGCTGGCGCAGGCGCTGCGCCCGGCCTACGGCGCCCATCCCCGCATGCGGTGGAACCGCATCGAGGACTGGCACATCACCCTGGCGTTCCTCGGTGAGCTGCCGGTCGCCGCCGTCCCGGCCCTGATGCCGCCGCTCGCCGGGCTCGCGGCGCGGCGGCGGCCCCTGCGGCTGGCGCTGCACGGCGGCGGGCACTTCGACGAGCGGGTGCTGTGGACCGGGGTCACGGGGGACCTCGCAGGGCTGCATCACCTCGCCACCGACGTACGCGCCCTCGTCAGACAGTGCGGGGTTTCCTTCCCCGAGCGGCCGCTGCGGCCCCATCTGACGCTGGCGCGGTCCCGACGGGGCGACCACGCGGCCACGGTGGAGGCCGCGGCGGGGCTCGCCGCGTTCACCGGCCGGAGCTGGGAGGCCGGGCGTCTCCACCTGGTCGGCAGCAACATCGGCCGGGGCCCGGGGCCGATCCACTACCGCGACATCGACGCCTGGGACTTCCACCAGGGAGCGGACGGGACCTGAACGACCGCCGTGCTCCCACGGCGGTCGCGGCGCTAACCGAGGACGAACGGGAGCGCGGATGCCAGGTCGCCCAGTTCACGCGTCTCGGCATCGGTCGGGGCCCGCCGCCCGGTGCCGACCAGCAACACGTCCTCGTCGGAGAACGACACCGGGAACGCGGCCCCGCAGATCCCCTCGACCATCTCGCGTGACCGGGCGAGCCCCTCCGGGGGCGGTCCCGCCGCGTGCGGGAGGTGCAGCACCAGATCGAGGTGGTGCAGCGTCCACTCCAGTACGTACGCGGAGAGATAGTCGCCCGCGGTGAGGACCTCGCCGCAGGTGCTGACCCGGAGGCCGGGATCGGCGAGCCGGGCGGCACGGCCCGCGGCGGAGCCCACGTCGTCGAGGTGGAACGTGAGCAGACCCGGGTCCTCGTAGGCGGCGGCCAGCCGCACGGTCAGGGCGTCGAGCGGGTCGTCACCCGTGGGCGGAGTGCCCGATACGGTCCAGTAGGTCAGCGCGTCACGGGTCGGCTCCGCTTCGGCGGGCGTCACCAGCGTGATCAGGACGTCCTGCGCGTCGATGATCAGGTGGCACACCAGGTCGCGTACGAGCCAGCCCGCGCAGCCCGATGGCTGTTCGAGGTCCTCGGCGGGAAGTCCGGCGACCGTCGTGCGCAGCGCTGTCCACGAGCGCGAGAAGAGATCCACATCGACAACGGTAGTGCGATGCGGGCATCAGCGCGTCGGACACTGTCCGATGACCGGCGGCACGCGGTTCCGTGCCACGCCGTTCCGTGTCACGCCGTTCCGTGTCACGCCGTTCCGTGTCACGCCGTTCCGTGTCACGCCGTTCCGTGTCACGCCGTTCCGTGTCACGCCGTTCCGTGTCACGCGGGCCGGTCGTGCGACAGCAGGAACTCGGTGGCCCGAGCGATGGCCTCGGCTGATGTGCTGTGGACGGCCTCCGACTCGTCCTCCCGCAAGTCCGCGCGCGTGGCGGTGTACCACCAGGCGTCGGCGCCCGGATCATGGTGAATGACGGCGTCACCACCCGCGTAATGCAGCGGAATGGACTCGCTGGCGGACTTCTTGGGCACCGCGTGCGGCCACTTGAGGCGCGCCGACTGACGCTTGATCCCACCCCAGGCCGCGCCGAGCTGCGCGTAGCTGGATCCACCGCGTCCGGCGACGGTGGCCGCGCTCTCGGCCAGCCGGTCGACGGACCGCTTGGTCTCGTAGAGCGACCGCAGCATCGCCAGCTGCACGTCGGGCGCGGCCATGAGGGCGGCGTCGAAGGACTTGCCGGCCGCACGGTAGGCCAGCGCGCGCGTCGAGATCCGTTCCGCCAGTGACCGGACCGCCGCGAGCACCTGCTCGTCCATGGCGAACGTGTCGTCGTCGCCGGGCTCGTTCCAGGCAGGGTCCACCGGGGTCAGGACCGTGGCCCAGAAGTTCTCGTCACTCTGATCAGGGGTCGGAATCGCCTTCTCATCATCCATGCGACAACTTTAACTGTCACCTTGCAACTCGGCAATGATATTTGTCAGATTGGCTTACGGCAGTATTACCTGTCACGCCGATCCATAACTATACCTTTCGTAAGGTACAGTTATGGGGATCGGGGCGGTTCTCACAGTGAGGCTCATGAGGGATGACCATCAGCACGAAGCGGCGCTGGCTGCTCTTGGCCGTGGTGAGCGCGGGGCTCCTGCTGATCACGCTGGACAACTCCATCCTGTACGCGGCCCTGCCGACGCTGGTGGAGGATCTCGGCGCGAGCAGCTCCGAGGGGCTCTGGATCATCAACGCCTATCCGGTCGTGATGGCCGGCCTGCTCCTGGGCAGCGGCACGCTCGGTGACCGGGTGGGGCACCGGCGGATGTTCCTGATCGGCCTCGTGGTCTTCGGTGCGGCCTCGCTCGTCGCGGCGTTCTCCACCAGCCCGGAGGCCCTGATCGCCGCGCGGGCCTTCCTCGCTGTCGGCGCGGCCGCGATGATGCCCGCCACCCTCGCCCTGATCCGCGTGACCTTCGACGACGAGCGCGAGCGCAACATGGCCATCGCGGTCTGGGGCACCATGGCGGTCGTGGGCAGCGCGCTGGGGCCGATCATCAGCGGGATCCTGCTGCAGCACTTCTGGTGGGGATCGGTCTTCATCATCAACATCCCGGTCGTCCTCGCGGCCATCGTGGCCACGCTGTTCGTCGCCCCGCCGAACGATCCGGACCCGTCCAAGCGCTGGGACCTGCTCTCCTCGCTCCTGGCCCTCGTCGCCCTGGTCGGCCTCGTCATCGCGATCAAGGAGACGGCGAAGACCGACCCCGCTCCGGCCGTCATCGCCGCCGCCGTCCTCGCGGCCGCGGTCGGCGGATGGACGTTCGCCCGACGTCAGCGCCGCCTGCCCTACCCGCTGCTGGACTTCGCGATCTTCCGCAACCGGGCCTTCCTCGCGGGGGTGCTGGCCGCCGGATTCGCCCTCTTCGCCATCGCCGGCATCCAGCTCGTCACCACCCAGCGTTTCCAGCTCGTGGAGGGCTTCACCCCGCTGCGGGCCGGATTCCTCGTCGCGGCCGTCGCCCTGGGCGCGTTCCCCACGGCGATGCTCGGGGGCGCGATCCTCCACCGGGTCGGCCTGCTGCCCCTCATCACCGGGGGTCTCGCACTGGGCGCCGTCGGCACCGTGCTGGTACTCATGAACTTCGCCACCAGCATGGGCCTCCTCGTCACCGGGCTGATCATCACCGGCAGCGGCCTCGGCGCGGCCATGTCCGTCGCGTCGAGCGCGATCATGGGCAATGTCCCGGCCCGCAGGGCGGGCATGGCCTCGTCCGTCGAGGAGGTCTCCTACGAGTTCGGCAGCCTGGTCGCGGTCGCCCTCCTCGGCAGCCTGCTGACCGCCGTGTACTCCGCGACCATCGACCTCCCCGCCGGGGTGTCCGACCGGGCGCGCGACAGCCTCGACAGCGCGCTCGCCCTGGCCGGCGAAGGGGCGGGGGCCAACAGCGCGCTGGTCACCGCGGCGTCCGAGGCGTTCGACGGCGCGTACCTCGCCGTGATGATCGTGGTCGCCGCCGTCCTCGCCGTCGGCGCCCTCGCGACCGGGGTGCTGCTGCGCCGCCACGGCCCCGGCTCGGCGCTGTCCGGGCCCGCGCACCACTGAAGCGCCCGTACCCCGCACAGTCCTTTGCACCACTGAGCCAGGCACACCAGCGAGTCCCGCACACCACCGACCCGACGGCACGGGAGCAGTACATGCGCACCAGCAAACGGACCCAGATCCTCGAAGCCGCCACCCGGGTCGTACAACGTGAAGGCGTCAAGAGCGTCACCTTCGACTCCGTCGCCGCGGAGGCAGGGCTGACGAAGGGCGGCCTCCTCTACCACTTCGCCTCGCGCGAGGACCTCGTCCGGGCGATCCACCAGCATCTGGCCGACCAGTGGGAAGCCGACCTGGCCGCGGCGGCCGGGAAGCCCGCGGCCGAGGCCACCCGGGAGGAGCGGCTCGCCGCCTACACCCGGGTCGCCATCCAGAGCGCCACCCGGGCCGAGCTCCTGCTGATGCTCGAAGGGTCGACGAACCCCGCGCACGCGGCCGTGTGGGAAGCCGTGACCCAACGGTGGGCGCCGTCCCCGGCGTCGGCGGCCGAGGATCCGGCCGCGCTCGACCGGTTCATCGTCCGCCTCGCGGCCGACGGCCTGTGGCTGTACGAATCCCTGACCGCCGAGCGGCTGGACCCCGGCATGCGGCGGGCGGTCGCCGACCGCATCGCCGACGCCCTGACCCACCGCGACGGCTGACCACCGGCCACGCCGGCCCCCGGCGGCTCAGTAGGCGTCGGCGGCCTCACCCAGGGCGGCGGTGAGACGGCCCAGGACGTCCTGCAGCCCCAGAACCTCCTCCAGGGAAAGGCCGGTGGCGTCCAGCACACCACGGGGGACGGACCGTGCGCGGTCCCGCAGTCGCGCGCCCTCGTCGGTCAGGTCGATCAGAACGGACCGTTCGTCCTCGCGGCTGCGTTCGCGCCGGACCAGCCCGGCCGCCTCCAGCCGCTTCAGCAGCGGCGAGAGGGTTCCGGAGTCCAGCTGGAGACGCTCCCCGATGCCCTTGACCGGCTGGGGGCCGTGCTCCCACAGGACCAGCATGACCAGGTACTGCGAGTACGTGAGGCCCAGGTCCTTGAGAGCCTGCCGGTAGAAGCCGCCGAACGCGCGCGACGCGGTGTGCAGCGAGAAGCAGACCTGGTGGTCCAGTCGCAGCAGCTCCGCGTCGGGCACGCCGGAGAGATCGGGCGGGGCGCCCGGAGCAGTGGTCATGAGCACCAGCGTACCGTCGACCTCTATTAAGTTGTGCACAACTCAGTTGTGTGCAATCTTTATTTCTGTCGCCGCGACCATCCCGGTCGGGGCTCCAGTGGAGGGTCACCCATGGACGCGTTGTACACCGCCGCCGCCACCGCCAACGGCCGAGAGGGCCGTGCCGTGAGCTCGGACGGTCAGATCGACCTCCCCCTCGCCATGCCTCCGGCTCTCGGCGGCAACGGCCGGGGCACCAACCCCGAGCAGCTCTTCGCCGCCGGCTACGCCGCCTGTTTCGCCAGCGCGATGGCCGCGGTCGGTCGCGAGATGAAGGTCGACACCAAGGACGCGTCCGTGACCGCCGAGGTCTCCATCGGCAAGGACGGCGACGGCTTCGGGCTCTCGGTGGTCATGCGTGTGGAACTCCCGGACACCCTCGCGGGCGAGGCCGGGCGCAAGCTGGTCGAGGCCACCCACGCCTACTGCCCGTACTCCAAGGCCACTCGGGGGAACATCGACGTCGAGCTGGTCATCGAGTAGTCGTCCCGCCCCCGGGTCACCCCCCTCATTCGGATCGGGACGTCACCCCTTCAAGCGGGCCAGCACCGCGCCCACCGCGCGGTGCACGGCCTCGCGCCCGCCGTCGGTCGGGTCGAGGGTCTCGAAGCCGTGACGCCCCTCCGGTACGTCGATGACCTCGATGTTCGCTCCGCAGCGGGCGGCCTCGGTCAGGAACTCCTCGACGGTCGCGGCGATTTCGGCACTCTCGCGTTCGGCCCGGACCAGCACGACGGGAAGGCGACCGGCTCGGGAGACCGCCCGGACCGGGTGGAATCGGGTGTCGTCCAGCCCCCAGCTCGGCAGCGGCGCGAGTATCGGGTAGTTCGCGGCAACGCAGCGCAGCCACGGCGGCGGGTCCGTCAACCAGTCCGCCACGATCGGGCCTCCGCCCGAGAAGAACCACAGGACGATCCGGTCCGCGTCCACCCTGGGGTCGGCGCGCACCCGCTCCACCGCGTCGGTCACGTCCGCTGCGGCCACCTCGTAATCGGTCACGGCGTGCAGGCGGTGGTCGAGCGTCACGCCCACGACTCCCTGCCCGGCGACGTGGCGTGCGTACCCCGTCAGGGTCGGCCAGTCCCGGGGCGTGGGCCGCGCCTCGGCGGGCACCGGTCCGCCGTGCACGAACACCACGGCCGGGTGCGGGCCAGGACCGTCCGGCAGGTACAGGTCGGTGTTCCCGGTCCGTTCGCGGGGCCTGTCGGGCACGTCGAGGAGGAACGGCCGCAGATGGGCGGGCGTGCGGGAGGCGTCGGCAGCGATCAGCCGGTGTCCCCCGCCGGACGCGGCCTCGATCAGGGTCTCGGCCAGCGCGGCGGGGCAGGACAGCATCGGCCAGTGCCCGGTGGGCAGTTCGAGGAAGGGCACCCGGGCCTCGGCCAGGGACCGGAGAGCCGGATCGCCGACGTCCACCAGGATCTGGAGCATCTCGACGCCCGGCCCGTTGCCGGTGCACAGCACCCCGGTCACGGGTACGTCGGCCACGGCTCCGGTGAGCCGCAGCGGCTGGAGCAGCGTGCCCAGCGGCTGCGGTGCCGCGAGGGCGGTGAGCCCGTCGAGCGCCGCCCCGGAGAGCCCTGCGGTGCTCCCCCAGCGGGACCACGCGTCCCGGGCCGGGGGCGGCAGCTCACCGCCGGTCCCCCGTTCCCCGCTTCCGGCGGCGCGCTCCATCAGCTCCTCGCGCAGTCGCTGGTCGGGCACGGCGGCCAGGGCGGGGACTCCGTCCCGCGGCATCCCGGCGTCCAGGTGGACGATCCGGGCGATCGAGCCGGCCCTCCGGTCGGCCGCGCCGAGCACCGGGTGGATGCCGTAGTCGTGGCCGACGAGCACGATCTCCCCGCCGGTCTCCGCCGCCACCGCGTCGATCACCGCGAGCACGTCCGCGACATGGGTCTCCAGGTCGACGGCCTCGCCGGGATCTGCGGGGCGTCCGCCGAGCCCGGTGAGCGCCACCGTTCGCACCTCGGCGCCGTCCGCGGTCAGCCGGGCGGCGGTGTCCCGCCACACGTGCGGTCCGGTGAACGCCCCGGCCACCAGGATGAATACGGTCATGGTTCCTCCTCGTCACGGTGTCTCCCGCGCACCGGCCCGGTCTCCCGGCAGCGCTCGCCGTTACCGTAGGAACTCCCCCTGGTGGAGGTTCAAGTGTTCTCGTCGTACGACGGTCTGTGCACCATCGGCGAACTGGCCGAGCACACGGGCGTGAGCGTCAAGACCGTCCGCTTCTATTCGGACCGAGGGCTGCTTCCGGAGGCGTCCCGGAGCGTCGGCGGGCACCGCAGGTACGCCCCGGAGGCCGTGGAGCGGCTGCGCATGATCCGCTCCCTGCGCGGCCTCGACCTGGCGGTTCCCGAGGTGCGCCGCATCCTCGACGAGCAGGACGCGCAGGACGAGTGGGGCGACGGGGCCGGGGAAGGGGGCGCTTTGGAGGATGCCGTGGCCGGGCGGCTGCGCTCCCTGGGCTCCGAGCTCGCCGCGCTGCGCTGGCGGGAGGCCGCGCTCAGGCTGGTGCAGGAGAGCCCGCGGGCGGAGCGGCCCGACCGGCTGCGGCTGGTCGGTGCGGTCGCCGCCCCGCCGAGCACCGCCTCGCTGTCCCGATTCTGGCGTGCGTGGCTGCCGCCCCGCATGCCCGCCCGGTCGGTCACCGCGTTCCTGGAGGCGGCGGTGCCGGACCCGCCCGACGACCCGCGGCCGGCCCAGGTCCTCGCCTTCGCACGGCTGCACGCCTACGTGACCCGTCCGTGCGGCGGCGGGGGCTGTGGCGGCGGCTCCTGCCAGCCGCGGGCGCACGGCGTCGCGGGGGCCCGTGCGTCGGCCGTGCTGTACGCGGGTCTCGCCGAGGCGTACGACCTGGCGGGCGGGGAGCTGCGCCGCGATGCGGAGCCCTGTCCCGGGGAGGCGCTGGACGGGTTCGTGGACGCGTACGCGAGCACGTACGGCGCCCCCGACACGGCCGCCTTCCGCCGCGTACTGGCCGGCCGCCTCGCGGCCGATCCGCGCATCGACCGGTACTGGGACCTGACGGCCGAGGTGATCAGTGCTCCCGGGGGCCGCCCCGAGCCGACTCCGGGCTCCGCGCACGACTGGCTCCTGGCCTCCCTGGACGCGCAGTTGGAGGCGATGGACGGCGTGGACGTGCGGGAGGGGCCCGTTTCCGTCGCGCCCTCGCCCGGAACCGGCGCACCGGACGGGGCGCGGGCCGTATCACCCCGGTGAGCGGGGCCGTTCGCGCTCCGCGACCACCCCGTGCAGGAACTCCCGCAGGGCCAGGGCCGCCGCGAGCGGCGTGTCGGGCAGCGCCACGTGCACGGTGCGGCGCAGGGCGGGGTCGGTGAGGGGGCGCAGTACGAGTTCGCCGGGGACCGCAGGCGCCGCCAGTGAGGGGACCAGGGCCACGCCGAGGCCGGCGGCCGCGTACCCGAACTTGCCCGCCCAGCCGCCGATCCGCATGACCCTCTCCGGGGTGAAGCCCGCTCGGGCGCAGGCGTCGGCGAGCATCGTGGGGCGGTCGCCGTACGCGCTCTGGATCCAGGTCTCGTCGCGGAGTTCGTACAGATCGACGGCCTCTGCCCCGGCCAGGGGATGGCGGCGCGGGAGGGCGACGAGCAGCTCGTCCTCGCACAGCACGGTGGTCGTGATCCCGTCGGCCGAGGGCAGGGGGTAGGGGTAGTCGCTCACGACGGCGAGGTCCAGCGTTCCGTCGGCGAGCTGCCGCATCAGCGTGCCGGTCGGGCTTTCGGCGGCCACCACCTCGATCCCCGGCCGCGCGTCCTTCAGGGCTCGCAGCGCGGCCGGCAGGAGGGCGATGCTGGCGGTGGCGAACGCGCCCGTGTGCAGCGGCCCACCGCCTCCGGCGTGCAGCACGGTGAGGTCCCGCTCGGCCCGGGCCAGGCGGTCGAGCACGTCCACGGCGTGCCGGTGCAGCACCCGCCCGGCGGGAGTGAGCCGTACACCTCGCGGGAGGCGTACGAGCAGCGGCCCGCCCGCCCGCTGTTCCAGCGCGGCGATCCGCCGGGACACCGCGGACTGCGTGTAGTTGAGCCGGACCGCCGCCCGCGTGAACGATCCGGTCTCGGCCACGGTGACGAGCAACCGGAGCGATTCGTTCTCCCACATGTCTTCCCCCTGCCGCCGCGCCCGTCGCCCGGACACCGGCATCCTCCCCCATCGCATTCCGGTCGCGCATGGGTCCGATGCGATTCGGTCGCTGGTGTCATGTCTCGGGCAGCCGTAGCGTCGGGTCCGCGGTGGCGCCGAGTACCGGTCGCGCGCCCGTCCGGGGCCCGCCGCTCACTGAGCCGAGGACGCGCGGGCCCGGTGGCCTCGATCCCGACAAGGCGGTTCATCGTGCGACAGACCCGGGGCGAACCGGAGTTGGGGCAGCGGATCGGCACGTACCACGCCGTGGGGATCGTGGGCGCACTCGCCCAGTTCGCGGTGCGGACCATCACCCTGCTGGTGGTCGTCCTGATCGTCGCGCTGGTGTGGATCAGGCCGAACTCCGCGCTGCTCAAGGGGGCCGTGGCCGCCACGGTGGTGCTCGTCCTGTTCGGGCTGCGGCTGCTGTGGTGCTTCGTCACCGCGCGGTACGGCGGCAACCAGTGCCGGCTGCACCAGGGAGGCATCGCCGTCACCGGCCCGCTCGGCGGGGTGCGGGACGCGGTGATGTGGCGGGAAGTGACCGGTCTGCGCAGGACGAGCAGCGCCTCGCTCCTCATGGCATCCCACCGCGTCGAGGTCGAACGGCGGGGTGGGCCGCCCCTTGCCTTCACTGCGCTGGGCCTCGAACCCGACCTGATCGGCGTCCTGTTGAGTCTCGCCGCGCGCAACGGCCTGGAGTAGGCGGCCGGCCCGGTCGCATCACTCAGCCGGCGGTGTGCGGGCCGAAACGCTCGGGGTCGAGGGTCGCCAGCAGTGAGGTGACCACGAGATCGGTCGACGCGGCCATGTCCACGGATTCCGGTGACAGGAGCCACTGGACCTGGAGGCCGTCCATGACCGCGATGATGGCGTTGGCCGCGTTCTCGGTCAGGTCCTCCCGGCCGGCGGGCGGCGCACAGGCCTCGCGCAGGGCGTCCGCGACGAAGGCGCGCAGCCCGTGGTAGCGGTCACGGAAGTAGTCCTGGGCGGGGTGGTCGTCGGTGACGGATTCCGCCGAGAGCACCGCGTACAGCCGGACGATGCCCTCGCGCTCCGCGTTGCGCAGTGCGGTGTTCACCAGGTGGCGGAGGAAGTCCAGCCCCTGGGGGCGGTCGGGGCCGAGGTGCTCGATGTCTCTCTGGTCGCGCAGTTCGAGCACGCTGGTGAGGAGAAGGGCCTTGGAGCGGAAGTAGTGCAGCACCCCCGCCTGCGTGAGGCCGACCCGGTCCGCGATCTCGGCCAGCGAGGCGTTGTTGTAACCACGGGCGGCGAAGGTGTCCATGGCGATGGCCAGGATGTCCTGCTGTCGCTGCCGGGCTTCCGGGCTGCGCGGCGTGCGGGGCTTGGCCGGACCGGGCGCCGGCCTGCCCACTGACTGGTTGCTCACCGGTTCACCTTAAGCCTGCCGGAGCCCCGGTGAAGATCTTCCGGGCCCCGGGGAAGAACACCGGAGCCGACTACTTACTAACCACTTAGTGGGTGTGCTTTCATGCCGTTGTCCCGCCCTCTTGTGACCGGCACGCCCGGAGCGAGGCGTCCGCCGCGCCCTCCGCCGGCCGGGGTGCAACCTGTCAGCAGGTACGAACCCAAGGAGAGCCGCAACCATGCCAAGCTCCACTCCCCCACGTTCCGGAGCGCGCGCGGCAGCCGCCGCGCTCGTCCTCGCCGTTGCCACCCTCGGCGTCGACGGCGCCGTCGGCACCGCCCGGGCGGCCGACCCGGCCGCACAGGTGTGGGTCACCACTCCCGACGGCTCCAAGAAGCTCACCCCGGAGGGGAACGTCCCCTTCACCGGGACCCCGCAGGCGGTCGACATCCGCGTCGACGCGGCCGACAAGGGCCAGAAGTTCACCGGCGCGGGGGCATCGGTGACAGGCGCGTCCGCCCACCTCCTCCAGAGCCTCCCCCAGGCTCAGCGCACCACGGTGCTGCGGTCGCTCTTCTCCACGGAGGGCGACGGCATCGGACTCAACTACCTTCGCCAGCCCCTGGGGAGCACCGACTTCGACGCGAACAGCGACGCGTACACGTACGAGGACACCCGGGGCGCCTTCTCCATCGACCGGGACCGGAGCCAGATCATCCCGGTCCTGAAGCAGGCCGCGGCCATCAACCCGGCCATCCGCTTCATGGGCTCCCCCTGGTCGCCGCCGGCCTGGATGAAGACCAACAACTCCCTCAACGGCGGAAGTCTGCGACCCGAGCACTACCAGGCGTACGCCGAATACCTCGTCAAGGCGATCAGGGCGTACGGCCAGGAGGGCATCACCCTCACCGACCTCACGGCGCAGAACGAGCCGGAGTTCGCGACCAGTTACCCGTCCATGAGCATGACCTCGGCTCAACAGGCGGACTTCCTGCGGGTGCTGGACGGGGCGCTCACTGCGGCGAACCTGCCGACGAACATCCTGGCCTACGACCACAACTGGGACCATCCGAACTACCCGCTCGACGTGTTCGCACGGACGGGCGGCATCCAGCGGATCATCGGCGCCGCGTTCCACTGCTACGGCGGAGCGCCCGCCGCGCAGAAGCAGATCGCCGACGCCGGGAAGCGGGTCTTCTTCACGGAGTGCTCGGGCACCGACAGCGCGAACCCGGCGACCACGTTCGGCGACACGCTCAAGTGGCACGCCGAGAACCTCGTGGTGCAGAACATGCGCAACGGCGGTGAGACGGTCATCAACTGGAACCTCGCCCTCGACCGGAACGGCGGCCCCCACCAGGGGCACTGCACCACCCGCTGCAACGGCATCGTCGAGATCAACGGCGGTCAGGTCACCCGCAACGCCGAGTTCTACGTCCTGGGGCACGTCTCCAAGTTCGTCAAGGTGGGCGCGACCCGGATCGGCTCCACCAGCCAGGACGCCGGAGGGGTACGACACGTCGCCTTCCAGAACAGCGACGGCAGCCGCGCGGCCGTGGTCGTCAACACCGCTTCCGGAGCGCAGCGGTTCTCCCTGACCGACAACGGGAAGTCGCTCGACTACACCCTGCCCGCCGGGGCCGTGGCCACCTTCACCTGGGACGGGAGCGGCGGTACGACGGAGCCGCCCGCGGGCTCCATCGACCCCGCCGCGTGGTACCAGGTGCGGAACGCCAACAGCGGGGCCTGCCTCGACGCGGCCGACTGGGGTACGGACAACGGCACCGCGCTCCAGCAGTGGGCCTGCGGGACCGGGGCCAACCAGGGCTGGCAGTTCAGGCCGACCGACGGCGGCCACTACCAGGTGGTGAACCGGCACAACGCGAAGGCCTGGGACGTCGACGGAGGTTCCGGGGCGACCGCCGACGGCACGAGGGTCCACCTGTGGTCGTACGAGGGCGGCACGAACCAGCAGTGGCGGCCGGAGGCGCTGGCCGGCGGCGGGCAGTACCGCTTCGTCGCCCGCCACAGCGGCAAGTGCCTCGGCGTCGACGGTTCCTCGACGGCCGACGGGGCCAGGCTCTCGCAGCAGCCCTGCTCCGGCTCCCCGGCCCAGGCGTTCGCCCTGACCCGCTGACGCGGACGACCGGGACCGCGGCGGCTCTCCCGACGGGGGCCGCCGCGGTACGCGCCCTCAGCGGCTCGCCCGTCAGGCGTGCCGCGCCAGCCAGTCGGCGTAGCGGGTGGGGGCGATGCGGGCGTCGCCCTTCGGGGTGAGGACGTCGCCGTTGACGGCGGCGAACATTCCTGCGGCGTCGTCGGTGGTCACCGAGCGGCTGTCGCCCTTGGCACGGAGTGTGATGAGGCCCAGTTCGTCCAACGGCCAGGCGTCGGGCCCGGCGAGGTCGACGGTGCCCCGGAGCGGTGCGCCGGCCGCGACCTCGGCGACGGTGGCGGCGACGTCGGCGGCGGCGACCGGCTGGAGCCGGGTGCGCGGAAGGCGGACGGTGTCGTCGTCGGCGGTCCAGGAGAGGACCGCGTCCATGAACTCCATGAACTGCGTGGCGCGAACGATGGAGTACGGCACGGGGCCGGCCCGCAGGATCTCTTCCTGGAGCGTCTTGGCCCGGTAGTAGTCCAGTTCGGGCACCTGGTCGACCCCGACGATCGACAGGACGACGAAGTGCCCGACGTCCGCCTTCCGGGCGGCGGCGACGAGGTTGTCCATCGAGGTGCGGAAGAACGCCGGCGAGGCGTCGTCGAACGTCGGCGAGTTGGTCAGGTTGACGACCACGTCCGCACCGGTGAGGGCGGCGTCGAGTCCTTCGCCGGTGATCACGTCCACCCCGGTGGACAGGGAGTGGGGTACCGCGCGGTGACCGGCCGCGTCGAGATCCCGCACCACCCGGGATCCGATCAGTCCGGTTCCGCCGATGACAGCGATGTGCATGGCCCTGCCCTTCCTCGATCACGGTTCGGCCCGACGCCTCCTCCGGCTACGGGCCCGGGATGCCGGGCGGGATCAGCGGCAGACCGAACCCGGCCGAGGCACCGGCGCGAACGCTCGGGGCGCGCTCGCCGACACCCACGCGACCGGGCGCGCCGCACACCGCCCACACCCGGTGCGCCCTCATATGCTTCACCTTCTGCCAGTTCGCCCCCTTCAGGAGGTCTCGTGCCGGCTCGCGCCATGTACTGCGCCACGTGTGACTCCGATGAGCAGCACCGTTCCCTCAGCGCCGACGAGAAGACCTGGCTCCGCGGCCGGACGGGCCGCCGGAGCGTCGACGAGTTCTTCATGTGCAAGGCTCCGGACTGCCGCAATGTGCGCAGCGGCTTCAACAAGCACCCGTTCGACCCCGTGATCCGCGTCCCCCTGCCGGACTGACGCCACATCAGGACGCTTCGACGGCTTCCTTGATGCGCAGCCCGAAGTCCGGCGCGTCCTTGCGCGCCGCGCCGCCGGCGAAACCGACCAGCAGCTTGCCGAATCCGTGGCCCTCCAGGACGTTGAAGAGCCTCACCCGGGTTCCGCCGTCCGGAGCGCGTCCGAGGTCGTAGCCGCCCTCGGTCGCGGTGATGAGGTTCTTGGACTGCTCGCGCCAGCGAATGCGCGTCGGGGCCACCAGCTCGCTGATCTCGAAGTCGCGCCGGGACGTCATGCCCGCGTCCTTGACCGTGCTGTGGAAGACGGTGCCGACGCGGGTGGGGCCGTTCGGCGATTTCTCGATGCGCTGTACCCGGGGACTGAACTCGGGGTCGTGCTCCCCGTCCGCGAGGAAGGCGAAGACCTCCTCGATGGGCCGGTCGATGTCGACCGTCGCTTCGAACTGTGTGCCCATGACTCTCTCCCGTGGTCGGGGCGCCCCGGTCGGAGCGTCCGCCCGCACGCCGGTCGCGGGTGATGGCGCGGATTCGCTGTCCGCCACCAGTCTCGGCCGAGGCTCCCGGGAGTGCACGCCGAGGGGCGGGCCCGCACCCAGACGACGAGGACCTTGTCAGTATCCAGAATCCTGTTTACTGTTTGATTCGTGAACGACCTCGACGACCACCTCCTCACGCGCAACGGCCTCGCCGCCCGGCAGCTGGCCGTCCTGCTCCTGCATCACGAGCCGGACACCCGGCTGCCCCGCGTGCGGGACTTCGCCGAGGAGCTGGGCTGCGGCAACGGAACCGTCCAGGCGGCCCTCCAGTTGCTGGAGGAGGCGGGAGCGATCTCCACGACCGCGCGCGGCCACCTGGGGACCTTCCTGGTCCGTTCGGACCGCACGGTCCTGTGGCGGCTGTCCGGCCTCGGCACCCTGCTCGCGGCCATGCCGCTCCCCTACTCCCGCAGGTACGAGGGGCTGGCGACCGGACTGCGCAGCGCCTTCGAGGAGGCGGGCGCACCGTTCGCGATCACGTTCATGCGGGGTGCCGGTGCCCGCACCGCCGCCCTACTGGAGGGCAAGGTCGACCTGGTGGTGCTGTCGCGCTTCGCCGCCGACCAGCTGATCGCCGAGCATCCGGTGGAGCTGGTGGCCGACCTCGGCCCCGCCACCTACGTCGGCGCGCACGGCATGCTCGTACGGCACGGGGCGGACCTGGCCGCACCGGGGCTCCGGGTGGCGATCGACCATGCCTCGGAGGATCTGCGCATGCTCGTGGAGCGGGTGTTCGCGGGCCGGGAGGACATCGAGTGGCGGGAGGCCTCCTACATGCAACTGCACGATCTGTTCGCACGGAACGAGGTGGACGCGACCGTCTGGAACCTCGACGAGGCGCAGGACCGGCTCGGGCTCGGCGTCGACGTGGTGCCGCTCGGCGACGAGGTCACCCGTGAGCTGGCCCTGCGCAACTCCACCGCCGCCGTGATCGGCCGGACCGAGGGGGCGAAGGCGCTCGCCGCCGTCCGCGAATCGCTCGACCTGTCGACGGTGACACGGCTGCAGAGTGAGGTGCTGCGAGGGGAACGCGTCCCCTCGTACTGACCGCCGGCGCGGCCGCCGCGACGCGCATGTCCCGGAGCGCCGCGCACCCTGAAAATACAGAATCCTGGTTATTGTTGATTGAGGAGGACCATCATGGACGACCAGCTCGCACTGCGGATCCAGCTGTTCCGCGAAGGCGGTCAGGTCAAACCCGAGGTGGCCGACTTCGTCGCCGCCGAACTCGCCGCCCTGGAAGCCGAGGGGCACCTCGTCACCGAGGCGACGGCCTCCATGCTGACCAGCCATCTCATGATGGCCATCGGCCGACTGCTGAACGGTGAGCCGATCGAGCAGTTCCTCACCGACGACCAGGTAGCCGCCGAACTGGCGGACCATCCGGAAGCGGTCGCCCGCGCCCGCGCCGTCGAGAACCAGGCGTACGTCCTGGCCTGCGGCACCGCCGGCACCCACGCCGGGACCGAACAGGCGGGCCGCTCCGTCGTCGTCGACCCCTGGGGCGAGGTGCTGGCCGAGGCCGGCACGGACGAGGAGATCCTCACCGTCGACTTCGACCCGTCGACGGTCGCCGCCACCCGCGACCGCTTCCCGGCCCTGAAGGACCGCCGGCTGGGCCTGGCCGAGCCGAAGGAGCCGCGGCCGTAGCGCTGCGACGGCCGCAGCGCCGCGGCAGGGGCGGCGAGGGGGGACGGG
>NZ_JAAXYC010000299.1 GCF_018619185.1 Streptomyces sp. McG3 | reverse complement strand
CCCCGAACCCGCTCCGGTGGCGACGATCCCGCAGCAGCGCCGCCCGGCCGCCCCCGCCCGGCTCTGGCAGGCGGTCGCCCGCTGGTGGAGCGGCTACTGACACACCGCCGCCCCGTCCGGCCGCGGCGGCCCCGGATCACGCCCACGGGCCCGGGGCCGCCGCGTCGCGCTCCGGGGCCGTGGGCGCGGCCGACGGCGGGGAGCCCGCGCCTGCCCGTACCATCGAGCAGCGTGAAGCTCACCATTCTTGGCGGTGGCGGATTCCGGGTGCCTCTCGTGTACGGGGCCCTCCTCGGGGATCACGCCGAGGGCCGCGTCTCCCGGGTCACGCTGTACGACACCGACGCCGACCGGCTCACCGCCGTCGCCCGCGTCCTCGCGGAACAGGGGCGGGGCACCGCTGACGCCCCCGCCGTCGTCGCCACCACGGAGCTCGACGAGGCGCTGCGCGGCGCCGACTTCGTCTTCTCCGCCATCCGGGTCGGCGGGCTGGCCGGACGCGCCGCCGACGAACGGGTGGCCCTCGACGAAGGCGTCCTCGGCCAGGAGACCGTCGGCGCCGGTGGCATCGCGTACGGGCTGCGCACCGTTCCCGTCGCCCTCGACCTCGCCCGCCGCATCGCCCGGCTCGCCCCGCACGCCTGGGTCATCAACTTCACCAACCCGGCGGGCCTCGTCACCGAGGCCATGTCCCGGCACCTGGGCGACCGGGTCATCGGGATCTGCGACTCGCCGGTCGGTCTCGGGCGGCGCGTCGCCCGCGTCCTGGGCGTCGACCCGGACCGGGCCTGGATCGACTACGCCGGGCTCAACCACCTCGGCTGGGTGCGGGGGCTGTACGTGGACGGGCGGGACGAACTGCCCCGGCTGTTCGCCGACCCAGAGCTCCTCGCATCCTTCGAGGAGGGCCGTCTCTTCGGCGCGGAACTGCTCCGGTCGCTGGGCGCGATTCCCAACGAGTACCTGCACTACTACTACTTCAACCGGGAAGCGGTACGCGCCTATCAGGAGGCCGAACAGACCCGGGGCGCCTTCCTCCGGGACCAGCAGGAGGGCTTCTACGCCCGCATGCGGGAGCCCGGCACCCCGGCCCTGGCCACCTGGGACCGCACCCGCGCCGAACGCGAGGCGACGTACATGGCGGAGAACCGCGAGGTCGCCGGAGCGGGGGAGCGGGAGGAGAGCGACCTGGAGTCCGGCGGCTACGAACAGGTCGCGCTCGCCCTGATGCGGGCCGTCGCCCGCAACGAACGCGCCTCGTTGATCCTCAACGTCCGCAACCGCAGCGCCCTTTCGGCCCTGGACGCGGACGCCGTCGTCGAGGTGCCCTGCCTCGTCGACGCCAACGGGGCCCGCCCGGTGGCCGTCTCCCCCCTCCCGAACCACGCGGTCGGCCTCGTCACCGCCGTGAAGGCGGTGGAGCGGGCGGTGCTGGAGGCGGCGGAGAGCGGATCCCGCGCGGCGGCCGTCCAGGCGTTCGCCCTGCACCCCCTGGTCGACTCCGTGGCCGTGGCCCGGCGGCTGCTCGACCGGTACACCGAGGTCCACCCGGGGCTCGCGTACCTCGAAGGGCCCTGACCCCGAGGGGCCCACGGCGGAACGAGACGGGCCCGACCTGACCGGGCCCGGCTCGTTCCGGCGCGGGCCCCGCCGCCCGGTCGCCAGGGAGACTACGGCGCGGACACGACGCTCGGCCTGCCGGCCGTGGCCCAGCTCGGCACCACCCCGGTCACCTGGCAGACCATCAGGAAGAGCGGAATGGGCGGCGTGTACGGAGTGAGGCCGTCCGGGGAGTGGATCAGCCGGGGCCGCCCGCCGGGCACGTCCGCGTCACGCGCGTACATCACCTGCTCGGGCCAGTCGAGATCCAGGTCGGAGCCGGCCGGGACGATCCACCACCAGCGGTCCGCGTCGGCGAAGACGCATCCGGTGCGCGGCAGATGGGACATGAGGCGGAAGCCGTGCCGGGCGGGCACCCCGACCGCGTCACAGCCCAGGGTGGCTGACATCGAGGCCGGCAGGACCAGCCGCACCCGCCCGCCACGGGCCTGCTCGGGCGTCCGGGCCCGGTGCGCCGAGCGCAGCCTGGCCAGCGCGTTCCTCAGCATGGCTGCTCCGTGCCGGACGGCTGCTCCGCGTCGGGTGCCAGCTCCGCCCAGACGATGCGTCCGGAGGCGTTCCCGGCGTCGTGCGAACCCCAGGCGCTGCTCATCGCGTCGACCAGGAGCAGACCGCGGCCGTGCTCGTCGTCGGACGAGCGGCGCAACCGCGGACCGCCGGGCTGGTGCCCCTGGTCCTGCACGGCTATCCGCAGTCGTCTGCCGAGCCGGCTCAGCTCGCACACCACCCGGGTGCTCGCGGTGTGCACGACGGCGTTGGTCACCAGCTCGGAGACGATGAGGACAGCCGCGTCACCGGTGTCACGGTCCAGCTTCCAGGCGTCCATCCGGGCTCGCGTCAGCTCGCGCGCACCGGCCACCGACTCGGGGTGCGCAGGCAGCGCGAAGCAGTAACGGAGCGCCTCCGTCCCGGGACTGAGGTCCATGAGCCGGGGGATGAGCGCACTGCCAGGTGCCACGACCGATTCCTCACAGTGGGGGCTGCGTCACGCTTCGTTCCCCGGACGGCCGGGGGCGGGCGTGACTGAGCGAACTGGTTCGGGAGTCAACTCTCCCCCTGTCGATGACACTTGGCAAGAGGCACTCTGAAATTTCCAGAGTGACTGTGTCGTTGGGGGCGCACGCATGGCACACTGCTCGCAAAACAGCGCATGGGGAGGTCTGAAGTGAGCGAACCGCGGTCCGCCCCGACCGTGGGCCAGGTCGTTCTCGGCAAGCGCCTGCAGGATCTGCGCGAGCGTGTCGGCCTGACCCGTGACCAGGCGGCTAAGGTGCTCAGGGTCGCCCCGGCGACGATACGCAGAATGGAGACGGCCGAGGTCGGGCTGAAGATCCCCTACGTCCAGCTGCTGCTGAAGGCGTACGGCATCGCCGACCAGGAGGCCGACGCCTTCGTCGACCTGGCCGAGGAGGCGAACAAGCCGGGCTGGTGGCAGCGTTTCCACGACGTCCTGCCCGACTGGTTCAGCATGTACGTCAGCCTGGAGGGCGCGGCGAGCCTGCTGCGCATGTACGAGCCGCACTTCGTGCCCGGACTCCTCCAGACCGAGGACTACGCACGTTCCGTGATGCGGACCGGAGCGGTCGGCCAGACCCGGCCCGAGGACATCGAGCGCCATGTGGCGCTGCGGATGGAGCGCCAGTCCCTGCTGGCCAAGGCCGACGCCCCCAGGCTGTGGGCGATCATGGACGAGACCGTCCTGCGGCGTCCCGTCGGCAGTGCGCAGGCGATGCGCGGACAGATCGACAAGCTGCTCGAATCCACGGAGCTCCCCCACGTCACCCTTCAGATCGCGGAGTTCGCCACCGGCCACCACCCGGGAACCTACGGACCGTTCGTCCTCTTCCGGTTCGCCGTCCCCGAACTCCCCGACATGGTCTACAGCGAGTACCTGACCGGAGCCGTCTACTTCGACGCCCGACCCGAGGTGGCCTCCTATCTCGAAGTCATGGACCGCATGGCGGCTCAGGCCGCGACTGCACAACGCACGAAGGAAATCCTCCGGGACTTCCGCAAGGAGCTGTGATGAACCCCATATACAACGGCATGCCCGCCGGTGACCTCGGCTCCGAAGGCTGGTACAAGCCATGGAGCGGCGGGAACGGCGGCAACTGCGTCGAGGCCATGAAGCTCGCCGACGGGCGGGTCGCCGTACGCCAGTCCGCCGACCCGGACGGCCCCGCTCTCATCTACTCCAACGGCGAGATCGCCGCGTTCATCCAGGGAGCCAAGGCCGGCCAGGCCGACTTCCTGCTCACCTGATATCGCACCCCTCCTCTGTACGGACACCCGACCACGGAGCGCGCCATGACCGGGCAAGAACCCCACTCCATCGAGATCGACACCAGCAAGCCGCATCCGGCCCGGATGTACGACTGGTTCCTCGGCGGCAAGGACAACTACCCGGTCGACGAACAGATGGCGCGACAGCTGCTCGCCCTGGACCCGCGGGGCCGTGACATGGCGCGGGTCAACCGGGCGTTCATGCACCGGGCCACCCGCCGGCTCGCCGAGAGCGGGGTGCGCCAGTTCCTGGACATCGGCACCGGCATACCCACCGAGCCGAACCTCCACCAGATCGCCCAGCAGACCGCCCCCGACGCACGCGTCGTCTACTGCGACAACGACCCGATCGTGCTCGCCCACGCGGCGGCGCTGCTCCGCTCCACGCCCGAGGGCGCCACCGAGTACATCCAGGCCGACGCCCGCAAGCCGGAGACCATCCTGGCGGAGGCCGGCAAGGTCCTGGACTTCGACGAGCCGATCGCCCTGTCGATGCTGGCCCTGCTGCACTTCATCGACGACGAGGACGGCGCGGGCGAACTGGTCGACAAGCTGGTCGAGCAGCTTCCCTCCGGCAGCTATCTCGTGCTCTCGCACACCACCGGCGACTTCAACCCGGAGGGTGCCGCAGAGGCACGGGCCCTGTACAAGGCGCGCGGGATGACGCTGCGTCCCCGCAGCCGCGCCGAACTCACGGCGTTCTTCGACGGTCTCGAACTGGTCGAGCCGGGCGTCTCGCTCTCCGCCGACTGGCATCCGGAGCTCGGCGAGGTCATCGACGTCCCGGGCGACGATCCGATCCCCGGCTACGCCGGGGTGGCCCGCAAACCCTGAGCCCGCCGCCACGCGTCACAATGGACCCATGTCACGACGCACCTCCCGGCCGCGGGGGCCCGCCGCCGCGCGGATCAGCCCCGCCTCCCCGTGCCCCTGCGGCCTGCCGGCCGCCTACGGGGAGTGCTGCGGCCGCTTCCACTCCGGCAGCGCCGCCGCGCCGACCTGCGAGGCCCTGATGCGCTCCCGGTACGCGGCCTTCGTCGTCCGGGACGCGGCGTACCTGCTGCGCACCTGGCACTCCGGGACCCGGCCGCCCGGCGTCGACTTCGACCCCGCGATGCGCTGGACGGGGCTGGACATCCTGGACACCACCGAGGGCAGCGCCTTCCACTCCACCGGAACGGTCACCTTCCGCGCCCACTACACCGACGACGGGCGCCCCGACTCCCTCCACGAGAAGAGCCGCTTCGTCCGGCACGAAGGCGCCTGGGTCTACTCGACGGCGGTTTTCGTCGACTGAGCGGCGTCCCCGCACCCGCTCCTGACGCGTCCCCCGCACCCGCTCCGGACGCCTCGGACGCGAGCGCACGAGAAACCGTTTCCCGGCGGAGCGCACGCGACCGTACGATCCGCCGCATGAACGAGGACGAAGCAGCGACGCCCGACGCCACGCGGGAACGATTCTGGCGGGGCCGTGACGTCGCCTTCACCCCCGTCGAGCCCGACGACGCCGAACTGATCCACCACTGGCGCGCCGACCCGGTGGCCGCCCACGAGATCGGCGTCTGGCCCGGCTCCCTCCACGAACTCCGCGAGCGCATCGAAGCCAACGTGGAGGACCGGCACCGGGACGACTTCCTCGTCCTCCTCGCGGACGGCACCCCGGTCGGCCACATCGCCCTCATCGAGGAGGACTTCGTCGACGGCACCGCCGAGGCCTACCTCCACCTCGCCCCCGAACACCGCCGCAAGGGCATCGGAGCCGACGCGCTCGCCGCCCTCACCGACCTGGCCTTCGGCGAACTGCCCCTCCACCGCGTCGAGGCCGTCACCCACACCGACAACACGGCGGCCCTCGCCACTCTGCGCGGAGCCGGTTTCGTCCATGAAGGCGTACGCCGGTCCTCCTGCCTGCACCGTGGCCGCCGCCACGACAACGCGATCCTCGGCCTGCTCCGCGCGGAGTGGGAGGCGCTGGTCCGCCCCCGGTCCTGGGAGCACTGACCCGTCCGTGCGGGAAGGGCCCGGGCCTCAGACCGGGGCCCCCACCCGTCTCGAACCCCCGGGACCGGCAGCCGGGGACAGCTCCTGGGCCAGGTCCTCCGCCAGCAGCCGTTTGGCGATCACGTCCACGGTGGCCCGGAGCTGTCGGTCGTCGGGGCGGGCGCCGTCCTCGGCCAGGCGCTCGTTGAGCCACTGGCCCCAGGCGTCGGAGATCACCGCGGCCTCGCGCCGGCCCGCCGCCGTGTGCGAGAAGATCCGGCCGTCGCCCGTCAGATAGCCCTCCTCGATCATCCGGTCGAAGACGGGCACCAGCACCTCCGGCGGGATGCGGTGCCGGGCCGCGATCAGCCCGAGGCCCGCGTGGCCGACCATCCTGGTGAAGAGGTCCACCTGCATCACCGCCCAGGCCCCCGCCATGTCGAGGCGGGTGTCGGACCCGGCCGTGATCCGCCGGGCGGTGTCCGGGCCCGCGCCGTGCAGGATCGTGGCCACGGAGTACTCCAGGACCTTCGCCGAGTCCCCGCTGCCCGGCTGGGCGAAGCCCTCGCCCATGTCCGTCGACCCGAGCCGGGCGGAGTCCCGCAGTTTCACCTCCTTCAGGAACAGTGCGACGACGAAGCCGATCAGCGCGACGGGCACCGTCCACAGGAACACGGTGTGCAGGGTGGCCGCGTAGGCCTGGGCCAGCGGTTCCGACTGGGCGGCGGGCAGCGCGTGCAGCGCCTGCGGGCTCTGCGAGGCGCGGGCCAGGGCCGCCGGGTCGCCGCCCGCCGCCACCGCCCGCGCGACGCCGTCGCCGAGGTTCGGCTTCAGCGCGTTGGCGTAGATCGTGCCGAACACCGCCGTGCCGAAGGCGCTGCCCAGGGTGCGGAAGAACGTCACGCCCGACGTGGCCGTGCCCAGGTCCTCGTAGTCGACGGTGTTCTGCACGGCGATCGTCAGCACCTGCATGGCCAGACCGATGCCGAGCCCCAGCACCACCATGTAGAGCGACTCCAGCCAGACGCCGGTCCCCGGCCCCATCCTGGACAGCAGGAACAGCCCGGCCGCCATGACCAGCGTCCCCACGATCGGGAACACCCGGTAGCGGCCCGTCTTGCTCACCACGTTGCCGCTGAAGATCGAGGCGGCCAGCAGACCGACGACCAGCGGCAGCGTCCGCACCCCCGAGAGCGTCGCCGAGTCCCCGTCCACGTACTGGAGATAGGTCGGCAGGAAGATCATCGAGCCGAGCATGGCGAAGCCCACGATGAAACTGAGGATCGAGCAGACCGTGAACACCGGGTTCCGGAACAGCCGCATCGGCAGCATCGGTTCCTTCGCCCGCGTCTCCACCACGCAGAACAGCGCCAGGGCGATCAGCCCGCCGACGAACAGCCCGATGACCATGGGCGAGCCCCAGGCGTACTCGTTCCCGCCCCAGCTCGTCGCCAGGATCAGCGCGCTCGCCCCGACGGTGACCAGCGCGATGCCCCGGTAGTCGATCACCGGCCGCCCCGCGGCCTTCACCGACGGAATGTTCCGGGCGGCGGCGATCACCACCACGATGGCGATCGGCACATTGACGTAGAACGCCCAGCGCCAGGTCAGATGGTCGGTGAAGAGCCCGCCGAGCAGCGGCCCGATCACCGTCGAGATGCCGAACACCGCCCCGATCGCGCCCTGGTACTTGCCCCGTTCGCGCAGCGGGATCACGTCCGCGATCAGCGCCATGGACGTGACCATGAGGCCGCCCGCGCCGATGCCCTGCATACCGCGCCAGATGATCAGCAGCAGCATGTCCGACGCGAGGCCGCACAGGAACGAACCCGTGATGAAGATGATCGCCGAGACCTGGAAGACCAGCTTCCGCCCGAACAGGTCGCCGAACTTGCCGACCAGGACGGTGGCCACCGTCTCCGCCAGCAGATAGGCGGTGACCACCCACGACATGTGCGCGGCGCCGCCCAGGTCCGAGACGATCGTCGGGAGCGCCGTGCCCACGATCGTCTGGTCCAGCGCCGCGAGCAGCATGCCGAGCACGATCGTCGTGAAGACGATGTTCCGCCGCCGCCGGTCGAGGACGGGCGGCGGCGCGGCTGCACTCTGCGCGGCGGGAGCTTGCTCGCTGGCAGTGGTCACCTCTGCACCCTCACACCGGCTCCGCACCCCCGCATGCGGGGGCGGGCCGGACGGGCGTGGTCAGCGGGGCAGCGAGGCGATCGAGGTCTTCAGCCGCGCCACGAACGCCTCACGGACGTCCTCGCCGACCCGGTCGAGCGACAGATACGGATTGAGGTCCTCCAGCTCGACGAGCAGCAGCGCGCCGTCCGCGGTCCGGCAGGCGTCGACCCGCTGGATCCCGTGGTCGAGGGAGTTCCAGGCGATGAAGCGCCGGGCGAACTCCAGGTCCTCCGCGCTCGCCGCGTACGGCTCCAGCACCCAGCGCCGTTCCGGGTCGGGCGCGTACAGCGCGTACTGGAAGTCGTGGTCGACGAAGTAGAACGACACCTCGTGGCGGAAGTCGATGCGAGGCTGGACGAGGAGCGAGCCCTCGGCCGCCCGCTCCAGCTCGGTGGCCGCCTCCGCCGCCGTGACGAAACGCAGCCCGACCGAGTCCGCCCCCAGCTTCGGCTTGACCACGTAGGCGGGGGCGTCGGGCAGCTCCGGCAGATCCGCCGCCCGGTCCACCGTGGGGATGACCGGCAGGCCGGCCCGGCTCATCTCGACCAGATACTCCTTGCCCGCCATGTCACCACGCCCGCCCAGCGGGTTGTAGACCGGCGTCCGCAGCTCCCTGGCCCGGGAGCGATAGGCGTCGTACGCCTCCCGGTGGTGCAGCACCGGCCCGCTGTTGCGGATGAGCACGGTGTCGAAGCCCTCCAGCAGCGCGGCCGCGTCCCGGGGGTGGCAGAGGGCGACGTCGAACGACTCGCGCAGCCGGGAGCCGAGGTAGATGTCCTCGTCGCAGTAGCGGCGGCCGCGGGCCTCGTACGCGAGATCGGTGACGAGGAGGAGGGACGGGCGGCGTGCGCCGACGGGTGACGCGGCGGTCATGAGGTTCTCCCGGGGGTCAGGACGCGGACGGACGATCACTATCGCCGACGCCCGGCCGGCCCCGTGGAGCGGGTGGTTCCCCGGCGCCCGGATGTTCCTGTGCCCGGATCCGCCGGCGCCCGGATGTTCCCGCTCCGGGATCCTCCTGCGCCGGGGCCCTCACCGCTCCCGGTGACAGCCCGCGGCCCTGCGGTCAGACGGCGTCGTTGGATCCGCCCCGTACGGCCGCCACCCACTCGACGAGCAGCCGCTCGTACTCCCGGCGGCCCTCGGGCGACACCACACCGCCGGCGGCGACCAGAGCGCGGATCTCCGCGTTCAGCTCAACCATCGGGCGGGCAGGCGTCGGCTCGGTCGAAGTGGAGGTCATGTGAAGAGGCTAGTGGCAGGGAGGCCGGAGAGGCACCGGTCAAACGTGTGGGGCCCACCACGGGCACCGTTCGTCGTCGGCCCCGAGGCGGCGCCGACACGCTGTCGTCCCGTGTCGTGACGCTCTCCACGCCGTCGTCACCGATCGTCGCGACCGGTCGATCCGAACCCTGTTGCCGCACGTCGGCGGCGTGTGGCGGGGCTTCGGCGCAGTTGCGTACACGCCCCGACGCGCTCGGTGACGATCTTCGTCCTGCCCGGCCGGACGCAGATTTCCGTGGCTCCGTTCCACAGCGGCGTACGCGTTCGGGGCGACGAGGATCACACGGATTCGAGGCGGATCAGGCCTGGATCACGGCCGGATCCGGGCCGGATGCGGCCGGATGGAATGGCGCATCGGCGGGCGGCGGGGC
>NZ_JAAXYC010000298.1 GCF_018619185.1 Streptomyces sp. McG3 | reverse complement strand
CCCGCGAACCGAATCCGGAGACCGCCGTGCCCGCATCGCGCCCCGACCTCGCCCTCCTTCCCCGGCCCACCAGGGTCTCCTCGCTCGGCGGCCGGCTCACCCTCGACCGGGACACCACCGTCCGGGCGCTGCCGGGCGCGGAACCTGCGGCGGACCTGCTGCGCTCCCTGGTCGGCCGCGCGGCCGGGCTCCCCCTCGCCCCGGCGTCGGACGGCCGGGTCGTCCTCGCCCTGGACGACCGGCTCGGCGGCCTCGGCGAGGAGGGGTACGGGCTGACGGTCGCCCGGCAGGCCCTCCAGCTGCGTGCCGCCCATCTCACCGGGCTCCTCCGGGGCGTCCAGACGATCCGCCAGCTCCTGCCCGCCGAAGCCCTGTCGGGCGGGGCGTCGGAGGCCGGGTCCTGGGAGCTGCCGTGCGTCGAGATCACCGACGTGCCGGAGCGGCCGTGGCGCGGGGCGATGCTGGACGTGGCGCGGCGCTTCCAGCCGGTCGGCTATCTGCGCCGGTACGTGGATCTGCTGGCGCTGCACAAGCTGAACGTCCTGCACCTGCACCTCACCGACGACCAGGGCTGGCGGATGCCGGTCGACGCCTACCCCCGGCTGATCTCGGTCGGCTCCCGGCGGGCCCGGTCGCAGAAGGGCCCGACCGGCCCGGACGGGGCGCACTTCGACGCGGTGCCGCACGGAGGGTCGTACACCAAGGCGGAGTTGAGAGGCCTGGTGCGGTACGCGGCGGAGCGCGGGGTCACCGTCGTACCGGAGATCGAGATGCCCGGCCATGTGCGGGCGGCGCTCGCCGCCTACCCGGAGCTGGGCAACAACCCCGGGCGTGAGCTGGACGTGTGGACCCGCTGGGGGGTGTGCGACACGATCCTCGGCGTGCACGAGGGGGTCTTCGACTTCTGCCGGGCCGTGCTGGAGGAGGTGATGGACGTCTTCCCGTCCCCGTACCTCCACATCGGGGGCGAGGAGTGCCCGACCACCGAGTGGGAGGAGAGCCCGGCCGCCCGGGAGCGCGCGGCGGCCCTGGGGCTCGCGGACCCGGCGGCGCTGCACGGCTGGTTCATGGGCCGGATCGGGGCGTTCCTCGTGGAACGCGGCCGGATTCCGCTCGGCTGGGTCGAGAACGGCGCCGAACTCCCCCCGGAATTCACGGTGATGACCTGGCGCGACTCCTCGCACGCACGGGCCGCCGCACACCGGGGCCATCAGGTGATCGCCGCGCACCACCGGGCGACCTACCTCGACTACGCCCAGTCCGGCGACCCGTCCGAGCCGGTCGCCCAGCCCGGGGCTCCGGTCCCCCTGCACACGGTCCACGGCTACGAACCGGCGCCGCCGGACTGGCCGGAGGCGGACCGGGCGCGGGTGCTCGGGACGCAGGCCCAGCTGTGGACCGAGTACGCCCGCACCCCCGAGGAGATCGAGTACCTCAGCTACCCACGGCTCTGCGCGCTGGCCGACCGGTCCTGGTCCGGCGGGCGCGGCGACTGGCCGGGGTTCGTCGAGCGGCTGCGTCACCACACCGCCCGGCTGGACGCCCTGGGCGTCCCCTACCGCCCGCTGGACGCGCGGTCGCTCGCGACCGCCCCGTACGCGTCCCCGTCTTCAGGAACAGCGCGACCCCACTCGTAGCCACTCCCCCACCACCGTTCCGGAGAGGAACAGACCCGTGAACACATCACGCAGGAATCCGCGCAGGTCCAGGCTGCGCATCGCCGCCGCCTCGGCCGCCGCCGTGGCCCTGGCCGCCACCGGGCTGGCCGCGCTGCCGTCCTCGGCGTCCGCCGCGGCGGACGGGATCGTCGTCCAGTACCGCACGAGCGCGTCCGGCGCGAGCGCCGACCAGAGCGAGCCGTGGCTGAAGGTCCGTAACGCCGGCTCCACCTCCGTACCGCTGAGCAGCGTCAAGGTGCGCTACTACTTCAAGGCCGACTCGGCCTCCGCCGCCTACCGGTTCGCCTGCTCCTGGGCGGTGAAGGGGTGCGCGAACATCACCGGTACGTTCGGGACGCCCGCGCATCCGACCGCCACCGCGGACCGCTATCTGGAGATCGGCTTCACGGCCGGGGCCGGTTCGCTGGCGCCGGGGGCGGACACCGGAGACCTGCAGCTCCGCTTCCACCAGAGCTCCTGGGCCTCGCTCGTCCAGTCCGACGACTACTCCTTCGGCGCGGACAGGACGGCGTACGGCGACTGGTCCAAGGTGACCGCTCATGTCTCCGGGGCGACCGTGTGGGGCGAGGCCCCCGGGGGCAACGGCCCGACCGACCCGCCGGACCCGACGGACCCGCCCACCGACCCGCCGGGGGACGCGCCGGCGCTGTTCGACGACTTCGACTACAGCTCCCACACCGACCCGGAGATCAACGCGAACGGCTGGAGCGTCCGGTCCAACTCCGGCGGCCCGGGGGTACCGGGCGCGACCTGGGCCCCGGAGAACGTCACCTTCGCCTCGCAGAGCGGGAACTCGGTGATGAACCTGGAGACCTCGACGGCCGGCACGGGGGCCTCGACGAAGCACACCGAGATCCTGACGCGGTCGATGAAGTTCAAGAACGGGACCTACGCGTCCCGGGTGAAGTTCAGTGACGCGCCGCGCTCGGGACCGGACGGCGACCGGATCGTGCAGACGTTCTTCACCATCAACGACCTCAAGGCGCCGATGGCGGACGACTACGCGGAGTACGACTTCGAGTACCTGCCCAACGGCGGCTGGGGCGAGCCGGCGAACATCCTCTACACGACCTCGTGGGAGACCTACCGGCCCGATCCGTGGGAGGCGGTCAACGCGCACAGCGAGGTCCGGCAGTCGTACGCGGGCTGGCACGACCTGGTGGTGACGATCGACGACGACGAGATCACGTACTACGTCGACGGGCAGCACTTCGGGACGCACGGGGCGGCCTATCTGCCCGAGCGGCCGATGTCGATCAACTTCAACCAGTGGCTGATCGACCTGGAGGGGCAGCCGAGCACCACGCCCCGCGCCTACGACCAGCAGGTGGACTACGTCCTGCACGTGAAGGACCAGGTGCTCACCCCGGCACAGGTCAACGCGATGGTCGGGGCGTACCGGGGTGCCGGGACGAGCTTCGAGGACACGGTTCCGGCCGGATAGCGGGGTCCGTACGGCGTGGGAGCCGGGCGGGGCGGGGGTCGAGGGCGACCCCCGCCCCGCTTTCGTATGCCCGAAGGCGCCCTCGCCACCGATTCCGTACGGCGCCGGCCGGGGCGAATTTTCCGGCACCCCCTTGACAGCCCCGCCACCCGCCGGGCAATCTTCCGTTAAGCAGAAACTAACTTCCGCAATACGGAAGGAGCGCCGACATCCTCATGGGATACCCGGACCAGCGCTTCAATGTGAACCTTTCGATCCTCTTCACGGAACTCCCGCTCCTGGAGCGTCCCGCGGCAGCCGCCGCGGCGGGCTTCACGGCGGTCGAGCTGTGGTGGCCCTGGATCGAGACCCCCACCCCTCCGCAGGCGGAGCTCGACGCCCTCAAGAAGGCGCTCGACGACGCCGGCACCCAGTTGGTGGGGCTGAACTTCTACGCCGGACAGCTGCCCGGCCCCGACCGCGGCGCGCTCTCCGTGCCCGGCACGGAGTCGGACCGCTTCCGGGCCAACATCGAGGTGGCGGCCGACTTCGCCGCCTCGGTCGGCTGCACGGCGCTCAACGCGCTGTACGGCAACCGCGTCGAGGGTGCGGACCCGCAGGTGCAGGACGCGCTCGCCCTGGAGAACCTGGTACTGGCCGCCCGCGCGGCGGACCGGGTCGGGGCGATCCTCCTCGTCGAGACCCTCAACAAGCCGGAGTCGCCGCTCTATCCGCTGGTCAGCGCACCGGCCGCGATCGAGGTCGTCGACAAGGTGAACGCGGCGACGGGCCTCGGGAACGCCAAGTTCCTGCTGGACCTCTACCACCTCTCGATGAACGGCGAGGACCTGAGCCAGGTCATCAAGGCGTACGCCGCGAAGACCGGCCACGTCCAGATCGCCGACAACCCGGGGCGCGGCGCGCCGGGCACCGGTTCGCTGCCGCTGGAGCAGCTCCTCGACGAGCTGAAGGACGCCGGGTACGCGGGCTGGGTCGGCCTGGAGTACAAGCCGGGCGACCGGCCGAGCGCGGAATCCTTCGACTGGCTCCCGGCGTCGGCCCGAGCGGCCCGCTGACCGGCCGCGGGCGGGCCGGGCCGGCCTCCGGTCGAGCCCAACCCCCTTACGTACAAACGTTTTTCAGGAAGGCACCCTCATGAGCAACAACCTCCCCAAGGTTGCGTGGATCGGCCTCGGCATCATGGGCTCCCCCATGTCCGAGAACCTGGTCAAGGCCGGTTACGACGTCACCGGATACACCCTGGAGCAGGACAAGGTCGACCGCCTGGTCGCGGCCGGCGGCAACGGCGCCTCCTCGATCGCGGACGCGGTCAGGGACGCGGACGTCGTCATCACGATGGTGCCCGCCTCCCCGCAGGTCGAGGCCATCGCCTACGGCCCCGACGGCATCCTGGAGAACGCCAAGCGCGGCGCCCTGCTGGTGGACATGTCCTCCATCACCCCGCAGACCTCCGTGGACCTCGCCAAGAACGCGGCCGAGAAGGGCATCCGGGTCCTGGACGCGCCGGTCTCCGGCGGCGAGGCCGGCGCCATCGAGGCGGTCCTGTCCATCATGGTCGGCGGCGAGCAGGCGGACTTCGACGCCGCGAAGCCGCTGCTGGAGGCGCTCGGCAAGACCATCGTGCTCTGTGGCCCGCACGGCTCCGGCCAGACGGTGAAGGCGGCCAACCAGCTGATCGTCGCGGTCAACATCCAGGCCTGCGCCGAGGCCGTGGTCTTCCTGGAGAAGTCCGGCGTCGACCTCGCCGCCGCACTGGACGTCCTCAACGGCGGTCTGGCCGGCTCGACCGTGCTGACCCGCAAGAAGGACAACTTCCTGAAGCGGGACTTCGCCCCCGGCTTCCGGATCGACCTGCACCACAAGGACATGGGCATCGTCACGGACGCCGCCCGCAACGTCGGCGCGGCCCTGCCCGTCGGCGGCGTGGTCGCCCAGCTGGTCGCCTCGCTGCGCGCCCAGGGCGACGGCGGCCTGGACCACTCGGCGCTGCTGCGCTCGGTCGAGCGGCTGTCCGGCTCCCAGGTCTGACCCCCTGCGGCTCCGCGAGGAGCCCCTGGCCCCGCACGGGGCCACGGCCCGCACGAACGGGCCCCCTGATCTCCGGGCCGCGGTGGCGCTGACACCTGTCCTGTCGCGCCCAGGCGCTGCCGCGGCCCGGAACCACACACTTCGTTTTCAACAAACTGTTGACGTTGCTCCGCGGCGAATCTACGCTCCTCAAGCCGTCAGCAGCTCGTACGAAAGGTCATCCCGCCACATGGCTAAGCGTGTGCTCACGACCGAGTCAGGCGCCCCGGTCGCCGACAACCAGAACTCCGCCACCGCCGGTGTCGGTGGACCGATCCTCCTCCAGGACCAGCACCTCCTGGAGAAGCTCGCCCGCTTCAACCGTGAGCGCATCCCGGAGCGCGTGGTGCACGCCCGCGGTTCCGGCGCGTACGGCTACTTCGAGGTCACCGACGACGTCACGGGCTTCACCCGCGCCGACTTCCTCTCCCAGGTGGGCAAGCGCACCGAGACGTTCATCCGCTTCTCGACCGTCGCCGACTCGCTCGGCGGCGCGGACGCGGTCCGCGACCCGCGTGGCTTCGCCCTCAAGTTCTATACGGACGAGGGCAATTACGACCTGGTCGGGAACAACACCCCGGTGTTCTTCATCAAGGACCCGATCAAGTTCCCCGACTTCATCCACTCGCAGAAGCGCGACCCGTTCACGGGCAAGCAGGAGCCGGACAACGTCTGGGACTTCTGGGCGCACGCCCCCGAGGCGACGCACCAGATCACCTGGCTGATGGGCGACCGCGGCATCCCCGCCTCGTACCGCCACATGAACGGCTACGGCTCACACACCTACCAGTGGACGAACGCCGCGGGCGAGGCCTTCTTCGTCAAATACCACTTCAAGACGAACCAGGGCGTGCGCTCCCTCTCCGCCGACCAGGCCGCCGAGCTCGTCGGCAAGGACGCCAACTCGCACCAGACGGACCTGCTCCAGGCCATCGAGCGCGGCGTCAACCCCTCCTGGACGCTGCACGTCCAGGTGATGCCGGCCGCCGACGCCGCCGACTACCGGTTCAACCCGTTCGACCTCACCAAGGTGTGGCCGCACAGCGACTACCCGCTCCAGCGGGTCGGCCGCCTGGTCCTGGACCGCAACCCGGACAACGTCTTCGCCGAGGTCGAGCAGGCCGCGTTCTCCCCGAACAACTTCGTGCCCGGCATCGGTCCCTCCCCGGACAAGATGCTCCAGGGCCGGCTGTTCGCCTACGCGGACGCGCACCGCTACCGCCTGGGCGTCAACCACACCCACCTGCCGGTGAACGCGCCGCGCACCGCCGTCGTCGACAACTACGGCCGCGACGGCGTCCACGCGACCCGCAACGGCTCGCGCCACGACAAGAACTACGAGCCCAACTCGTACGCCGGTCCGGCGCAGACCGACGCGGCGCTCGCCGCCCCGCTGGCGATCCACGGGTGGACGGGCACGCACGAGGCGCCCGCGCACACCAAGGACGACGACTTCTTCCAGGCGGGCGAACTCTTCCGGCTCATGTCCGACGACGAGAAGGGCCGCCTGGTCGCGAACATCGCGGGAGGCCTCTCGCAGGTCACCCGTGACGACGTGATCGAGAAGAACCTCGCCCACTTCCACGCCGCCGACGCCGACTACGGCAAGCGCGTCGAGAAGGCCGTCCGCGCCCTGCGCGAGGACTGAGCCTCCCCTGGACCCTGCCCGTACCGCGCACCCGGATGAGGGGTGCCGCGCGGCGCGGGCAGGACGACGAGGCCGCGGCGGTCGAGCGATGCCAGTGCGGTGGTGAAGGACCCGGGGACCGTCTCCTGACCTGAAGGAGACGCCCTCCCCCGGGCCGATCGCCGCCGCCGCGGTCCCTGTCACCCGGCGACACCTCTGTCGCTCCCTGAACGAGGGCGCGGAGTACGGATACGGTCCCGTACTCCGCGCCCTTTCGCGTGGGCGGGAACGTTTCCCGGCCCCCTCCGGCAACGAGACCCGACGCATGAGGAACCGTGACCCGGGTGGGCCGGCACCACCAAGCCCGCCCGACGCATGGAGAACCGTGGCCCGGGTGGGCCGGCACCATTCAGCCCGTCCGGCGTTTGAGGACGGAACCGTGGCTCCGGAGCAGGCCGCTCCCTGCGTGGGGGACGTGCTCTGAACCCTGCCTGGGGAGTTCGGCCCCTCCCCCGCGAGGCTTCCGTCCTCAAGCGCCGGACGGGCTGGGATTGCCGGACGGGCTGGAATCACCCGGACTGGCTGGGATGATCCGCATCCAGCCCGTCCGGCGCTTGAGGACATCTTCGGCGGGGCGGAAGGCGCCCGCACGCAGCGAAACAGGCCCCCGCCCCGGGAAGGAATCCGGGGCGGGGGCCTGTCGGCTGCGGCGGGTGGGGGTCAGGACGCCGTCAGGGGGCGGATCGCGGTGGGCGCGTGGGACGCGTCCGTCGCGATGTCCTCGAACTCGTTGACCGACGCGATGTCACTGCCGCTCATCGCGATGTTCGTGACCCGCTCCAGGATCGCCTCGACGACGACCGGCACCCGGAACTCCGCGGCGAGCTTCTTCGCCTCCTCGAAGGCCGGCAGCAGCTGGTCCGGCTCGGTGACCCGGATCGCCTTGCAGCCGAGTCCCTCGACGACCTTGACGTGGTCCACGCCGTAGACGCCCAGCTCCGGGGAGTTGATGTTCTCGAACTCCAGGTTGACCTGGAAGTCGATGTCGAAGTTGCGCTGCGCCTGGCGGATGAGCCCCAGGTAGGAGTTGTTCACCAGGACGTGGACGTACGGGATGCGGTGCTGCGCGCCGACGGCCAGCTCCTCCAGCATGAACTGGAAGTCGTAGTCGCCGGAGAGGGCGACGACCGTGCCCTCCGGGTCCGCGGTGGCGACGCCCAGCGCGGCCGGGATCGTCCAGCCGAGGGGGCCCGCCTGGCCGCAGTTGATCCAGTGGCGCGGCTTGTAGACGTGCAGCATCTGCGCGCCGGCGATCTGGGAGAGCCCGATCGTGGTGACGTAACGGGTCTCCGGGCCGAACGCCCGGTTCATCTCCTCGTACACGCGCTGCGGCTTGAGCGGCACGTTGTCGAAGTGGGTCTTGCGCTGGAGGGTCGCCCTGCGCTCCTGCGTGGACGCGGCCCAGGCCGAACGGTCCTTCAGCTCGCCCGCGGCCTTCAGCTCACGCGCCACCTCGACGAAGAGCGTCAGCGCGGCCTTGGCGTCGGAGGCGATGCCGAGGTCCGGGGCGAAGATCTTGCCGAGCTGGGTGGGCTCGATGTCGACGTGGACGAAGGTGCGGCCCTGGGTGTAGACGTCCAGCTTGCCGGTGTGGCGGTTGGCCCAGCGGTTGCCGATGCCGAGGACGAAGTCGGACTCCAGGAAGTTCGCGTTGCCGTAGCGGTGCGAGGTCTGGAGGCCGACCATGCCGGCGTTCAGCTCGTGGTCGTCGGGGAGGATGCCCCAGCCCATCAGGGTCGGGATGACCGGGACGCCGGTCAGCTCGGCGAACTCCACGAGGAGCTCGGAGGCGTCGGCGTTGATGATGCCGCCGCCCGCGACGAGCACCGGACGCTCCGAGGCGTTCAGCATCTGGATCGCTCGCTCGATCTGCTTGCGGGAGGCCGCCGGCTTGTGCACCGGCAGGGGCTCGTACAGCTCGGGGTCGAACTCGATCTCGGTGAGCTGGACGTCGATCGGCAGGTCGATGAGGACCGGGCCGGGCCGGCCGGTGCGCATCAGGTGGAAGGCCTGCTGGAAGACGCCGGGGACCTGCGCGGCCTCCAGGACGGTGGTCGCCGCCTTGGTGACCGGCTTGGCGATCGACGCGATGTCGACGGCCTGGAAGTCCTCCTTGTGCAGGACGGCGGTCGGGGCCTGGCCGGTGATGCACAGGATCGGGATGGAGTCGGCGATGGCGGAGTACAGACCGGTGATCATGTCGGTGCCCGCCGGGCCCGACGTGCCGATGCAGACGCCGATGTTGCCGGCCTCGGCCCGGGTGTAGCCCTCGGCCATGTGGGAGGCGCCCTCGACGTGCCGGGCCAGTGTGTGCTGCACCCCGCCGGAGGCCTTGAGGGCCGCGTAGAAGGGGTTGATCGCCGCACCCGGCACACCGAACGCGTTGCTGACGCCTTCGCGCTTGAGGATCTCAACTGCCGCTCGGGCAGCGGTCATACGAGGCATTGAGTGCTCCTGCTCGGGATTGGTGGAGTCGGGCTCTGTCGCGCCACCTGAGAGCACCAATTCCGCATTACGGAAATTCAGTTCTGCTATACGGAAGCAATCTAAAACGTGGGGCGACCGCCGTCAAGGGCGCGGACCTCCGCCCGCCCCTACGAAGTCCGCCAACCCCCTCCCCAGAGCCTCGCTCCTGGTGGACGATGGCGTGACGAGGGAGGCACGGAGCGCAGTCGGCCGCGCCGTCCGTGCCGGAGGGAGACGATCGTGGAGTCCGTGCCGGTACGGTGCCCTGTCTGCGGCCGGGACCACGCCTACAGCACACCGGCCTACCCCTGCCCGTGCGGGACGCCCACCGCACCGCCCCTGCTGCGGGACGCCCCGGCGGTCCTGGTCACCCACCGCAGCTGGAACGACGCGTGGGTCACCGTCCGGTGCGCGTCCTGCGCCCGGGAGAACCAGTGGCCCCAGCCCGAGCTGTGCTGTCCGTGCGGGACCGTCCTGCGGATACCGGTGCGCCCGGTGGCCGCCGCGCCGGCCCCTGCCTCGCCGGTCTCCCCCTGTGTCTTATACACATCT
>NZ_JAAXYC010000297.1 GCF_018619185.1 Streptomyces sp. McG3 | reverse complement strand
CTCCCGCATCCCCACCAACCCGTTCCCCCCGCTCGGCAGCCCCGCGTCCGCCGCCGCCGAGTCCGAAGGACCGTTCTCCACCTGCATCGCGACCTCGGCCTCCCGATGCGCGAGCCGCACCCACGTCTTCGCGCCCGCCGCGTGCTTGTGCACGTTCGTCAGCGCCTCCTGCACCACCCGGAACGCCGTCTGCTCGACCTCCGGCGGATACGGCCGCGCCGCACCGTCCACCGACAGCTCCACGACCATCCCCGCCTGCCGCGACTGCGCCACCAACGCCTCCAGCTCGTGCAGCCGGGGCCCGTCCTCGGACGCGGCGGAGGCCGCGACAGCCGCCTTCCTCACCGACGCCAGCGGAACCGCCCCCGCGGCGGCCGGCGCGGTCAACGCGTCCCCGGTGCGCAGCACCCCGAGCATCTCGCGCAACTCCGTCAGCGCCTGCCGGCCCATGTCCCCGACCAGCGCCGCGTTGCGCACGGCCTTCGCCGGATCCTTCGGCGCGACGGCCTGGAGGGCCGCGGCGTGGACCACCATCAGGCTCACCCGGTGGGCGACCACGTCGTGCATCTCCCGGGCGATCCGGGTCCGCTCCTCCGTACGCGCCCACTCGGCCCGCTCCTCGGCCCGGTCCGCGAGCAGTGACAGCTCCCGCTCCAGCGAATCGGCCCGCTCCCGCAGGCTCTCCATCAGACGGCGCCTGGCCCCTATGTAGAGGCCGAACAGCACGGACGGGGCCGTGAGCCCCACCGCCATGAAGGCGGACATCAGCGGGACGTACCAGTCCCCCGGCCCGAAGTCGGCCTGCTCCGCCACGCTCTGCCGCAACCGCACCCAGGTGACGATGAACGTCCCCACCAGCGCCATCCCCGCCAGCACGACGGTGATCCGGCGCGGCACCTCGGACGCGGCCAGCGTGTACAGGCCCACGAGGGCCATCAGGAAGCCCATCTCGGCGGGCGTCATCGCGATCGTCACGAGCACCACGGCGATCGGCCACCGCCGGCGCACCAGCAGCACCGAACCCGCCAGCAGTCCGAACACCACGCCCACCGGCACCGGAATACCGGTGTTCCGGGCGAACTCCACCCCCTCCAGGCCACACTCCAGCGCCGATACCAGCGCCAGTCCCACGTCCAGGGCGACACTGCGTCGCCGCTCCCACCACCAGTAGCCGCGGGTGGTCGATCCCGCCGCTTCCCGGTCTGCCCCCGTTGCGGTCATGGCATCCAGCCTACGGGCGGACGCATCTCATTTTCGGGTGACCGGCAACAGCACGTTCCGCATTCGAACAAGCACGAAACACATACCGATCGCCTGAAATGGCGAATCGACCGCGCTTTCGACCCGGACGTTCGCATTCCGGACGACGATCCCCGTATGACGGAAACCACAAGCAAGTACGCCGACTTCGAGGGCCTGCGCGAGCGGGCGGTGGCGCTGCGGCGGGAGGGGCTCAGCGTGCGCCAGATCAGGGACCGGCTGAAGGTCTTCAACAACGACATGCTCCACCGCCTCCTCCAGGGCGAGCCCGCCCCCGAGTGGACGAAGCGCCCGAACGCCAAGGACGACGTGCGGGAGAAGGCCCGCGAGCTGCGGCTCCAGGGAATGACCTACGACCAGATCCAGGTGGAGCTGGGCTGCTCGAAGAGTTCGATCTCACTGTGGGTACGGGACCTGCCGAAGCCGGAGCGCAAGCGGACCCGGGAGGAGTCCTCCGCCATCGGGCGGCGCGGATGGGAAGCGACACTCCAGCGGCGGGACGCCGAGCGCCTGGCGGCAAAGCAGAAGGCCGCAGACGAGATCGGCACCATGACCGATCGCGAGCTCTTCTTGCTGGGCGTCGGCCTCTACTGGGCGGAGGGCTCCAAGGCCAAGCCGTACCGCACCCAGGAGCGGGTCACGTTCGTCAACAGCGACCCCGGCATGATCGAGGTCTTTCTCGCCTGGCTACGGCTGCTGGGAGTAGAGGACGGACACCTCCGCTTCCATGTCCTTATCCACGAGACAGCGGACGTCATGGCCGCCGAGCAGTTCTGGGCCACACTCACCGGCGCCGAGCCCTCGGCTTTCGGGAAAACGTCGCTCAAGAAGCACACCCCGAAGACGAACCGGAAGAACGTCGGCGAAAGCTATCGGGGCTGTCTCGCGGTACGTGTCCTGAAAAGCGCCGAGCTGTACCGTCGCATCGAGGGCTCCTGGTGCGGCATAGTAGGTGCTGCAAAAAGAGCCGATCAAGAGAATCGGACATAACGCCCATCCCGGGTCGTCTAAGGGCAAGACGTCAGATTTTGGATCTGATCATGAGGGTTCGAGTCCTTCCCCGGGAGCAGCGCACGCGGGCCCCGACCTCACCGGTCGGGGCCCGCCCCCGTTTCCACCGGAAACACCCCCGGTATCCTGCGGATGACCACCACCCGAAGCCGAAGGGCACATCCGTGAGCGCAACCAGCCCGGCAGCCGTCGTCGTCCTCGCAGCGGGTGAGGGCACCCGCATGAAGTCGAAGACACCCAAGGTTCTGCACGAGATCTCCGGGCGCTCGCTCGTCGGACATGTCGTCGCCGCCGCCCGTGAGCTGGATCCCCAGCACCTCGTCGTGGTCGTCGGACATGCCAGCGAGCAGGTCACCGCGCACCTGAACGCCGGCGACGCCCCCGTGCGCACCGCCTTCCAGGCCGAGCAGAACGGGACCGGGCACGCCGTCCGCATGGGGCTGGAGGAGCTCGGCGGCGCCGTCGAGGGCACCGTGATCGTCGTCTGCGGCGACACCCCCCTGCTGTCCGGCGGGACGCTCGGCGCGCTCGCCGCCACCCACGCCGCCGACGCCAACGCGGTCACCGTCCTGAGCGCCGAGGTCCCCGACTCCACCGGCTACGGGCGCATCGTGCGCGACCCCGCCACCGGTGCGGTCACCGAGATCGTCGAGCACAAGGACGCCACCGACGAGCAGCGGGCGATCCGGGAGATCAACTCCGGGGTGTTCGCGTTCGACGGGCGGCTGTTGGCCGACGCGCTGGGCAAGGTGCGCACCGACAACAGCCAGGGCGAGGAGTACCTCACCGACGTGCTGTCCATCCTGCGCGAGGCCGGGCACCGGGTCGGGGCCTCCGTGGCGGGCGACCACCGGGAGATCCTCGGCATCAACAACCGGCTCCAGCTCGCCGAGGCGCGCCGCCTGCTCAACGAGCGGCTGTTGGAGCGGGCGATGCTCGCGGGCGTGACCGTGGTGGACCCGTCGTCCACGCTGATCGACGCGACGGTGACGTACGAGCGGGACGCGGTCGTGCACCCGGGGACCCAGCTGCTGGGGACCACGCACCTCGCGGAGGACAGCGAGGTGGGGCCGAACTCGCGGATCGAGAACACCGTCGTCGGCACCGGCGCCAGGGTGGACAACTCCGTGACGCTCTCGGCGGAGATCGGGGCGGGGGCGCTCGTCGGCCCGTACGCCTACCTGCGGCCGGGCACCCGGCTGGGGACGAAGGCCAAGGCCGGTACGTACGTGGAGATGAAGAACGCGACGATCGGGGAAGGGACCAAGGTCCCGCATCTGAGTTACGTCGGTGACGCGACGATCGGTGATCACACCAACATCGGTGCGGCGAGCGTCTTCGTGAACTACGACGGCGTCGCCAAGCACCACACGACGATCGGCTCCCACTGCCGTACCGGTTCGGACAATATGTTTGTGGCGCCGGTCACGGTCGGGGACGGGGTCTACACCGCCGCCGGGTCGGTCATCACCAAGGACGTGCCCGCCGGTTCACTGGCCGTGGCGCGGGGCCAGCAGCGGAATATCGAGGGTTGGGTGGCCCGGAAGCGGCCGGGCAGCGCCGCCGCGCAGGCCGCTCAGGCGTCGTCGCAGGAGACCGACGGGCAAAGCTGACCGGAAACAGGTGCGCCGGTGACGGCGTACCGTGATAGATGCTCACCCATTTCGGCTGGCTCGTTGCACATCGGGACCTATGCGTGCAGCGCCAGATACACGTCTGAGGAGACTGTGCTGTGACCGGGATCAAGACGACCGGCGAGAAGAAACTGATGCTCTTCTCCGGCCGCGCCCACCCCGAGCTTGCCGAGGAGGTCGCCCATCAGCTGGGAGTCGGTCTCGTGCCGACGAAGGCCTTCGATTTCGCCAACGGTGAGATCTACGTGCGGTTCCAGGAGTCGGCACGTGGCGCGGACTGCTTCCTGATCCAGAGCCACACGGCTCCGATCAACAAGTGGATCATGGAGCAGTTGATCATGCTGGACGCGCTGAAGCGCGCTTCGGCCCGCTCCATCACGGTGATCGTGCCGTTCTACGGCTATGCCCGCCAGGACAAGAAGCACCGTGGCCGTGAGCCGATCTCGGCGCGCATGGTGGCGGATCTGATGGCGACGGCGGGTGCGGACCGCATCCTCACCGTCGATCTGCACACGGACCAGATCCAGGGCTTCTTCGACGGCCCGGTGGACCACCTGTTCGCGCTGCCGATCCTGGCGGACTACGTGGGCGCGAAGGTCGACCGTTCCAAGCTGACGATCGTGTCGCCGGACGCGGGCCGGGTGCGGGTCGCCGACCGCTGGTGCGACCGGCTGGACGCGCCGCTGGCGATCGTGCACAAGCGTCGCGACAAGGACGTGCCGAACCAGGTCTCCGTCCACGAGGTCGTGGGCAACGTCGAGGGCCGGGTCTGTGTGCTGGTCGACGACATGATCGACACCGGTGGCACGATCTGCGCCGCCGCGGACGCGCTGTTCGCGCACGGTGCGGAGGACGTCATCGTGACGGCGACGCACGGGGTGCTGTCGGGTCCGGCGGCGGACCGGCTGAAGAACTCGAAGGTGAGCGAGTTCGTGTTCACGGACACGCTGCCGACCCCGGGTGAGCTGGAGCTGGACAAGATCACGGTGCTCTCGATCGCGCCGACGATCGCGCGTGCGGTGCGTGAGGTGTTCGAGGACGGTTCGGTGACGAGCCTCTTCGAGGAGCAGGGCTGACAGCAGTGACGATCACCGTCCGGTGATCCACTTTGGGGTGCGGCCTCCCCGCCGGGTAGACTCAGCGAGTTGCTCGGCGAGGGAGGCCGTACCTGTGTGTACGGCGGTCCGTTATCGACGCGCTCTTCGTAGCAGGCCTGTCGTGGGCCGGGTGACCGTTCGTGTTCCGTCTCCCGACGGCTCACCCACCTGACGAGGAGTGCAACCATGGCTGAGATCAAGCTCGCCACCGAGGTCCGTACCGAGTTCGGCAAGGGCGCCGCCCGCCGTGTTCGTCGCGCCAACCGCGTTCCCGCGGTCGTCTACGGCCACGGTGCCGAGCCGGTCCACGTCACGCTGCCGGGCCACGAGCTGCAGCTGGCGCTGCGTACGGCGAACGTCCTGATCGGTCTGGAGATCGACGGCAAGGACACGCTGGTCATCCCCAAGGCTGTGCAGCGCAACCCCCTCCGCAGCACCATCGAGCACGTCGACCTGCTGACCGTGAAGCGCGGCGAGAAGGTCAACGTCGAGATCGCGGTGCACGCCGAGGGCGACCTGGCGCCGGGCGCCAACCTGCTCGAGTTCGTGCTGAACACGCTGCTCGTCGAGGCCGAGGCCACCCACATCCCCGAGTCCGTGACGGTCTCCGTCGCGGGTCTGGACGCCGGTGACTCGATCCAGGCCAAGGACATCAAGCTGCCCAAGGGCTCCGTGCTGGCCGGTGACGAGGACGCCATCGTGATCCAGGTCGTCGCCGCGCAGGCCGAGGAGCCGGCCGCGGACGAGGCCGGCGAGACCGCCGCCGACGCCTGAGCCGTACCGCTCACCGTTCCACCTGCTTGACTGACGGGGTGGTGGTTCCCTTCCGGGGAGCCGCCGCCCCGTTTGCCTGCCGTCCCGGCCATATGTGCCGTATGTGCCATCCCTGCTGTCCCTGTCATCCCCTGCGTGCGAGGAGACCGAGCGCTGATGTCCGACGCCACCGACCCCTGGCTCATCGTGGGCCTGGGCAATCCCGGCCCCGACTACGCGGCGAACCGGCACAACGTCGGGTTCATGGTCGCCGATCTGCTGGCGACGCGGATCGGCGGGAAGTTCAAGCGGGCGCAGAAGGCGCAGGCGCAGGTCGTGGAGGGGCGGATGGGTCCGCCGGGTCCGGCGAGCCGCCGGGTGATCCTGGTGAAGCCGATGTCGTACATGAATCTGTCGGGCGGGCCGGTGACGGCGCTGCGGGACTTCTACAAGGTGCCGACGGATCACGTCGTGGCGGTCCATGACGAGCTGGACGTCGATTACGGGATGCTGCGGTTGAAGCTGGGTGGCGGCGACAACGGGCACAACGGGCTGAAGTCGATGACGAAGGCGATGGGTCCGGACTATCACCGGGTGCGGTTCGGGATCGGGCGGCCGCCGGGGCGGATGCAGGTCGCTGATTTCGTGCTGAAGGACTTCTCGTCGACCGAGCGCAAGGAGCTGGCGTTCCTGGTGGACCGGTCCGCGGACGCGGTGGAGTGTCTGCTGGCGGAGGGGCTGGAGCGGGCGCAGGGCGCGTACAACTCCTGAGAGGGTCCGGCTCGGTCGCCGTGTCGTCCGCCGCGTACAACTCCTGACATTCCTGGTGCTGGTGGGGCGTTTTTCGGCCATAGGTTGACCGCGGGTGCGGGTCTGGCCAAGGATCGGCCCCCATGAAGCGGAGCTCTTCCCAGCGTGCGGCGCTCGCGGGCCGTCGGGCGGCCATGGGGCTGGTCGTCCTGGTGCTGCTGGTCGCGGGTACGTGGTCGTCGTGGAACACCGCGCACCACATCGTTCTGGCCAAGGGCCGTGACCACGGCACCGTGACGGTGACGGGGTGCGGCGAGGAGACGTGTACCGGTTCGTACGAGCCGGACGCGGTGTCGCGGGAGCGCCCTCGGGTGAGCCTGGACCGGTCCGTCGCGGCGCGGAAGGGGGATCGTTTCCCTGTCGTGGTGAAGCCCGGCACCGATGCGGTGGTCCGCACGGGGTTGCCGGGCTTTCTGCATGCGTGGGTGCCGTTGGGCGGGGCGATGGTGCTGGCCGCGTTCGTGATCGGCGGTGGGCTGCGGATGTCGCGGACGGCGTGGGGTGTCGGTACGGCGGGGGCGGTCCTGCTGGTGGCGACGTTCGTCGCGCTGTAGCAGGACCGCCCCTTTTCGGCGTGCGTACGGTCAGCCGGTGTTGCGGAGTCCTGCCGCGACGCCGTTGACGGTGAGCAGCAGGGCGCGGGCGAGCAGCGGGTCGGGTTCCTCGCCGCGTGTCGCCGCCTGGCGCTGGCGGGCCAGCAGGGAGACCTGGAGGTAGGAGATCGGGTCCAGGTAGGCGTCGCGGATTCCGAAGGTCTGCTGGAGCACCGGGCTGGTGCCGAGCAGTTCGGTGGAGCCGGTGACCTTGAGGACTTCCCGTACGGTCAGCGCGTGCTCGGCCTCGATGGCGTCGAAGACGTGCTTCAGCTCGTCGGGGACGAGCGTGTCGACGTAGTGCCGGGCGATGCGCAGGTCGGTCTTGGCGAGCGTCATCTCCACGTTGGAGAGGAAGTTCCGGAAGAAGTGCCAGTGCTCGTGCATCTCGTCGAGGACGGTGTCGAGTCCGGCTTCGCGCAGGGCCTTGAGGCCGGAGCCGACGCCGTACCAGCCGGGGACGATCTGCCGGGACTGGGTCCAGCCGAAGACCCACGGGATGGCCCGGAGGCCGTCGAGCGAGACGCCGGAGCCGGGGCGGCGGGAGGGCCGTGAGCCCAGGTGCAGGTCGGCGAGCTGGTCGACCGGGGTGGAGGCGAGGAAGTACGCGGGCAGGTCGGGGTCCTCGACGAGCTTGCGGTAGGCGTCGTGGGCCGCGTCGGAGACGGTGTCCATGGCCGCGTCCCAGCGGGCGAGGGCTTCGTCGGACTGGCGGGGCGCGGTGTGCAGGGCGGAGGCCTGGAGGGTGGCCGCGACGGTCAGTTCCAGGTTCTCGCGGGCGAGGGCGGGGATGAGGTACTTGTCGGAGATGACCTCGCCCTGCTCGGTCACCTTGATCTCGCCCTCCAGGGTGCCCCAGGGCTGGGCGAGGATCGCGTCGTGGGAGGGGCCGCCGCCTCGGCCGACGGTGCCGCCGCGGCCGTGGAAGAGGCGCAGGCGTACGCCGTAGCGGTGGGCGACGTCGCGGAGGCGGCGCTGGGCGCGGTGGATCTCCCACTGGGAGGTGGTGATGCCGCCGAACTTGGACGAGTCGCTGTAGCCGAGCATGACCTCCTGGACGTCGCCGCGCAGGGAGACGAGGCGGCGGTAGGAGGGGTCGGCGAGCATCTCGTCGAGGATGACGTCGGCGGCCTTGAGCTCGTCGGTGGTCTCCAGGAGGGGGACGATGCCGATCTTGGCCCAGCCGGCGTGGAGGTCGACGAGTCCGGCCTCGCGGGCGAGGACGGCGGCGGCGAAGACGTCGTCGGCGCCCTGGCACATCGAGATGATGTAGGACTCGATGACTTCGGGGCCGAAGCGTTCGAAGGCCTGCTTGATGGTGTGGAAGACGCCGAGGGTCTTCTCGCCGGCCGCGTCGAGCGGTGCCGGGGTGGGGGCGAGCGGCCGGCGGGAGCGCAGTTCCTTGGCGAGGAGCTTCTGCCGGTAGTCGCGGGGCATGTCGGCGTAGCGCCAGGACTCCTCGCCGAGCCGGTCGAAGAGCTGGCCGAGGGTGTGGTGGTGGGCGTCGGCGTGTTCGCGTACGTCCATGGTGGCGAGCTGGAGGCCGAACGCGCCGAGGGTGCGGATGGTGCGGTCCATCCGGCCGTCGGCGAAGAGGCCGCCCTTGTGCGCGCGCAGGGAGGTCTGGATGAGTTCCAGGTCGGCGATGAGTTCGGCGGTGCCGAGGTAGTCGCAGCCGGGGCGGTGGGGGGTGCCTTCGGCGAGGCGCTCGCGGGTGTTGACGAGCTTCTGCCGGATGCAGGTGGCCTTGAGGCGGTAGGGCTCCTCGGCGTTCAGCCGCTTGTAGCGGGGGCTGATGCCGGGGAGGCGTTCCAGGTCGGCCTGGAGGGAGGTGAGGAGTTCCTCGGTGGCTCCGGCGTAGCGGATGGAGTTGGAGAGGAGGCCGCGGAGGTGGTCGATCATCTCCAGGGCGTCGGTGATGCCGTGCTCGTGCTGGAGGATCAGGACGTCCCAGGTGACGGCGGGCGTCACGTTGGGGTTGCCGTCGCGGTCGCCGCCGATCCAGGTGCCGAAGGTGAGGGGGCGGGTGCCGGCGGGCAGTTCGACGCCGACGCGGTCCAGTTCGGCGGCGAGGTCCTCCAGGACGTCTCCGACGGCGCCTGCGTGGAGTTCGTCGAGGTAGTAGATGGCGTTGCGGGCCTCGTCGGCGGGCTCCGGGCGGACGACGCGGAGTTCGTCGGTCTGCCAGATGAGGTCGATGTTCTCGGCGAGGCGGAGGTCCAGGCGACGGCGGTCGGCCTCGATGACCGGGGTCTCCAGGAGGGCCCCGATGCGGCGGAGCTTGTTGAGGACCGAGCGGCGGGCGGCCTCGGTGGGGTGTGCGGTGAAGACGGGCCGGACGTTGAGGTTCTTGACCGTCTCGCGGAGGTGCTCGAGGTCGGCGTCCTTGAGCCGGTCGGCGGTGCGGGCCAGCAGGCCGCCCTCGGCCGCGCGGCGGTCGCGCATCTCGTGGGCGCGGTGGACCTGCTCGGTGACGTTGGCGAGGTGGAAGTAGGTGGAGAAGGCGCGCACGAGCTGTGCCGCGGTCTCCAGGTCCGTGTCGCCGAGGAGTTCGGCGGCGGCTTCGCCGTCGGTGCGGGTCAGGGCGCGGACCCGCTCGACGAGGTCGAGGAGCTCCTGGCCCTCCTGGCGTACGAGGGTCTCGCCGAGGAGGTCGCCGAGGCGGCGGATGTCGGCGCGCAGCGCGGGGCTGGCGGCAGGGGTCTGGTCGGCACTGCTCACAGTGTGCGGCTCCTTGCAGTGAATGAGGAGGTGCGTTCGCTTCGCCGTCCCCCCATGGGTGGTGGTGGGGACGGGTGGCG
>NZ_JAAXYC010000296.1 GCF_018619185.1 Streptomyces sp. McG3 | reverse complement strand
GCTCCCGGTGAGTCACGCGTTTCACACGCCGTTGATGGACCCGATGCTGGAGGAGTTCTCCCAGTCGATAGCCGGCCTGCCCTTCGAGGCGCCCCGGATCCCGGTTGTGTCGACGGTGACGGGTGAGATCGCGGGTGCTGATTTCGGGAGTGCCGCGTATTGGGTGGAGCATGCGCGGCGGCCGGTGCGTTTCGCTGATGCGGTAAGTACGGTGCGGGGGTTGGGTGTGCGGGTGTGGGCCGAGGTCGGTCCGCAGCCGGCTCTGTCCGCGGCGCTGGACGTGGGTGATGGTGAGGTTGTCGCGAGTTTCCTGCGGCGTGACCGTGACCAGGCGACGAGTCTGCTGACGGGTCTGTCCCGGCTCCATGTCCATGGGGTTGATGTGGCTTGGGACCAGTGGGTGCCCCGGGCTACGCACTCGGTTGACGTTCCGACGTACGCCTTCCAGAGGCACCGCTACTGGGCCGCGGGTTCCGGGGGAGCCGCTGTGGGTTCCCTCGCCGGTACAGGACTTGAGGTCGCGGGGCATCGGTTGCTCGGGGCGCAGGTGTCGTTGGCTGGTGGTGGTGTGGTGTTCAGTGGGCGGTTGTCGGTGTCTGCTCAGCCGTGGCTGGCTGATCATGCGGTGTCCGGTGTGGTGGTGCTGCCGGGGACTGCGTTTGTGGATCTGGTGGTGCATGCGGGTCTTCAGGTGGGGTGTGCGCGGGTTGAGGAGTTGACGTTGCAGGCTCCGTTGGTGCTGTCCGGGGACGGGGCGGGTGTGACGGTGCAGGTGGTCGTCGATGAGCCCGACGGGGAGGGGCGGCGGGCGGTGCGTGTTCATTCGCGTGCGGTTGCCGGGGATGGTGAGTGGGTGCGGCACGGGTCCGGTGTCGTGGCCGAGGCGGCTGAGGTGGGCGTCGCGGTTGGGGTGGATGTGGGTTGGGTGTGGCCTCCTGTCGGTGAGGTGGTGGCGGCGGAGGGGGTTTATGCCGGGCTGGCGGATGCGGGTTTTGACTACGGTCCGGTCTTTCGGGGGTTGCAGCGGGTCTGGGTGGAGGGTGAGGAGGTTTGTGCGGAGGTTGTTCTGCCGGACGAGCCGTCGGGGTTTGCGTTGCATCCGGCGCTGCTCGATGCGGTGCTTCATGCGCTTGCGGTGGCTTCTGGTGGGGGTGAGGGTGGGCTTCCGTTCGCGTTCACGGGTGTCACGGTCCATCGTGCTGGTGCGCGGGTCCTGCGTGCCCGGTTGCGTCGGGGTGCGGGTGGTGTGAGCGTCGAGGCTGTCGACCCGAGCGGACGGCCTGTGGTCACCGTCGAGTCCCTCGCCTTCCGGCCGGTCAGCGAAGCGGTGCTCCATCCGACGCAGGACGCCCCGCTGTGGATGCGCTGGGATCAGGTCGCTGTCGTCCCGGACGGGCAGCCGTCCCATCGCGAGGACTTCGCCCTGGTGTCGGCGGGCCATCACGCCGGCGTGACGGACGTGGTGCGCGCGGTGGACGAGGGCGCCACCGCTCCCACCTGGGTGGTGCTTGACCTGCCGGTCGGCGCAGCCGGATCGGTGCCGGAGCGGGCCCGCGACGTGACGGAGTGGGTGCTTCTCCAGGTGCAGACGTTCCTGGCCGCGCAGGTGCTCGCGGAAGCGCGGATGGTGATCCGTACGGAGAGGGCGGTCGTCACCGGTCCCGGCGATCGGAACACGGACCCGGCCGTCGCCGCGGTCTGGGGCCTGACGAGGTCGGCCGTCGCGGAGAACCCCGACCGGCTTCACTTGGTCGACACCGACACCGACACCGACACCGACACCGACGAGGTGTCCGTCATGGGTCTGCTGGCCGCGATTCGCGGAGCGAACCGTGAGCAAGTGGCCCTCCGTAAGGGAGTCTTGCTCGCTCCCCGGCTTGTGCCGCTGGCGGACGACGTGCTGTCGATCCCGGAGGGCGCGAGCTGGCGGCTCACCCCTGGTGGGCAGACGCTCGACGGCCTGAGTCTGGTTGCGAATCAGACCGATCCAGCAGATCCAGCAGATCCAGCAGATCCAGCCGATTCGGAGGGCGGGCTCGCGTCGGGGCAGGTGCGGGTGGCGGTGCGCGCCGCCGGGCTGAACTTCCGGGACGTGATGGTCGCACTCGGGATGTACCCGGGACGTGCCGTGCTGGGCGCGGAGGGCGCCGGGGTGGTGACCTCGGTGGGTCCGGACGTGACCGGAGTTGCCGTCGGTGACCGGGTGTTCGGCCTGATGCGGGAGTGCTTCGCACCGAGCGCCGTGGCGGACGCGCGGACGCTCACCGTCGTACCGGAGGACTGGTCGTTCACGGAGGCGGCCTCGGTGCCGATCGTGTTCCTCACAGCCTGGTACGCGCTGCGCGACCTGGCGGATCTCCGCCCCGGTGAGCGGGTTCTCATCCATGCGGGTGCGGGCGGCGTGGGTATGGCGGCGATCCAGCTCGCGCGCCATCTCGGCGCCGAGGTGTTCGCCACGGCCCATCCCGCCAAGTGGGGCACCTTGAGGGAACTCGGGGTCGCCGAGGACCACATGGCCTCCTCCCGCGATCTGGACTTCCGCGCCAGGTTCGCCGCGTTGACCGAGAGCAAGGGTGTCGATGTCGTACTGAACTCGCTGGCCGGTGAGTTCGTGGACGCCTCGCTCGAACTGCTGCCGCGTGGTGGCCGGTTCATTGAGATGGGCAAGACCGACGTCCGTACGGGGGGCGAGGTCCCGGCCGGTGTGACGTACCGGACGTTCGACCTGGCCGACCCGGAGCCGGAGCGCATCGGCGCCATGTTGACCGAGGTGGTCGGCCTGCTGCGGCGGGGCGGGCTGGACCTCCTGCCGATCACGGCCTGGGACATCCGGGAGGCCCCGGCCGCGTTCCGTCACCTCGCCCAGGCCAAGCACACCGGCAAGCTGGTCCTCACCGTCCCCGCACCGCTCGACCCGGCCGGCACCGTGCTCGTCACCGGTGGCACGGGCACCCTCGGGTCCCTGCTGGCCCGGCACTTGGTCGCCGAGTACGGCGTACGGCATCTGCTCCTGGTTGGCCGTCAGGGGCAGGATGCGCCGGGCGCCGCCGAACTGGTCGAGGAACTGGCGCAGTCGGGTGCCGAGGCGCGCGTCGTGGCCTGCGACGTGTCCCGCAGGGGCGAGGTCGCCGCCCTCCTCGACGGCATCGACCCGGACCACCCGCTGACGGGCGTGCTGCACGCCGCCGGAGTGGTCGACGACGCGGTCATCGGGTCGCTCAGCCCGCAACGGCTCGCTGCCGTGCTCGGCGCCAAGGCGGACTCGGCCTGGCACCTGCACGAGCTGACCCGCGGCGTCGACCTGGCAATGTTCACCCTGTTCTCATCGGCCGCCGGCGTACTCGGCGCGGCCGGCCAGAGCAACTACGCCGCGGCGAACACCTTCCTCGACGCGCTCGCCGAACATCGCCACGCCCGCGGCCTGCCCGCGCAGTCGCACGCCTGGGGCCTGTGGGCGCAGCGCAGTGGGATCAGCGGGCACCTCACCGAGGGTGACCTGGCACGCATCTCCGCATCAGGGATGGTGCCGCTGAGCTCCGAGGACGGCCTGGGCCTGTGGGACCGGGCCGTGGGACGGACGGACCAGCCCCATCTGGCGCTGATCCGGCTGAACCCGCGGCACCGCCACACCCATCCACTGCTGGCGGGCCTGGCCGCACCCGAGCGCACCCCACGGGTGCCGGCCGCGGCGGCCGTCGGACAGACCGAGGCCCGCGACCGGCTGGCCAAGCTGCCGGGCGGTGAGCGACGCCGAGTCCTCCTCGGCCTGGTCAGGGAGCACGCCGCCGCCGTCCTGGGACACCCCTCCGTGGAGACGGTCGAGGACGAGCGCGCCTTCAAGGACCTGGGGTTCGACTCGCTGACCGGCATCGAGCTGCGCAACCGGCTCAACGCCGCCACCGGGGAGTCGCTGCGGCCCACCCTGGTCTTCGACCACCCGACGCCGCAGCTGCTCGCCGCGTACCTCGACCGGCAGGTCACCGCCGGGACCGCGGCAGTGGACGCCGACGGCGACGACGCGGGCACGGGCGAGGAGGACCTCACCGGCGACCACCTCACCGAGGACGCATTCCGTCGGCTGCTGGCCGCCATCCCCCTCCGGGCCCTCCGAGAGGCCGGTCTCACCGGCCCGCTGCTGCGGCTCGCCCGCGACGACGGCGGTCCGTCCGCCGGGCCGGAGGAGCGGCCCGAGGAGATCGACGCCATGGATGCCGATGATCTCATCCGCATCGCCCTCGACACGTTCACAGACTGACGCCTCCAGGAGTGACGACCATGCAATCCTCGGCCGACCAGCTCATCCAGGCGTTGCGCGCGGCGCTGAAGGACAACGACCGGCTCCGGCGGGAGCACCGCGAGGTGACCACAGCAGCGCGGGAACCGATCGCCGTCGTCGGCATGGCCTGCCGCTACCCGGGAGGCGTGACCTCACCGGCGGAGCTGTGGCAGCTGGTCGGGCGGGGCGGTGACGCGATCACCCCGTTTCCGCGCGACCGCGGCTGGAGCCTCGACGAGCTGAACGGTGCCGATGCCGACGAAGCAGGCACCTCCTACGTCCAGCGCGGCGGATTCCTGCACGACGCCGCGGAATTCGACGCCGAGTTCTTCGGGATCAGCCCGCGCGAGGCGCTGGCGATGGACCCGCAGCAGCGGCTGCTGCTCGAAACCAGCTGGGAGGCCGTCGAGCGCGCGGGCATCGACCCGGCGTCGCTGCGCGGCAGCAAGGTCGGCGTCTTCTCCGGGATGATGGGCCAGGGGTACGCCTGGCGGCTCTCGAACATCCCGCCGGAGGTCGAGGGGTACGTCGGCACGGGCAACACCGCGAGCGTCGCCTCGGGCCGGGTCGCGTACGCGTTGGGCCTCGAAGGGCCCGCGATCACCATCGACACCGCCTGCTCCTCCTCGCTGGTGGCCGTGCACCTGGCCGCGCACGCCCTGCGCCGTGGCGAGTGCTCGATGGCGCTGGCCGGCGGGGCCACCGTGATGTCCACCCCGGACACCTTCGTGGAGTTCTCGCGCCAGCGGGGCCTGGCCCCGGACGGGCGTTGCAAGGCCTTCTCCGCCGACGCCGACGGCACCGGCTGGGGCGAGGGCGCCGGTGTCCTGCTGCTGGAGACACTGTCGGACGCCCGGCGCCTCGGCCACCCCGTCCTGGCGGTGATCCGGGGCAGCGCGGTCAACCAGGACGGCGCCAGCAACGGCCTGACCGCCCCCAGCGGTCCCGCCCAGGAGGCGGTGATCCGCCAGGCGTTGACGACGGCCGGGCTCACGGCCGCCGACATCGACGCGGTGGAGGCGCACGGAACCGGCACCCGGCTCGGCGACCTCATCGAGGCCCAGTCGCTGCTGGCCACCTACGGGACCGGCCGTCCGGAGGGCGACCCCGTACGGATCGGTTCGCTCAAGTCGAACATCGGACACACCCAGGCCGCGGCAGGGGTCGGAGGCATGATCAAAATGATCATGGCCATGCGGCACGGGACCTTGCCGCGCACCCTGCACGCGGAGACGGCCACCACCGCGATCGACTGGTCACCGGGCACCATGGCCCTGCTCACCGAGCAACTGCCCTGGCCGGAACGAGACCGCCCGGCCCGCGCCGCCGTCTCCTCCTTCGGGGTCAGCGGCACCAACGCGCACATCATCCTTGAAGCGCCGGGCACCGCCGACGGGACGCCGTCCATCGACGGCGCAGATTCCGCGGACGGCACCGGCTCCACCGGCTCCACCGGCTCCACCGGCTCCACCGAGGGGGCGGCCGGCGCGCCCCGGCCGTGGCTGCTTGCCGCCCGGACCCCTGACGCACTGCGCGGGCAGGCCCAGCGCCTCTACGACCTCGTCTCCGTCCGCCCCGAACTGCGCGACGCCGACATCGAACTCTCTCTGCGCACCGGCCGCACCCCCTTCGACCACCGCGCCGTGATCACCGGCGACGACCGCGAGACGCGGGCGGGCGCGCTGGCCGCGCTGGCCCGCGACGAGCGCTCCCCGCACGTGGTGACCGGAAAGGCCGTCCGCGGCGACGCCGTCTTCGTCTTCCCCGGCCAGGGCTCCCAGTGGATCGGCATGGGCCTCGACCTGTACGAGACCTATCCGGTCTTCGCGGAGCACCTGCGGGCGTGCGAAGAGGCGCTGGACCCGTACGTCGACTGGTCGCTGCTGTCGGTGCTGCGCGGCGAACCCGACGCACCCTCACTGGACCGTGTCGACGTCGTCCAGCCCGCCCTCTTCGCCGTGATGGTGTCGCTGGCACACCTGTGGCGCTCCCTGGGCGTGCGACCGGCCGCCGTCATCGGCCACAGCCAGGGCGAGATCGCCGCCGCGTACGTGGCCGGGGCGCTCTCCCTGGAAGACGCCGCCCGCATCGTCGCGCTGCGCAGCCGTGCGCTGCGCGGACTGTCCGGGCGAGGCGCGATGGCAGCGGTCTCCATGTCCGCGGACGAGACCGCCCGGCGCATCGAGAACCTCCGGAGCACCGAGAACGGCAGGCAGGCCGGGGACGACGGGCACACCAGGACCGACCGACGTACCGGGGACGGCGACGGCGCTCTGTCCGTCGCGGCCGTCAACGGACCGGCCTCCACCGTCGTCGCGGGGCCCCCCGAAGCCGTCGACAGCTTCCTCGACCAGGCCGACGCGGAGGGCTTCCAGACCCGTCGCCTTCCCGTCGACTACGCCTCCCACTCCGCACAGATGGAGGAGATCGAGCAGGACCTCCTCGACATCCTCGCCGACGTCACCGCCCGCCCGGGCACCATCCCCTTCTACTCCACGGTCACCGCCGACGTGATGGACACGGCCGGGCTGGACACGGCCTACTGGTACCGGAACCTGCGGCGGACCGTGCGCTTCGAGGAGACGGTCCGTCTGCTCCTCGACCACGCGCACCGCCAGTTCATCGAGTGCAGCCCGCACCCGGCTCTTCTCGCGGCAGTGGCCGACACCGTCGCCGCAGCCGAGGTGCCCGCCGCAGCCGTCGGCTCGCTGCGCCGCGACGACGGCGGCCGGCGCCGGTTCCTCACCAGCCTGGCCGAGGCCCACGCGCACGGCGTGGCGGTGGACTGGGCCGCCCTGCCGGGGCTCGACGGCGACCGCGTCGACCTGCCGACCTACGCCTTCGAGCGCCGGCGTCACTGGCTCACCTCGACCCCGGGCGGCAACCACGGTCTGACCGCCGCGGGACTCCACAGTGCCGAGCACCCGCTGCTCGGCGCGGCAGTGACCGTCGCCGCCGCCGACGGGCTGCTCCTGACCGGACGCCTCGGCCTGGACTCGCACCCCTGGCTGGCCGACCACCGCATCCTCGACGCGGTACTCGTACCCGGCACCGCCCTGCTGGAGGTGGCGACCCACGCCGCGCGCCTCACCGGCGCGGGAGGCGTAGCCGAACTCACGCTGGAATCACCGCTGACAGTCCCGGACGAGGGAACGGTCGAGGTACAGGTTCTGGTGGAGGAGCCGGACGACGACGGCCGCCGCCCGCTGACCATCCACTCCCGCGCCGGAGACACCGCGGATGCCCTGGAGTCCCCGGACAACCTGGACGAAGCGGCCTGGCACCGCCACGCCCGCGGCTTCCTCACCACCGGCAGCGGCACCGATGCTGAAGCGCCCGCGCCCGCGCCTTCGTCCGCCGCCTGGCCGCCCCCCGGAGCGACTTCCGTCCCCATCGACGGCCTCTACACCCGCCTCGCCGATGCCGACTTCCAGTACGGCGACTGCTTCCGCGGGCTGCGTGCCGCCTGGCGGCACGGCCAGGATCTCTTCGCCGAAGTCCAGTTGCCGACCGGGCACGACACGGAGGCCGGCCGGTTCGGCCTGCACCCCGCGCTGCTCGACAGCGCCCTGCACGCCCTCGGCCTCGGCCCCTTCGCGGACGAGGAGGGCGACAGCGGCCGGCTGCCGTTCTCCTGGAGCGACGTCCAGTTGCACCGTCCGGGCACTGACCGGCTGCGCGTGCGGATCTCACCGGTCGAGGGGACGGACACCGTCTCCCTGCACGCCACTGACGCGACCGGCGTGCCGGTCCTGACGGTCGGCTCCCTGGCACTGCGCCCCGTCTCGCCGGAGCTCGTCCGCACGGCCACGGTGTCCCGCGCATCCGGCGGCCTGCTGAGCCGGATGGAGTGGCCCGTACGCCCCCGCCCGTCGGTGTCGTCGGCTCCGGGCCGGACCGTCGTCCTCGGCGACGACCTGCCCGGCTGGCCCACCACGGACCGGCTGCCCGGGCTTCCCCACGACCTTGAGGCGCGGTCCCTCCAGGAGGTACTGCCCGATCCCGTACCGACGGACGTCGTCCTGGTGTGCGCCCCGGTGCCGGCGGGGCCGGACGGCGACGCCGCCGAGGCCGCCCGCACGACGGTCGTCCGTACGCTGCGCCTGATCCAGGACTGGATCGGCGACGATCGGCTCGCGGAATCCCGGCTGGTTCTGGTCACCCGTGGCGCTGTCGAGGTACTGCCGGGCGAGGGCGTCCGCGATCTGGAGCATGCCGCGGTGTGGGGCCTGGTGCGGTCCGCCCAGTCCGAGCACCCGGGACAGTTCGCCCTGCTGGACATCGACGACACCGACATCGCCGCCGACCTCCTTCGCGCCGCCCTCGCCACGGGCGAGAACCAACTCGCCGTCCGTGGCGGCTCCCTGCACACCCCCACCCTCACCCGAGTCCCGGCCGTTCCGGCCGCCGCGGCCGAAGAGCGCCCGGTGGATCCGGAGGGGACGGTGTTGGTGACGGGTGGTACGGGTGTGTTGGGTGGGTTGGTGGCTGAGTGGTTGGTGTCGGTGTGTGGTGTGCGGCATGTGGTTCTTGCGGGTCGTCGGGGTGGGTCGGATGGTGTGGCGGAGCGGGTTGAGCGGTTGACGGGGTTGGGTGCTCGGGTTCGGGTGGTGGCGGTGGATGTGTCGTCCCGGGCTGGTGTGGTGGAGGCCTTGGCTGCGGTCGGTGTGGGGCATCCGTTGGTGGGTGTGGTTCATGCGGCCGGTGTTGTGGATGACGGTGTGGTGGGTTCGCTTTCGCCGGAGCAGGTGGGTTCGGTGATGGGGGGCAAGGCGGGTGGTGCGTGGTGGCTGCATGTGTTGACGCGGGGTATGGATCTGTCGTTCTTCCAGGTGTTCTCGTCGTTGGCGGGTGTGATCGGTTCGCCGGGGCAGGCGAATTATGCGGCGGCGAACGGGTTTCTGGATGGTTTGATGCAGCAGCGTCGGGCGTGTGGGCTGGTGGGTCAGTCGGTGGCGTGGGGTCTGTGGGACGTCTCCAGCGGCATGGCCGGCGGACTCGGCGAGGGTGACCTGGCCCGGATGTCCCGCGGCGGGATCACCGCTCTTTCCGCATTCGAGGGAATCGGACTCCTCCAGACCGCCTGGAACCTGCCGGACCCCCTGCTCGTGGCGGCGCGTTGGGACATGGCCGTCTGGCGCGACGCCGAGAACGTACCGACGATGCTGCGCGGACTGGTACGCGGCGGCCGCGGAGCGCCCCGCACCCATCGCCCGGCCGCCGGTCCGGCGGAACGGCTGACCGGCCTGTCGGAATCTCAGCTGACCAAAGCAGTCGTGGAAGCCGTACGCACTGAGGTGGCGTCTGTTCTTGGTTTTGCGTCGGTGGTGGATGTGCCGGTGGGGTTGGCGTTTCGGGAGATGGGTTTTGATTCGCTGACGGCTGTTGAGTTGCGTAATCGGTTGGGTGTGTTGTTGGGGGTTCGGCTTTCGGCGACGGTGGTTTTTGATTATCCGTCGGTGGGTGCGTTGGCTGAGTTTGTGTGTGGGTTGGTGCGGGTTGAGGGGGGTGTTGGTCGGGGGTTGTCCGGTGGGGTTTCGGGTGCGGGTGCGGGTGTTGTTTCGGTTGTTGATGCCGGTGATCCGGTGGTGATTGTTGGTGTGGGGTGCCGTTATCCGGGTGGTGTGGTCTCGGGTGAGGGTTTGTGGGGTCTGGTGGCGTCGGGTGGGGATGCGGTGGGTGGTTTTCCGGTTGATCG
>NZ_JAAXYC010000295.1 GCF_018619185.1 Streptomyces sp. McG3 | reverse complement strand
CCACCTCCCCCCACCACGCCGCCGCCCGCCGCCAAGCCGTCCAGGAAGCCCTCCAGCGCGCCCGCGAATACGCCGAAGCCCTCGACACCCGACTCGGCGCCCTCCTCGAACTCAGCGACACCGGAAGCGTCGGCGGAGCCACCTTCACCACCGCGACCTACGGCGGCGCCGGGATCATGCGCTCCGCCCGCGCGGAAACCGCCGCCGAAGCGGCCCCCCTCGACCTCGAACCCGTACGCCAGAACATCGACGCCCAGGTCGAAGCGGCCTTCACCCTCATCCCGCCGAACCTCGGATAAACGCTCATCAGAGCACCCCTCCGCACAATTCAACAGTTGTCAATAACCCTTCATCCAAAGGTTGTTGAGGTGTCACGCAGAGCCAAATACCTACCCGTAGGTAAGGTTTAGTCTCGAACCATGCGCCGAGCGAAAATCGTTTGTACCCTGGGACCCGCAACCGACACATACGACCAGATCAAAGCCCTGGTCGAAGCCGGAATGGACATCGCCCGCTTCAACCTCAGCCACGGCAGCTACGCCGAACACGAAGAGCGCTACCACCACGTCCGCAAGGCGTCCGAGGAGACCGGCCGCAACGTCGGCATCCTCGCCGACCTTCAAGGCCCGAAGATCCGCCTCGGACGCTTCCGCGAAGGCCCCGTACTCCTTGAACGCGGCGACACCTTCACCATCACCGTCGAACCCCTCGAAGGCGAAGGCACCGGCGACATCTGCGGCACCACCTACGATGGACTCGCCGCCGACGTCACCACCGGCGAACGCATCCTCGTCGACGACGGCCGCGTCACCCTCGAAGTAACCGGCGTCGAAGGCCCCCGCGTCCACACCACCGTCATCGAAGGCGGCATGGTCTCCGACAACAAGGGGCTCAACCTCCCCGGCGTCGCCGTCTCCGTCCCCGCCCTCTCCGAAAAGGACATCGACGACCTCCGCTGGGCCCTGCGCATCGGCGCCGACATCATCGCCCTGTCCTTCGTCCGCACCGGACGCGACATCGACGACGTCCACCGCATCATGGACGAGGAGAACCGCCGCCTCCCCGTCATCGCCAAGGTCGAGAAGCCCCAGGCCGTCGACAACATCGACGACATCGTCGCCGCCTTCGACGGCATCATGGTCGCCCGCGGAGACCTCGGCGTCGAAATGCCCCTGGAACAGGTCCCGATCGTCCAGAAGCGCGCCATCAAGCTCGCCCGGCGCAACGCCAAACCGGTCATCGTCGCCACCCAGATGCTCGACTCGATGATCGACAACTCCCGCCCCACCCGCGCCGAGGCCTCCGACGTCGCCAACGCCATCATCGACGGCACCGACGCGGTCATGCTCTCCGGCGAGACCAGCGTCGGCAAATACGCCATCGAGACCGTCCGCACCATGTCCCGCATCGTCGAGGCCGCCGAGGAAGACCTCCTCGCCAAGGGCCTCCCGCCCCTCACCGAGCGCAACAAGCCCCGCACCCAGGGCGGCGCCGTCGCGAGGGCAGCCGCCGAGATGGGCGACTTCCTCGGCGCGAAGTTCCTCGTCGCCTTCACCCAGAGCGGCGACACCGTCAAGCGCCTCTCCCGCTACCGCTCACCCATTCCGCTCCTCGCCTTCACCCCCGACGAGGCCACCCGCGCCCAGCTCAACCTGACCTGGGGCGTCGAGACCTTCCTCGGCCCGCACGTCGACTCCACGGACGCGATGGTCGCCCAGGTCGACGAGGAGCTGCTGCGCATCGGCCGCTGCAAGAAGGGCGACGTCGTGGTCATCACCGCCGGCTCCCCGCCGGGCGTCGCGGGCTCCACGAACCTGGTCCGCGTCCACCACATCGGCGAGGACGACAGCCCGAAGTAGGGCGGCTCGGGATCAGCTCAGTATTTCGGCCCGACGTGCGCATCCATGAGGGCTACGGATGCCCGTCGGGCTACGGAGATGTTGTAGGGCTTGCCCGCGCGCGTGCAGTGCGTCCAGGTGATGCCGAGCGCGTCGAGGGTGTCGGTGTAGAGGCGGCGGATGTCGTCGGAGACGTTGGTGAAGTAGTACCGGGGGTATTCGTAGCGCTTGTGTTCGCCTTTGACGATCCGGGTCGTCCAGTTCATGTTCCGGCATCCGTCGGAGTGGACGAGGCCCCGGACGAGGTGCCAGGGGTGGGAGTCGACGATCTCCTGTTGCCATGCTTCGAGTACGATCGGCCGCTCGTGCTTCTTGCCTGGCCCATGCTGAGGGAAGGCGCAGGTCCAGTGTCTGCTGTACGACTTCACTTCGACGCAGTTGCTCCTATGCCGCCGCCCGGTGCGCGGCATGGGCATGACTCTGCGCATGGCTGCCTCCGCCTCGTCGATGACTCCCGGCCAGGCGGCGTCGCAGAAGATCGACAGGTGGTGTTGCTTGCGCTTCGACGTGATGTGGCCGTCGCCGAGATACAGGCCCAGTAAGTAGGCGTACGCCGGACGGACGAGCTCCCGGCCCGTGCAGACGGGGCAGTCGGTGGGCTGCTCGTACTGCACTCCGCGCCGCTTGCGGTCCTCGTGCAGCCACCAGCCCACGGTGCCGCGCGGCACGTTGAGGCGTTCCGCCACTGCTCGGTTGGTGGTGCCGCTCCGCAAGAGGGCGAGTGCTTCGTCGCGTTTCGACGGGTTGTGCTGCTCCATGCGGCGGAGTCTTGCGCGATCTTCGAAAGTGCACGCTCGATTCGAAGGTGCGTTCACCGGCAAGGGTGAAGATCGTCAAATTACCGCTAGACCTTGGAATCCAAGGAGAAGTGCCCCGAGTCGGATTCGAACCGACGCTGTATGGGTTTTGAATCCATCGCCTCTGCCGCTGGGCTACCGGGGCCCCTTCGAAACGAAGGATAGCGGTGACCCTCCGTGCCTCAAACATACCGTAACTAGGTAGGCTCTTGGGAGCTCACCCCTGTCCTTACCGAGGAGCCCCGTGACCACCCCCGAGTCGCCCCAGCCCGTAGACGCCGTCGACGACGACAAGTCGCACGTCCCGCCGCTGACGACCCGCGTCGTCATCGCCGAGGACGAGGCCCTCATCCGCCTCGACCTCAAGGAGATGCTGGAGGAGGAGGGTTACTCCGTGGTCGGTGAGGCGGGCGACGGGCAGCAGGCCGTCGAGCTGGCCCGGGAGCACAAGCCGGACCTGGTCATCCTGGACGTGAAGATGCCGGTCCTCGACGGGATCTCCGCCGCCGAGAAGATCGCCGAGGAGTCCATCGCCCCGGTCCTGATGCTCACCGCCTTCTCGCAGCGCGACCTGGTCGAGCGGGCCCGGGACGCCGGGGCCATGGCGTATCTGGTGAAGCCGTTCAGCAAGAGCGACGTGGTGCCGGCCATCGAGATGGCCGTCTCCCGGTTCGCGGAGCTGAAGGCGCTGGAGAGCGAGATCGCGGACCTCTCGCAGCGGCTGGAGACCCGGAAGCTGGTGGACCGGGCCAAGAGCATCCTGCAGACGGATTACGGGCTCTCCGAGCCGGCCGCGTTCCGGTGGATCCAGAAGACGTCGATGGACCGCCGGATGTCGATGCAGCAGCTGGCGGAGGCGCTGATCGAGGACGCCGAGGAGAAGAAGAAGTCGGCCGAGTAGCCGCGTGGACGTACGAGAAGCGAGAGGCCCGCACCCGGGGCGAACCGGGTGCGGGCCTCTCGCGTACGGCAGGGGTGTCAGTCCTCGCCGAGGTAGGCCTTGCGGACCGACTCGTCGTGGAGCAGGTCCGATCCCGCGCCGGAGAGGACGATCTTGCCGACCTCCATGACGTGACCCTGGTCCGCGAGGGACAGGGCGGCCTGGGCGTTCTGCTCGACGAGCAGGATCGTGGTGCCCGACGCCTTGAGCTCGACGATGGTCTCCATGATCTTCTGCATCATGATCGGGGAGAGTCCCATGGAGGGCTCGTCGAGCATGAGCAGCTTGGGCTGGGACATCATGGCGCGTCCCATGGCGAGCATCTGCTGCTCTCCGCCCGAGAGGGTGCCCGCGGCCTGCTTCCGGCGTTCCCCGAGGATGGGGAAGAGGTCGTAGGCGCGCTGGACGTCCTTCTCGATGCCCGCCTTGTCGTTGCGGAGGTAGGCGCCGAGGAGGAGGTTCTCGGTGATCGTCAGCCGGGGGAAGATGTGGCGGCCCTCGGGGGAGTGGGCGATGCCCAGGGAGACGATCTTGTGGGCGGGGATGTTGGCCAGCGGCTTGCCCTCGAAGAGGATGCGGCCGCTGAGCGGCTTGAGCAGTCCGGAGAGGGTGCGCAGCGTGGTGGTCTTGCCCGCGCCGTTGGTGCCGATGAGGGTGACGACCTGGCCGGCGTCGACGGTGAAGGAGATGCCCTTGACCGCTTCGATCTTGCCGTAGGCGACCCGGAGGTCTTCGACCTCTAGCAGTGCGGTCATCGGGTGCCCTCCTCATCGGTGCTGGTGGTGTCGGGCGTGGTGTCCTTCGCCGGAGTGGTGGTGCTGGTGGTCGTTCCGGCGTGGGCTTCGGCTGCTTCGACCTCGGCGACTTCTTCGGCGCCGGGGGCGCCTTCGAAGGGGGTGCCGAGGTAGGCGGCGACGACGCGTTCGTCGGCCTGGACGGCGCTGGGGGTGCCCTCGACGAGTTTCTCGCCCTGGACGAGGCAGGCGACGCGGTCGCAGAGGTTGAAGATGAACCGCATGTCGTGCTCGATGACGAGGACGGCGATGCCCTGGTCCCGGATGGCGAAGATGAGTTCTTCGGTGACGCGGGTTTCCTGGGGGTTCATGCCTGCGGTGGGCTCGTCCAGGAGGAGGAGTCCGGGGTCGCTGGCGAGTGCGCGGGCGATTTCCAGCTTGCGCTGGTCTCCGTAGGGGAGGTTGCGCGCGAGGTGGTCGGCCTTGTCCTGGAGGCCGATGAACTCCAGGAGTTCCATGGCGCGTTCGCGGCTGGCGTCTTCTGCCTTGTGGTAGCCGGGGAGGCGCAGGAGGGCCGACCAGAGGCCTTCCTTGGTCCGGGTGTGGCGTCCGACGAGGACGTTCTCCAGGACGGTCATGTTGGAGAAGAGCCGGATGTTCTGGAAGGTGCGGGCGATGCCGGCCTTGGTGACGAGGTGGGGCTTGGGCGGCAGGACGGTGCCCTTGTAGCTGACCTTGCCCTCGGTGGGGATGTAGAGGCCGGTGAGGCAGTTGAAGAAGGTGGTCTTGCCGGCGCCGTTGGGGCCGATGAGACCGACGATCTCGCCGCTGTTGACGGTGAGGTCGACGTTGCGGACGGCGGTGAGTCCGCCGAACCGCATGGTGACGCCGCTGGCGTCGAGGACCGTGGTGGTGGTCGGGGTGCTGGTTTCGGTGGTCATGTGATCACGCCCCCGCCTTCGTGGTGCCGGCGGTCGTCCGGGTGAGTGGGGCGTCCTCCGCCGGGACGTCGAGTTGGCCGGTCTCGTGGAATTCGAGCTGCTTCCTGCGGTCGGCGACGAGCCCTTCGGGGCGGAAGCGCATCAGGAGGATGAGCGCGATGCCGAAGAGGAAGAGCTGGTAGTCCTGCATGAACTGCAGCTTGGCCGGGATGAGGTAGAGCAGTGCCGCGCCGACGAGGGGTCCGCTGAGGGTTCCCATGCCGCCGAGGATGACGGCGGCGAGGAGGAAGGCGGAGTTCGGGGGCACGGAGCCGGCGAACTGGTACTGCTCGGGCGTCACGGTGTAGGAGACGTGGGCCTGGACGGTACCGGCGAGTCCGGCGAGGGTGGCGCCGAGGGCGAAGGCGAGCAGCTTGAGCCGGAAGGCGTTGATGCCCATGGCGGTGGCCGCGGTCTCGTCCTCGCGGATGGCGACCCAGGCGCGGCCGATGCGGGATTCTCCGGAGCGTCGGAAGACCAGGACGACGACGGCGGTGAAGACGAGCATCAGCAGGTAGTAGTTGGCCGACCTGCCGAGGGTGAATCCGGCGATGTCGTGGCTGACGCCGAAGTCGAAGCCGAAGAGGTTGAGGTCGGGGATGCTGGGGATGCCCTGGGAGCCGTTGGTGAGGTCGGGGCCGCTGACGCCGTTGAGGGCGTTGACGGTGAGCCGGAAGATCTCGCCGAATCCGAGGGTGACGATGGCGAGGTAGTCGCCGCGCAGTCGCAGGGTCGGGGCGCCGATGACGACGCCGAAGATCAGTGAGGCTGCGGCGCCGGTGAGGACGGCGGCCCAGAAGGGGAACTGGACGCCGACGGGGGAGAGCGGGGAGCCGGAGACCAGGGCGGCGGCGTAGGCGCCGACGCCGAGGAAGGCGACGTACCCGAGGTCGAGGAGGCCGGCGAGGCCGACGACGACGTTGAGGCCGAGCGCGACGGTCGCGAAGATGAGGATGTTCGCGCCGATGAGGGCGTACTGCTCGTTCTGCTGGGTGAAGGGGAAGCAGAACGCCGCGATGAGTGCGGCGGCGAGCGTGACGTTGCGGTGCTTGGTGGTCAGCCGGGTGATGCGGGCGATGAGCCCGGCCCGGGTGAGGGCCGTGAAGCCGAACGCGACGCTGATGATGTAGCCGATGAAGAGTTCGGCGTACTCGGTGTCGATGCCGTAGGTGAAGACGTGCAGGGCGACGCCGAAGGCTCCGGCGATGATGAGGATCTCGGCCCAGTTGGGGAGGTCCTTGGCGCGCGTGGGAGCGGGGGCCCGGAGGCTGTTGACGAAGCGGTTGAGCGGGGTGGGGCGGGTGGTGTCGTCGAGTTCCTGGTCGGCGGGGAGGCCGAGGGCGGCGACGGTGGCGATGATCGCGCCGGTGAGGCTGACCCAGGCTCCGGGTTCCAGGTTGACGACGCCGCCGAGCTTGACGGCGATGGCGCCGACGGTGAAGCCGAGGGTGCCGAGGGTGCCGAGGGCGGCGAGTCGGACGGGGCTGTTGGCGCCGCCCGGGGTGAGCCAGCCGAGTCCCTTGATCCCGTAGCCCGAGAGGGCGAAGAGGAGGGTGAGGACGGTGCTGACGAGGGTGAGGACCTGGAGGCCGCCGGGGTAGCCGGTGACGGTGAGGTCGCCGGGGAATTCGGCGGTCCAGGTCCAGGCGAGGAAGGTGCCGATGAGGGCGATGGCCGCGCCGGCGGTGGTGAGGTGGCGGGCGGCGGGCAGCGCGATGAGGGCGCTGTTGGCGGGTGTGGTCTTGTTGGTCATGGTCATCACGCCCGATCCGCGACGCGTTCGCCGAGCAGGCCCTGGGGGCGTACGAGGAGGACGATGATGAGGAGTGCGAAGGCCCATACGTCCTTCCAGGCGCCGCCGCCGAAGAGTTCCATGCCGGGGACTTCGCTCATGTAGCCGGTGGCGAGGGCTTCGGCGACGCCGAGGACGATGCCGCCGAGCATGGCGCCGTAGATGTTGCCGATGCCGCCGAGCACGGCCGCGGTGAAGGCCTTGAGGCCCATGATGAAGCCCATGCGGAAGCCGATCTGGCCGTTCTTGAGCCCGTAGGCGACGGCGGCGACGGCGGCGAACGCGGCACCGATGGCGAAGGCCATGACGATGATGCGGTCGGTGTTGATGCCCATGAGCTTGGCGGTGTCGGGGTCCTGCGAGGTGGCCTGCATGCCGCGGCCGGCCCGGGTCTTGGAGACGAAGAAGCCGAGGGCGAGCATGCACAGGGGGGCCACGACGAGGACGAAGACGTCGCCGCGCTGGATGGTGGCGCCGAGGATGTCGAAGGCTTCGCCCTCGAACTGGGGGAAGGAACGGTCCTTCGTGGCGTTGGGGTACCACATCCACACCGCTTGCTGGAGGGCGAGGGAGAGCCCGATGGCGGTGATGAGTGGTGCCAGGCGTGGACCGCCGCGCAGGGGCCGGTAGGCGAAGCGTTCGGCGGCCATGCTGATGGCGACGGCGGCTATGACGCCGCCGACGATCATGAGGGGTATCGCGGCTATGAGGGAGAATCCGGACGGAAGCCCGAGGTAGACCGTGAGGGCTCCGAAGCCCCCGATCATGAAGATCTCGCCGTGCGCGAAGTTGATGAGCTGGATGATTCCGTAGACCATCGTGTAACCGATCGCGATGAGACCGTACATCGCGCCGAGGATGAGTCCATTGGCCAGCTGTTGCGGCAGTTCGTTCACCGCAGGGCCTCCGTGGAGTGGTTCGGATATGGCACCGCGCGGGAGGGCTCGTAGCGCTCCCGCGCGGTCTGGTTGCTTTGTGTGATGGTGGCGGGGGTGTGGCCCGGCCGGTGATTACTCGACGGTGCCGCTGACCTTGGAGACCCACTTGCCGCCGGTGACCTGGTAGGCGGTCATCAGGGTGTTGGTGGTGTCGCCGAACTCGTCGAAGGAGACGGGGCCGGTGACGCCCTCGAACTTGACCTTGTCCATGGCCGCGAGGACCTTGGCGCGGCCGTCGTCCGCGGGGATCTTGCCGTCGTTCTCGGCGGCGACGATCTTGACGGCCTCGATGATGGCCCAGGTGGCGTCGTAGGTGCCGCCGCCGTAGGCCTCGTAGGCGTCCTTGTAGCCGGCGGTCTTGTAGTCCGCGATGAACTTCTTGGCGGACTCCAGCTCCTCGACGGGCTTGCCGACGGAGGTGGCGATGTCGCCTTCGGCCTTCTTGTTGAGGGAGATGAAGTCGGCGCTGTACATGCCGTCGCCGCCCATGAAGGGGATCTTGACGCTGTCCTTGATCTGCTGGCTCAGCGGGGCGCCGGCGGGGTACTCGCCGCCGTAGTAGACGGCCTTGGCCTTGGAGCTCTTGACCTTGGTGGCGACGGAGTTGAAGTCGCGGTCCTCGGGGTTCACGTGGTCGCTGCCGACGATCTTGCCGCCGAGCTCGGTGAACTTCGCCTTGAAGGAGGCGGCGAGACCGGCGCCGTAGGGCTTCTGGTCGTCGATGAGGTAGACGTCCTTGATCTTCGCGGTCTCGAAGAGGTACTTGGCCGCGAAGGCGCCCTGGATCTGGTCCGTGGTGGCGGTGCGGAAGTAGGACGCGTACGGGCGCTTCTTGTCGCCGGTCTTCCAGTTGTTGCCCTGGGTCAGCTCCGTGCCGGTGTTGGCGGGGGAGACCTGGGTCAGCTTGGCGTCGTTGAGCGGCTTCTGCATCGACTGGGCGACGCCGGAGTTCAGCGGGCCGACGACACCGAGGACCTCGTCGGTGCCTATGAGCTTGACGGCGTTCTGCTGGCCGACGGAGGGCTGGGCCTGGTCGTCGAGCGCCTCCAGCTTGAAGGTGACGCCGGGGACGGTCTTGTCCTTGTTCGCCGTCTTGACGGCGAGCTCGGCGGAGTTCTTGATGCCGAGGCCGAGGGCGGACAGGTCGCCGGTGAGCGGGGCGTCGAGGCCGATGACGACCGTCTGGTTGCCTCCGTCGCCGCTGCTGCTCTTGCTGTCGTCGCGCGAACCGCAGGCGGTGAGGGTGAGTGCTCCGGTGGTGAGCACTGCGGTGAGTGTGAGCAAAGAACGGTGTCGCACGAAAAGTCCTTTCCCTGGCGCGGCCTCCTCTGCTTGAGGTGCCGTGACGATCGCCGGGCCGTACTGGGTTGGTACAGGGCCGTGCAGCAGACGCGCCCGGCGGCGCGGTGACTGGCGGTGACTCTAAGCGCAGCCGGGGGCCATCGGGACCGGTCGGCGGTGGATGTGACTCTCTTGTTATGCCCTTGAGCAAGGCTTGAGGTTCCTGTGAGGACATGTGACGGTTTCGCCTGGAGTGCGAAAGGACCACATGGTGAGAACGCGCAGCTCTGCTAAGGGGCTTGGGGTGATCTTGGTGCTGACGCGGTTCGATGGTCGCGGTGGGCGCGGCGAAGATCCCCGGGTGTCCGCGGCCGGGGTGTGCGGCTGGATTCCGCATTGCCTGCACGTTACGCAGTGTTACATCGGTGCTCGGGTCGGCGGGGCCGCGGGACTGATGTGGCTGCTGAGTGGCTCACGGAACACGCTGTGACGTCAAGGAAGTTGACCGAGTGTGTTGGTCAACTGACGTTCTTTGATGGGGATATGGCACTGCCCGGCCGGAATGCACGGGGTGTGATTCTGGCCGGGCAGGTGGGGTCGCGCCGTGTGGGGCGCGGGGGTTGGC